>DASQVO010000191.1:0-4466 GCA_035640715.1 Streptosporangiaceae bacterium
CGGTGACCGAGTAGCTGCCGACCCGCACCGTCGCGGTGTACGTGCCGGTGGAGCTGGTGTAGGCCGGCTGGCTGCCGACGTCCACCTCGGCGTCCGCGATCGGCTTGCCGGTCGCGGCGTCAGTGACCGTGCCGGAGACGGTGCCGTGCGGGCCGCCGCTGAACGCCGCCACGCCGTCCGGCGTGCCCAGCCCGGTCGGCCCGTCGTAGCCGGGACGGGCGGTGCACAGGTACGTAGTGGTGCAGGTCCCGTTGCTCCCGCTGGTCACGTCGTTCAGCGCCGAGGTGTCGGCGTACGGGTAGGACGACGGGTAGGTCCCGGCGACCGGGGTCCCCGCCAGCGCGTACGTCGACGCGATGATCGGCGACGCCACGCTGGTGCCGCCCCACACGCCCCAGCCGCTGCCGGAGTAGCTGTTGTAGACGGCGACCCCGGTGTTGGGGTCGGCGTCGGCCGACACATCGGCGACGGTGCGGTTAGCGCAGCCGGTGTCAGCCTGCCAGGACGGCTTGGCCTCATACACCGAGCAGCCGCTGCCCGCCCCGGACCAGGCCGTCTCGTCCCAGCCCCGCGGCACCGTCGAGTCCTGGGTCAGCGAGGTGCCGCCGACCGCCGTGACATACCGCGACGCCGCCGGGTACTCGACACCGTAGCCGTAGTCACCCGAGCTCGCCGTGATCGCGACCCCCGGGTGGTTGTAATAGGAGCTGTCGCCGGTGAGCTCCGACGGGTCCTCCGAGCCGCCGTAGCTGTTGGAGACGTACTTGGCGCCCAGGGTCACCGCCTCGTTCACCGCCGTGCCGAGGTTGGCGATCGAGGCGTCGTTGGCCTCGACCAGCAGGATGTGGCAGTTCGGGCAGATCGCGGACACCATGTCCAGGTCGAGCGAGATCTCCGTGGACCAGCCCGGATCCGGTGACGGGTAGTTCGTGCTGCCGTCCTGGGCGACCTTGGTGAAGCACCCGTTGGCGGTATCGCAGACCGGCAGGCCGTACTGCGCCCGGTAGACCTGCAGGTCCGCCTCCGCGGTCGGGTCGTCGTAGGCGTCGACGACCGCCACCGTCTCGCCCCCTCCCGCCGTGGCGGACGGCAGGTTGTAGGCGCTCTGCATCTGCGGCGGGCCGTACCCGGCGGGGGCGGTGTTCGCGGCGAACAGGCCCTTATGCCCTGCTACGTCGGTGCGCTGGATGGTGAAGCAGGTCGCGAAGCCGGCTTTCACGGTCGTGGCGCAGCGGCGTTTGGTCGGGTGGGTGGCCGGATGCGGGTGCGTGGCTGCCGCTGAGGCGGTCGCCGCGCTTGTGGCCGCGGTCGCGGCCGGCGCCGGCGCCGCCGCGCCGGTGCTGGCGGCGGACGCGGTCGCCGCCAGCATAGGGACCGATAGCAGGGCCGCGGCTGTGACAACGATGGCCGAGGCCAGCGTTCGCCGTCTGCCGGGTGGATGCATGGGCGCTCCTCCGCGCAATACAGGGCTCAAGTTGGGCAAAAGATCCCAGAAGTCACAGGAGCATACAGGATGTTTGATGTGCGCAAATGTGCCGAACGGCGTAAACCGCCAGCAAGGAGGACCGGGCGTGCTGGAAGCGATCGGCGTGCGCGGCGCAGGACGGCCGTATGCGGGAAGCACACGGCGCCTTCACCTAGTCCGGCCTCCCCCACCGGCCCGCAGAAGATCGTCCAAGATGCCAACTGCGGAGCGCTCCGCGAGTCGCACCCGCTCGTCGAGCGACGCCTCCCACAGCTCTTGCAGGCCGTCCCGGAGTTCGGCGCGCATGCGCGGTGTGATGTGTGTGTTCTGGACGTCACACGATGATCTGGCGGGTCGCTTCGCCCAACGTGTTACGCAGAACGGCCCCCCTCTTGTCGTCGCCGACCGTCGAGAGCACGCACGCAGACGCCGGGGTCTCGCGCTGACTGGTGCCGCCGCCGGGTGTCCATTAGTACTCCCACACCCCACACGCACACGCACCCCAGGGCGACGTATCTAGGCCTGTCTTCCCAGGTCAGAATGGCGATGATCAGTGCCCTCCGGAGCCGTGAGCACTCCCTTCCGCCCGAGTCCAGAGACAGCGGCCCCCTACCGCGCCACGAACCAGGGAGGTCGCGACGGTCGATGTGCCGTCAACCTCCCGACCAGGACGACGCCGTGCCCTGTCCGATTCTGGGAGCGAGGCGGGAGCCGGTCTTGGCTGATTCGTCCGCTGGCCCGTGCGGCCTGATGAGGTGCCGCGCAGTACCTTGGGGGATCAGCGGGCCGTCTCGGCGGTGGTGCGGGCGAGTAGCAGGGCGATGTCGTCACCGGCGTGGGGGCCGAGGCCGGTGAGCACGCTGTCGCACAGGTCGTCCAGCGATCGTGGTGAACTGGCGGTCAGCGTGCGGGCGAGCCGGGACATGCCGGTGCCGATGTCCTGGCCGGGTTGCTCGATGAGCCCGTCGGTGTAGAGGGCGAGCACGCTGCCCGGGGGGCAGTTCGGTCTCCAGGGCCGGGTACCGGCTCTGGCCCACGCCGAGCATTACCCCCGGGAGGTACGTCGATGAATTCCACCGTGCCGCCGGGGTGGCGGAACGCCGCGTTGGTGCGCTGGGCGCGCAGTTCGCGGTCGCGGAAGACCAAGGCGACCGGCGCCTGGTCGAACAGCACGTCCAGTTCGCGGATGGAACCAAGAATAAATCAGGAAGCGATGACTTGGTGACGATCCGTGCAACGTTACGATGATCTATGGTGTCTCGTTCCGGCATGTCCATCGACACTGCCCCGGCCCCCTGATATACAGCAATCAGCACGAAAATCGGTATTGAGCAGCAAGTTTGCCGATACTAACTCGTGACGTCAAGTGAGCGGTCATCAACGTACTGCCATGATGAGCCCTGGCCCGGCGAGGCATCCGCCGATCAGTGCGGCTGGTACTGGAGCGTCTTCAGGCTGCGCTTGACCACCTGGAGAAGGTGGCCGGGATCGGCGATGACGCAGCGGTGCGGCCCGTCCACTTCTCCGGAGCCGTGACGGCGAGGGGCGGGCACCGACCCGGCCACGTGGCCTTTGAGCACGCCGCAACTGCTGTCCGATTCTGGGAGCGAGATGGGAGCGGCGGACCGCGCGCAGGTGCGCCCAAGTGCGGTGATCGCACCCTTGGCTGGGCTGCTGACATGCCCAAACGCCCGGGATCAGGCCCCCTGTCCTGCCGTGTGCTCTGTTGTGGTCCTGGGTGTCGTGGGTTCGAATCCCATCGCTCACCCCACAAACCGCAGGTCAGATGGCCCGGCCATGACGATGGCCAGGCCATCTGTCTTCCCGATGCCTGACTCGTCAGCGGCAGCCAGATCCGTTAGCGTTCTGCTAGGGGAAGCGATGAGATGGCACGGCGCCGGGTTAGTCCGCCCATCGTCCGCTGGCTGAGCGGGCTGCTGGCCAGCGTGACGATGGTGGCTGCGTTGAGCGCCCTCCTCACGTTCCTCAATCCGCACGTTCCGCCGCTTTACCTCCGGGTGCTCTACGTGCTCGTGGTCCTGCCGGTGGCCATTGTCTGGGGTACCGGGCTCGCGGCATTCACCGCGGTCCTGAGCGCTGCGGTCTACGATTACTTCTTCCTTCCTCCACCCCACTCGTTCCGGGTTACTGACTGGCGGGCCGCCGTCTCGTTGGGCGTCTTCCTCGTCACGGCGGTCGTCGTGGGACAGTTGGCGGCCCAGTTGCGGCGGTCGGCGCTGAAGTTGGCACGCCTCTCGGAGGAGCAGACCGCTTTGCGGCGCGTGGCGACGCTCGTCGCGCACGGGGCATCGCCACCCGATGTCTTCTCGGCGGTGGCGGAAGAGCTCGCGAAGGAGTTGGGGGCAAGCATCACGAACGTGCTTCGCTACGAAGACGACGGCACCGCGACTGTCGTCGGCGGCTGGAGCGGGCCGGGAATGCACATCCCGGCCGGCACCCGGCTGAAGGTTGCAGGCCAAGACGTTGCCGGAGCGGTCTTGCAAACGGGCGTGGCGGCGAGGACCGAACGCTTCGAGGGACCACCGGGATCGGTCGCTCGCGCTTTCCAGGACGCCGGTGTCACCGCAGGCGCCGGTAGCCCGATCGTCGTCGAAGGACGTCTCTGGGGGATCGCGATCGCCGCGTCGCCGGACGCCGATGCGCTGCCCGCCGCAACTGAGCACCGCATCGCCGATTTCACTGAGCTCGTCGCGACCGCGATCGCGAACGCTGAAGCGCAGGCCGAGCTGACCGCGTCGCGGGCGCGCATTGCCGCGACTGCCGATGAGACTAGGCGCCGGATCGAGCGCGACCTGCACGACGGGGCACAGCAGCGGCTCGTCTCGCTCGTGCTGCAGCCCCGGGCGGCGCAGGCGGCGGTGCCGCCCGAGTTCGGCGCCGAGCTTGACCGCCTGATTGCCGGTCTGACGAGCGTGCATGACGAGTTGCGCGAGTACGCGCGCGGAATCCACCCGGCGATCCTCACCGAAGGTGGCCTGGC
>DASQVO010000192.1:0-15350 GCA_035640715.1 Streptosporangiaceae bacterium
TGGGGGCCGTGGGCCCGGCCGGGGCGGCGGCGCGGGCAGGCGGCGCCGCTACCGCCGGGGGCGGATGCGCCGGTTCTTCGCGCACCGGAGCGTGAAGGCGGTGCTCGCCGCCTTCGTCATCTTCCTGTGCTGGGTCGCCTGGTCCGTCGGCCAGGCGCTGACCGTGCCGGGCAACATGAACACCGCGGCCCGGCTCGCGGAGTGGGCGAGGTCCCATTACCTGGGACCCATCGTCACCCTGGGCGAATGGTTCAGTTATAACCCGCCCAAGGTCGGCGGCAAGCCCGTGTTCTCGCTGACCGCCCCGAAGGGTGCGGCTGGAGCCGGCCATTCACCCACCGCCATAAAAGCGGACGTCCCCACGCGGCTCACGTCGCCGGCCGGGACGCCGCTGCCCGGCGAAGGCCAGTGGCGGGTTCTCGCCAGCGTCAAGGGCGTTCCCGCCATATACGGCACCTACCTGCGACCGGACAGCACACACACGTCCTACGTGGCCGGCATCGCGTCGATGGACCAGCGCCTGCTCAAGTTCCAGCTCCGTCCGGGCTCGAATGACCCGGGGCCCGGCAACTGGGGAACCACGCCGTGGATCCCGCCGGGAACCCGCCGCGGCCTGCTTGCCACCTTCAACGGCGGATTCAAGATGAATGCCGCGGGCGGCGGTTTCTACCTCAACGGCGTGACCAAGGGAGTCCTGACCCAGGGGGCCGCGTCACTGGTCTTCTACAAGAACGGCCGTGTGGCAGTGGGCCAATGGGGTCGTGACGTGCACATGACCTCGCAGGTCATGGGGGTCCGGCAGAACCTCAAGCTCATCGTCGACCACGGGGCCGTGCCGGCCTCGGTGGATCAGAATGTTCAGTCCCAGTGGGGAGCCACCCTGGGCGGCGGCTACTATGTCTGGCGGTCCGGGATCGGGATCACCCGCGATGGCCGGATCGTCTACGTCTACGGGCCCGCGCTCTCCGTTCGGACGCTGGCCAACCTGCTGCAGCGGGCCGGGGCCGTGGAAGGCATGCAGCTCGACATCAACCCGTACTGGATGTCGTACATGTACTACAACCCATCCAAGAACTCGGCTAACCCGACTCCAACGAACCTTCTCCCGACCCAGCAGCAGCCGGCGAATCGCTACTACTCGATCAACAGCCGCGACTTCACGGCGGTATACGCACGGTGACCACTCGCCTCCCCGCCCCCGAGATGGGGCGGGCGGCCGAGCCTGCCACCACGCCGTATCCGGCGTGGGCACGCCGGCCGCTCGCCGTGCTCCGCAGTGCGCGCCCCCGGCAATGGCCGAAGAACCTGCTCGTATTCGCCGCGCCGCTGGCTGGTGCGTCGCTCGGCCGCCGCGACGGGCTTGCTTACGCACTGGTGGCAGCCCTCGCGTTCTGCGCGGCCTCTGTCGCCGTGTACCTCGTCAACGATGTGCTCGATGCCGACCGCGACCGCCGCCATCCGGTCAAGCGGTACCGTCCGATCGCCGCCGGGGAGCTGCCAAAGCCGCACGCGCTGGCGATCGCGGCAGCGTGCGTTGTCGCCGCCGTGGCCGCGGGCTTCTGGATAGGCGAGCCGCTCCTCGCCGCTATCCTCGGCGGTTACCTTGCCTCGTCGCTGCTTTACAGCCTCGTGCTGAAGCACATTCCCGTGATCGAGCTGGCCTTCGTGGCGTCCGGGTTTGTGCTCCGCGCTCTCGGCGGCGCAGCGGCGACGCATGTGCCGCCGTCAGGCTGGTTCCTGCTCGTATGCAGCCTCGGCGCCCTCCTCGTGGCCACGGCAAAGCGCTTTACCGAGCTGACCGTGCTCGGCGCCGCCGCGGCCCGGCACCGGCCATCGATGCGCTGGTACCGGCCGGCCGCCCTGCGGCTGACCCAGCGGATCACCGCCATCGTGATGATCCTTACCTATGTGCTCTGGGCACTTGGGGAGGGCAGCAGCTGGATGAAGGGCTGGCATCTTGCGAGCACGCTCCCGCTCGCGGGGACGCTCGTCCGCTTCGACCAGCTCACCGGACGGAAGACCGCCAAGCCCGTGGAGGACCTTCTCGCGCGGGATACTCCGATGGTCTTCCTGGAACTGACGTGGCTGCTGATGTTCGTAGCCGGACTGTGGGGAGCCGCCCAGTGAGCGTTCGTCAAACCGGCGAGCGAGCGCAGGCCCCGGACCTGCGCGATCCGCGCGGAATGCACTGCTGCGACCTCGGCAGGCGGCTGGGCCTATGCTGAGCGGCATGGACCGGCCTGCCCGCATTCTCCTGCTCGGCGGGACGAGCGAGATCGGCCTGGCCATCCTGGCCGCGCTCGGCGCGCCGCCCGCCACGGAGATCCTGCTGGCCGGCCGGGACGAGGCCGCGCTGGCCGCGGCGGGAAAGACGCTGCCATACAGGGTGCGGACGTATGTCTACGACGCCACGGATACAGCGGCACATGACGGATTCATCCGCGACGTCTTCGCCGACGGCGCCGTGGACGTCGTGATCTCGGCGGCCGGGGTGCTGATCCCGCAGCCGGCACTTGCCCGGGATCCGCAACAGGCGGCCGTGCTCATCAGCACCAACTTCACCGGGCACGTCACCACGCTGCTGGCCGCCGCCGGAAGGATGCGCGCCCAGGGCCACGGCACGATCGTCGTGCTGTCGTCCGTGGCGGCCGTGCGGCCACGCAAAGCCAACATGGTCTACGGAGCTGCCAAGGCCGGCCTCGACTCCTTTGCCCGCGGCCTGGCCGACTCACTCCATGGAAGCGGCGTACGGCTGCTCCTCGTCCGGCCCGGGTTCGTTACCGGCCGCATGACGGCGGGCATGGACCCCGCTCCCCTCGCCACGACACCGGCGGCCGTGGGCAAGGCCGTCGCGACGGCGCTTACCGCTGACACCAAGACCCTGTGGGTGCCGCGACCGCTGGCCGGGCTGGCGGCAATCATGCGACTGGTACCGCGGCCAGTCTGGCGCCGGCTATCACGATAAGGCGGGACGTCCCGCGGTCGGGCAGGAGGACATGCGCAAGCATGCAGGCCATGCGCACCACGCCGCGCAGGTAGATTCTGTCACTGTGAGGGTGCTCGTCGCCGAGGATGACAGTGCGCTCGGAGAGGTTATCGGGCGCGGCCTGCGGGAAAAGGGCTACGTGGTGGACGTGGTGCCGGACGGGGACACGGCGTTGAGGTTCCTCCGGATCTACGAATACGCGGTAGCGGTGCTGGACTGGCGCATGCCAGGCGTATCCGGCCTTGACGTGGTGCAGCGCATGCGCCGGCGCCGCATGGCAACCCCTGTCCTGATGCTGACGGCGCGGGATACCACGGCGGACCGGATCACGGGACTGGACGCAGGCGCGGACGACTATCTGGTGAAACCGTTCGACTTCAGTGAGCTGCTGGCCCGGATCCGGGCGCTTCTGCGCAGGCCGCCGCAGGTCCAGCCGCCCCGGCTGGTGGTCGGGAACCTCGAGTTCGATCCCGCGCTGCGGGAGGCGCGCATCGGCCAGCAGAGCCCGTCGCTGACCGCCACCGAGCTCGGCATCCTGGAGATGCTGATGCGCCGGTCGCCGGCGGTCGTGGACCGGCGGTCCATCGCGCAGCAGGTGTGGGACAACGAGGCCGACGCGTTCGGTTCCAACACCATCGACGTTCATCTCGCCCGCCTGCGGTCCAAGCTGGCAGGTGGCAGCGTGCGGATTGAGACCGTCCGCGGCGTCGGCTACCGGATGATCGGCGCGTGAAACTGCCGCGCCCGCGCTTGCCACCGCAGTTTGCGCACGCGGCACGGGTTGCGGCCATCGCCACGCTCGTCATCGCCGTCGTCTACATGGGCTGTGTCACCGCGCTGGACCTGATGGTGGCGTCCCGGCTCACCGGGCAGACCGATGCCCGGCTCGATGACCGCCTCGCCGAGGCCAGCCGCTACGCCCTCCTCACCATGGAGCACAAGGACAGCGACGACGACGATGACATCGACGTCGCGCCGGTTTTCCTGTGGCTGGTGGACACGAACGGGCATTCTCAGCAGCTGAGCGCGGGCGCTCCGGCGCTTCCGCGAAGCTTGCGCCCCGGCCATGGCTGGCCCGTGAGCGCCGTGATAGGCGGGAGCGCCTTCCGGCTTGAAGCCAAGCGGACCGGCGGCCAGTGGTTCGTCGCGGGCGAGAGTGTGTCCGAGAACACACACACCGAGCAGGTTCTCCTCGACAGCGAGATCGTGGCAGCCCCGTTGCTGCTGCTGGCAATGTTCCTTGGATCGCTGACCGTCGGCATAAAGGCCATGGCCCCGGTCGAGCAATCGCGCCAGCGGCAGCTCGAGTTCACCGCCGACGCGTCACACGAGCTCCGAACCCCGCTGAGCGTCATCAGCGCCGAAGCCGACATTGCCCTGACCACCCCGAGGAAGGCGGCGGAATACCAGGGCTCGCTGGCAAGGATCCAGGGCGAGAGCAAGCGCCTGGGCCGGATCGTCGAGGACCTGCTGTGGCTGGCCCGTTTCGATTCGCGACCGCCTCCGCCTGGCAATGAGCCGCTTGATGTCGCGACTATCGCTGATAGTTGCGCTGACCGTTTCCGCCCGGTCGCCCGCTCCCGTTCGATCACCATCACGACGGCCACCGGCAGGAGCATGCCCGCGCTGATCAGCGCACCGCCGGAATGGATCGACCGGCTTGCCGGGGTCCTGATGGACAACGCGTGCCGCTACGCAGGCCAGGCAGGCCACGTGCGCGTCACGGTGACCACGGCGGCCGGCAAGGTAAGCCTGGCAGTTGAGGACAGCGGACCGGGAATCCCGGAGAAAGAGCGCCCACGGCTGTTCGACCGCTTCCACCGCGCGACCGATCAGGGCCAGGGTGCCGGACTGGGGCTAGCCATCGCCGACTCGATCGTCCGGTCAACCGGAGGTCGCTGGCATGTCGGCGACTCCGCGGCGCTGGGCGGCGCCCGCATGGAAGTGTCATGGCGGCGCCACCAGCCGCGGCTTCTCCAGCCAGGCGCGCGCCGGCCCGCGTCCCAGTCCCGGGATACCCACGCGGGGCGTTAGCGCCTGCGCGCGCGTGGTCTACCGAGATTCCATCATGTCCGGTGATCAGCATGGCCGTTCTGGACAGGGGCAGGGCCGCCGAGCACGTCCTCCCGGTCCCCGGAATCCGGGCCACCCAGCGTATCTTCGGTCCCCTCCGGGGCAGGGCCGCCACCCAGCACGTCCTCCCGGCCCCCGGGATCCGGGCCACCCAGCGTGTTCCATGCTTCCTCAGCAGGATCTGGCCCGCTTGCATGACTTGCCATCCTGACCTCCCTGGGCAGGGCCCCGGCGGGGCGGTGCCGATTTCTGCCGCCGATAAGCCCCGCTGCACGCCGACCTGCTGCTTTTTAGCCTCGGTAGGCCTCCAGCAGGCGCAGCCAGACCTCGCTGATCGACGGGAAGCAGGGGACGGCGTGCCAGAGCCGGTCGACGGGGACTTGGCCGGCGACGGCGATGGTGGCGGAGTGGAGCAGTTCCTCGACGCCCGGGCCGACGAAGGTGACGCCGAGCAGGTAGCCGTGGTCGAGGTCGACCACCATCCGGGCCCGGCCCCGGTAGCCGTCGCCGTAAAGGTTGGCGCCGATGACCTTCTCACCGAGATCGACGTCGACCGCCCGGACACGATGCCCGGACCGCTCGGGCGCATACTCTGAGCCTCGCTACGCCCGCACCGTCCGCACATCCTCAAGTCGGGTAGTCCTGCACAAGCAGGACCATGCGATCTGAACGGCACGCGCCCCGGCTGCCGGCAGGCACCACCACGACCGGCCATAACGCCATACGAGATCCTCGCCCCATCTGTGCGGAACTAGCCGTCTTGAGGATGTGGGCCGCTGGGGGCACGGTGAAGCTGAACCTATGCCGCAGGCCGGTCCGCCTGGTCAACTGCCCCAGACTCGGAAGGTAACGCCGGGGCACTACCGAGGCTGACACTCAGTTTCCTGGATCAGCAGAAAAGGAGCTGACTGGTGATGAGCCCCGTCTCGCGCGGCTTTCGCGGCCGCCGCCTGCCGGCTGGCCAGGCGGCGGGCCGGGTGCCGCCTGGCCAGTATGTGACCCCCGGCTTCCCGGTGCTGTCGGCCGGCCCGACGCCGCACACCCCGCTGGAGAACTGGACGTTCTCGATCACGCAAGGCGGCGATACAAGGAAATCCTGGACCTGGCAGCAGATGCGCGCGCTGCCAGCCGGGACCGTCACCGCGGACATCCACTGCGTGACCCGCTGGTCGAAGCTGGACACCGAGTGGCAGGGCGTGTCGGTGGACACGCTGCTGGACCAGGTGGAGCATGACGCCGGATACGTGCTGGCGTTCTGCGACGGCGGCTATACGACGAACCTGCCGATCGAGGACGTCACCGGCGGGACGGCGTGGGTGGCATTCGGCTACGACGGTGAGCCCCTCGATCCCGAGCACGGCGGCCCGGCCCGGCTGCTGGTGCCGCACCTGTACTTCTGGAAGAGCGCCAAGTGGGTGCGGGGCCTGGAGCTGCTTGATGAGGATAAACCCGGTTTCTGGGAGACCTACGGCTATCACATGTATGGGGACCCATGGCGAGAACAGCGGTACGCAGGCGACTGACCTGGCAGGTCGCCACCGTCACCTCCCTGACCCGCGAGACGGACTCAGTCCGCACGATCGGGCTGCAGCCACCGGATTGGCCGGGCCACCGTGCCGGGCAGCACCTGGACGTGCGGCTGACCGCCGAGGACGGCTACACCGCGGAGCGGGAGTACTCGATCGCCTCGGCGCCGGGTGAGCCGGTGGCCATCACGGTGGAGCGGCTCGATGACGGTGAGGTCTCGCCGTACCTCACCGGGGAGCTGCGGGCCGGTGACGAGCTGGAGCTGCGCGGGCCGGTCGGCGGCTACTTCATCTGGGAGCCCGGCGATGGCGGCCCGCTGTTCCTGGTCGCCGGCGGGTCGGGCATCGTTCCGCTCCGGGCCATCCTGCGGCACCGCCAGCGCACCGGCAGCTGCGTCCCGGCGTGCCTGCTGTACTCGGCCCGCAGCTGGGAGGACGTGATCTACCGCGGCGAGCTGGACCAGTACCACGACGGCGTGGAGGTGATCTACACGCTGACCCGCAGCCAGCCGCCCGGCTGGACCGGCCACACGGGCCGGGTCGACGCGGCGCTGCTCGGCCAGGTCGCCTGGCCCGCCGCGGCGGGCCCGCTGGCCTACATCTGCGGGCCCACCAGTTTTGTCGAGACCGTCGCGGCCGGGCTGGTCGGGCTCGGCTACCCGCCGGAGCGGGTGAAGACCGAGCGGTTCGGGGCAACAGGAGGACGCTGATGGACGCACTGGACGGCAACGCGATCGCCGGCGTGCTCCATGAGGTCTTCGGCGCGGAGATGACCACCGCGACGGGCACGTGCGGCACCTGCGGCGCCAGCAGCCTGGTGGCTCAGCTCATTGTCTACCTGCAGGCACCCGGCGTCGTCGTCCGCTGCCCGGCCTGCGGCAGCGTCCTCATGGTGCTCGTGCAGGCACACAACATGACCTGCGTCGACACAAACGGGCTGGCCAGCCTCAGCTGATCTGGGCGACCAGGTCTTACTAACAGGTCTGGGGATGTGAAGGTCCTCCTGGCCGCAGAGATTGTCGTCCAACGGAGCAGGACACGGGGAGATGAGCATGCCGAACGAACAATCCATGCCGCCACAGATGTCAGCCAGCGGGATGCCACAGATGACGCCACAGATGTCTCAGGGTGAAATGCGGCAAGGCGGACATCTCTACATGCAGACGAACGAGACCCGGAACGCCGTTATCCACTATCTCCGGGCTCCGGACGGGACGATCACCGAGATGGAGCGTATCCCCACCGGCGGCGCCGGTTCCGGGACCTTCAAGCCGGTCAGCGGCCAGGAAAGCGCACCGAACGCCTTCGAGGGCTCCAACAGCGTCATCCTCACCCCGGACCGGCGGTTCCTGTTCGCCACCAACGGCGGCGACAACTCCGTGTCCAGCTTCGCTGTGGGCCAGGACGGCAAGCTTGTGCTGCTGGACGCCAAGCGGACCGGGAACGTCGTGGCCGGACGGAGCGGCACCGCCAAAGCGCTGGCGTATTCCCCTTCGCACCATACGCTTTTTGTGCTGCACGCGTTCGGCCCCGACCATCTCCGGCTGATGTCGGTCGACGACGAAGGAAGGCTCACGCCCCGCCCGGAGCAGTATTCGGTGAATACCGCGGATAAGCCCAACCGGGTGGCCACGACGGTGGCGCTCACGGCCGACGAGAAATTCCTTGTTGTCGGCACCACGTTTGACGAGCCAGCCAGCACAAATCCGGACGGCACGCCAATTCTCTGGGTCCAGCGGAATGGCACGCCGCACTCGATCGCCTCGAACGCGCCCGACCCCGACGGCCTCATCGTGTTCTCCGTGGGCGCACACGGCGCGCTCAGCGAGCCCAAGTTCCAGGACGGCGGCGGCGGCTCTCCGTGGAACCCGCAGTTCCTGCACCGCCGGCCCGATCACTTCGTTATCGGGTACGCCGTCGGCGACGGGCTCGCCATGGCCACCATCGACGAAGAAGGCAACGTCACCACCGGCCCGATCACGCAGATCGACACGAGCCCAGGCAAGCCTGCTGAACTGTGCTGGCTGGCCATCTCCTCGGATGACCGGATGGCGTTCGCCACGATCTTCGGTTACGGCTACGTCGTCAGCTATCGCATCGACGGCAACATCCTCTCCATCGCGAAGGATCCCGCGTGCCCGAAGGTTCCCGGGGATGGCACCTTCAGGGGGCTCGATGGAGTCGTTAGCAGCGGCCCGAGCGATTGCTGGCTGTCACCCGACGGGGCCTATCTCTACCAGATCTACGGGAATGCCGCGAAACTGATGGGCTATGCCATTCAGCCGGACGGCGGGCTTGAGGAGATCACCAGCGCGGGTATTCCCTACAACAGCCCGCAGGGCCTGGCGGGATTCTGAGGCGCCTTCATGCATCTGACACCGCGGGAGTTCGACAAGCTGCTGATCTACATGGTCGCCGAGGTGGCGCTCAGGCGGAAGGATCAGGGGCTCAAGCTCAACCACCCGGAAGCGGTCGCGGTGATCTCGGCCGCGGCACTCGATGGCGCACGCGCGGGCAAGACGCTGGAAGAGGTGATGACGCTATGCGGCAGGGTGCTGACCCGCGCCGATGTCATGGAGGGGGTGGCGGAGATGATCCCCCGGGTTCAACTGGAGGCGGTTTTCGACGACGGGAGCCGGCTCGTCACCGTCCACTCGCCCATCCAGTGACGGCTCCGGTGCGACGAAGGAGGCTGACGTGAGTACTCCGGTGGGTGGCTACGTCCTGGCAGCGGAGCCCGTCGAGATCAACGCAGGGCGCCGGAGACTGAAGCTGACGGTGCGGAATACCGGCGACCGACCGGTCCAGGTCGGGTCCCACTTCCATTTCTTCGAGGTCAACCGGGCCCTGGAGTTCGACCGGGAGCAGGCGTTCGGTCACCGGCTCGACATCGCGGCCGGCACCGCCGTCCGCTTCGAGCCCGGCGACCAGAAAGAAGTCACCCTGGTGCCCTTCGGCGGGAAGCGCCGGGTGCACGGTTTCAACAACCTTGTCGACGGCTGGGCCCCGGTCGAAGGCGCGTACCGCCCGCGTGCCACCCGGGCCGTTCGTCTGGCCGAAGAGTACGGGTTCAAGTCGGGACCGGCTATGGAGCACGGCTCCAGGCCGAAGGGAGCGCAGAAGCGGTGACGGAGATCTCGCGGCAGGAGTATGCCGGGCTCTTCGGCCCGACCGTCGGCGACAAGATACGCCTCGGTGATACCGACCTGTATATCGAGATCGAGCAGGACCTGCGGGTCCCCGGCGACGAGACGATCTACGGCGGCGGGAAGACCCTCCGCGACGGAATGGGTGTCAACAATCAGCTCACCAGCGAGGGCGGTGCGCTCGACCTGGTGATCACGAACGTGACCGTGCTGGACGCCGTACTCGGGGTGGTCAAGGCCGACGTCGGCGTCAAGGACGGCGTGATCGTCGGTGTCGGCAAGGCAGGCAACTCGGGCACCATGGACGGGGTGATGCCTGGCCTCGACGTCGGCCCGGCCACGGATGCGATCTCGGGTGAGCAGCTCATCCTCACCGCCGGCGGCATCGACACCCACGTCCACTTCATCGCGCCGCAGCAGGCGTACGCCGCGCTGAGCAACGGCGTCACCACGTTCTTCGGCGGCGGTATCGGGCCCACCGACGGGTCGAACGGCACCTCGATCACCTCGGGTCCCTGGAACATCGAGATGATGCTGCGCGCGGTCGAGGGCCTGCCGGTCAACTTCGGGATGCTGGCGAAGGGCAGCTCGGCCGGCGAGGCCGCCCTGGTGGAGCAGGTCCTCGCCGGCGCGGCCGGGTTCAAGATCCACGAGGACTGGGGAGCGACCCTGGCCGCGATCCGCGCCGCGCTGTCCGTCGCGGACCGCATGGACGTGCAGGTGAGCATCCATACCGACACCATGAACGAGGCGGGCTTTGTGGAGGACACGATCGCCGCCTTCGACGGGCGCACGATCCACACCTTCCACAGCGAGGGCGCCGGCGGCGGGCACGCTCCGGACATCCTCAAGGTCACCGGTGAGGACAACGTGCTGCCCAGCTCGACCAACCCGACGCTGCCGTTCGGCCTCAACACGCAGGCCGAGCTGTTCGACATGATCATGGTGGTGCACAACCTGAACCCGCGGGTCCCCTCGGATGTGGCGTTCACCGAGAGCCGGGTCCGCGCGGAGACCATCGCGGCGGAGAACGTCCTGCACGACCTGGGTGCCATCTCCATGTTCTCCAGCGATTCGCAGGCGATGGGGCGGGTCGGGGAGACCTGGCTGCGCGCCATCCAGACCGCGGACGCGATGAAAAAGGCCCGCGGAAAGCTGCCCGAGGACGCCGCGGGCAACGACAACTTCCGCGTTCTCCGCTATGTCGCCAAAACCACGATCAACCCCGCGATCGCCGCCGGGACGGCCCGCGTCATCGGCTCGATCGAGCCGGGGAAGCTGGCCGACCTGGTCCTGTGGGAACCGGCCTTCTTCGGGGCCAAGCCTAAGCTGGTGATCAAGGGCGGATTGATCAACTGGGCGCTGATGGGTGACGTCAACGCGTCGACGGCCACCACCGAGCCCGTCTGCTACCGCCCGATGTTCGGCGCCTTCGGCTCGGCCCTGCCGCAGACATGCGTCAGTTTCGTCTCCCCTGCCGCCTACGAAGCCGGGGTGGCCGAGCGGCTCCAGCTTCAACGGCAGGTCAGGCCGGTCGAGCGGACGCGGACCATCACCAAGCGCGATCTGGTGCGCAACAATGCCCTCCCGGTGATCGAGGTCGACCCGGAGACGTTCGCCGTGAAGGCCGACGGCGTGCACGCGACCATGCCCCCGGCCACGTCGATCAGCATGAACCGGCTCTACTTCTTCAGCTAGCCGGGGAAGTGGCTATGACGATCAGAAACGCCAGCGCCGGTCCCGGCGAGGCGCTCGTGCGGGTGGATGCCGTCCTCGGACGGGCAACCGAGGACGGCTGGCCCGCCCGGCTCAATGGCGCCCGGGTCGACGTGCTGCGCCTCGGCCAAGCGGAGGCGCAGAAGAGCCGGCTGCGGAAGGCCACCGACGGCGGGGCCGAGATCGCGATCTCTCTCGATCGCGGGACGCAGCTGCGCGATGGCGACATCCTGGCCTGGGACGAGGCGCGCCGCACCGCGATTGTCGCGCGGATCGACTTCACGGACGTGCTGATCATCGACCTCAGCGGGCTCCTGGACGGGCCGCGGGAGGCAGCGATGGCCAGATGCGTGGAACTCGGGCACGCCCTCGGCAATCAGCACTGGCCAGCAGTGGTCAAGGGCAGCCGGGTCTACGTCCCGCTGACCGTGGCCCAGGCGGTGATGGCGTCGGTGATGAAGACCCATTCCTTCGAAGGCATCACGTACGCGTTCGTGCCCGGGGCGGAGGTCGTTCCGTTTCTGACGCCGCACGAGGCTCGCCGGCTGTTCGGGGTCGCCGAAGGACATCGCCACCTGCATGGTGAGGCACCGGCGTGAACGAACTGGAGGGGCGTCTCAAGGGCGCCCCGGAAGCGAGCGGGAGACACCCATGAGCGAGCTGGAGGGGCGCGGCGTCGCCTGGACTGAGGAGCGAGGGACGAGCGACGAGGGAAGGCGGCGTCTCAAGGGCGCCCCGGAAGCGAGCGGGAGACAGAGCATCGCCCGGATGATGCGCGTGCTCCAGTTCGGGGACTCTCTCCTGCCGATCGGCTCCTTCTCGTTCTCGAACGCTCTTGAGTCAGCGGTCCAGGAGGGCGTGGTGCGCGACGCCGCCACGCTGGGCGAGTTCGTGCTCACCTCGGCCCACCGGGCCGCGACCTCGGACGGCATCGCGCTGCTGGAGGCCCACCGCGCCGTACGCGAGCGTGATATCGATCGCATCGTCCGGGCTGACCGGGCCGTCTTCGAAAGGAAGCTGGGCGAGGAGACCCGGACGATGACGGTCCGAATGGGACGCAAGCTCGCGGAGGTGAGCACGGCCGCCTTGCAGGCGCCTTTGCTCGATCTGTGGCTCGGCCGGGTGCGGGACGGCGCCGCGCCGGGCACCCACCCCGTCGGCCTGGGCGTTCTGTTCGCCGAACTCGGCTCGCCGGAAACCGACGCCTTCGCCGTCCACCAGTACGGCGTCGCGATGACGACGCTCAGCGCGGCGCTCCGCCTGATGAGGATCGACCACCGGCAGGCGCAGACGATCCTGGCCGCGGTCAACGAGACGGCCACCAGCGACTACGCCGCTGTCCGCCGCGCATCGCTGTCCGACATGGCGAGCTTCACGCCCATGGCCGACATCCTGGCGGCGATCCATGTCCGGTCGCACATCCGCATGTTCATGAACTGAGGTGGTGGACGTGAAGAAGACGACCCGCATCGGCGTCGGCGGGCCGGTCGGCTCCGGCAAGACCGCGCTGGTCGAGGCTCTTACCCCGCGGCTCATCGAGGCAGGCCGCAGCGTCCTGATCATCACGAACGACATCGTGACCAGCGAAGACGCCAAGCACGTCCAGCGCACCCTGAAAGGGGTGCTGGCCGAGGACCGGATCGTGGGCGTGGAGACCGGCGCGTGCCCGCACACGGCGGTCCGCGAGGACCCGAGCATGAACCTCGCCGCGGTCGAGGAAATGGAGGAGCGGTTCCCGGACAGCGACGTCGTTCTGATCGAGAGCGGCGGGGACAACCTCACCCTGACCTTCAGCCCCGCGCTCGCCGATTTCTTCATCTACGTGATCGACGTCGCGGCCGGCGACAAGATCCCCCGGAAGAACGGCCCGGGAATCGCACAGTCCGACATCCTCGTTATCAACAAGACCGATCTCGCGCCCTACGTCCACGCCAGCCTCGAGGTGATGGAGGCCGATTCCTCCAAGCTGCGAGGCGGCAAGCCCTTCGTCTTCACCAACTGCCTCACCGGCGAGGGCATCGCCGACGTCGTGGCCCTCATCAGGCGCAACATGCTCTTCGACGCGGCGCCGTCGCAGGTGCCCGCGTGATGACCGTCCTGGATGCCCCCGAACTCGCTCCCTATCAGGACGAGCCCACGCAGATGCCCAGCGGAGCACCCGGCAAGAACGGCGTCCTGGACATGACCTTCACCCGCCAGGGTGACCGGTCTGTCCTCGCGCACCTCTACCGGAAAGCACCCCTGCTCGTCCAGCAGGCCCTGTACTGGGACGAGCATCTCCCGGGGCTGCCGTGCATCTACATCATCACGACGTCGGGCTGCGTCCTGCAAGGTGACCGCTTCGACATCTCCATCTCGGCCGGCCCCGGCGCGATGGCGCATGTCACGAGCCAGGCAGCCACAAAGATCCACCAGATGGACGCGAACTTCGCCGCCCAGACACAGCGGCTCACGCTGGCGGAGAACGCATACCTGGAACTCCTGCCCGGCCCGGTGATCCCGCACCGGCACTCGCGGTTCCTCACACACACCCAGGCCACGGTGGCCGAAAGCGCCACACTGCTCAGCGCCGAACTGCTGCAGCCCGGCCGCAAGCACCACGGGCCGGGAGAACTCTTCGAATTCGACCTCTACTCCTCGGCCCTGACCGCGGCCCGGCCGGACGGCACCCCGCTGTTCACCGAGAAACTCGTGGCCGAGCCATGGCAGCAGCCGGTACGCCAGACTGGGGCAATGGGGAAGTTCGATGTGTTCGCGAACGTAACCGTGATCACGCCCAGGCGGCACGCACAGCAGATCTTCCAGCAGGTTATTCCCGGCACCGACACCAGCGCGGAATGCATGGCCGGGGCAAGCCGTCTTCCCAACGATGCCGGGCTCGTCTACAAGGTGCTCGGGATGGAAACCGAGCCGGTCAAGACGAAAGTCCGGGCGTTCTGGGATCTCGTGCGGCATGAGGTGGCCGGCGCGCCGATACCGGCGGCACGACCATGGGGATCGCCGTTGTTACCGGCCGCGGCCGGAGAGGAGCCGAGCCATGCCAGACGAAAGGCGCCGACGTGGGGGAGCCAGATGACGGCTACGGTCGAACAGATCAGCAGCCTGCTTCATGAGGCAGGCGAGATCCACCATCGTGTCTTTCGGATCGTGGATGGAGCCGATGACGATTGGGCCAGCTGGTATGCGGACTGGCTGATCAGCCTGTCCGAACTGCCTGCCCTGCTGGGGGTCAAGCCTGTCCGCAGTGAGCTGGTCTACCTGCTCGTCAGCCTGGACAAGGAATACACCGCTGGCCAGCAGGGTGAGCCCTGGGAAGCTTATTACGCCCAGAGGATTCTCGGACATTTCACTCTGCCGGGAAACTGAGCGTGCGCGGCCGTCCGGCCTGGTGCCGTCCGCGGGCGGACGTGGGGCGGGAGCGGCCTCGGGCTCGCGGGCAACCGTAACGGCTGTTACGTGACTGGCGGGGTGGCCCGGCAGCTGGCAGCCTCTTCTTCCCGCTGCCGTACGACCTGGGGAGCATGGTGGGCGATGATGACGATCCCTGTGACCATCACGACGAGCGACGCGATCTCCCCCACGATCCCCGCCGGGCTGCTATTGAGTTTCTCATCCAGAAATACAACGCCAAGGGCGATGGACACAAGCGGGTCGGCCGCGGTGATGATCGACATGACGGGTGCGATCAGGGTCCCCTGCTGGAAGGCGTCCTGGTTGAGCACGAAGCCCACCGGGCCGACCACCGCGACGGCGTAGATCGGCCAGCTGGTAAACAGGTGGGACAGCCCGCCGCTGAAATCCCCGGTCACGAGCTTGACCAGGAAGGCCGCGACGCCGTAACAGATACCGCAGGCCAGCGCGAGCGCGAGCGGCCGCAGATTCTGGCTCCGCTGAGCCACCAAC
>DASQVO010000193.1:0-9271 GCA_035640715.1 Streptosporangiaceae bacterium
GGCAGTGAGCTGAGCCTGCGCAACCTGGGCCCCTGACGTGGTGCTCGGAGCTTCAGTTGCCGGACCGGATTCTTCTGGCTTCACCACGGCTGCACGGCGGTGGCGGTATCACCGTCGAAGGTATCCTCGAACCTTGAAACCGAGTCTTTTACGCTCCTGCATCTAGGTGGACTGACCAATCGTCCTGTACAGAGAGTTGGGGGCAAGTGAGCGACGTACCGGCCCGCGCGCTGTTTCATACCGCCCCGCGCTGTGTGGAGATCAGGGAATTGCCCACACCGCGGCCTGCAGCCGGTGAGGTCCTTGTCCGCACCCTGACCTCCGGCATCAGCGGCGGCACCGAACGGCTGGTGTACCGCGGCGAGATCCCTGCCGACCTGGCGCTGGACGATACGATCGACGCGCTCGGCGGCACTTTCGCCTACCCCTTCGCCTATGGATATGCATGCGTCGGCGAAGTAGCGGAGTCCGGCCAGAGGGTCTTCGCGTTCCATCCGCACCAGGACGTGTTCACGGCGCAGGCTGGTGAACTGGTTCCGCTGCCCGCCGTCGATCCCGCAGCCGCGACCTTGTTCCCCCTGGTCGAGACGGCGCTGCAAGTGACGCTCGACGCCGGGAGCGGCTATCGCGACCAGGTCATCGTGCTCGGCGCGGGCGTGCTCGGGCTCCTGACCGGCCTGCTGCTGCAGCGCGCCGGGTGGCGGCCGCTGATTGCCGAGCCGCAGGAGTGGCGGCGCGCCATCGCCAGCAGCGTCGGCGTCTCCGCCGCAGCACCAGCGGAACTGCTGAAGGAGGAGGTTCCGCTGGTCATTGACGCCAGCGGTAACCCGGATGCACCGGCGATGGCGCTGAACATGCTGGCCCACGAGGGGACCCTGCTGATCGCGTCGTGGTTCGGCACTAAACCCGTGGTGCTGCCGCTCGGCGGCGCCTTCCACCGGCGGCGCCTGACGATCCGCAGCACTCAGGTCTCCACCGTGCCAGCCCGCCAGTCAGGGACCTGGACCCGGTCCCGGCGCCGTCAGGAAACCGTTGCGCTCATGACCGAACTACCGTTGGCGCAGCTGTGCACCGACGTCTTCGACTTTGGCCACGCCGCCGAGGCGTTCCGAGCGGTGGACCAGGGAAAACCCGGGTTGATGCATGCCGTTCTCAACTATGACAGGAGTGCTGCTGGTGACCTGTGAAGTCGGGCTGAGCCGAAGCGTCCGCGCCTTCCACATCATGCCGGGAATGCCTGGGCCAGAGGGGCAACTCCATGATCACGACTACCGGATTGAGATCGTCGTGGACCGTGAGCAGCTCGATGAGCGGGGCATGGTCTGTGATCTGGATGTTCTGGAAGCGGCGCTCACCGAGCTGACCAGCCGGGTCGATGGCCGCAACCTGGAGGAGATACGCCCGGCTGAGGCCGAAGCGGTCACCGTCGAGGTGTTCGCCCGCTGGGTGTATGACAGTCTCTCGCCCACCGTCCTCGCCGCAGGCGGCGAGACCTTGGCGGTACGGGTGTGGGAGACGGCTGTCGCGTTTGGCGGATACCGCGCCCGGCTCGCTGGCTGAACCAGTCAGTCAGGGAAGGTGGCTGGTGTCATTGACACAGTGGACGGCGGCAAATTCGCGGCCGTGCCACTGGATCTTGTTGATGCAGGCGGAGCCGAGATACAGCCGGTAAATGGTGTCGAGCGGGACGCCCAGAGCCCGGCACAGCAGGATCTTTATCGGGCTGATGTGACTCACCACCAGGACGGTCTGGCCGCTGTGCTCCCGCAGCAGCCGGTCACAGGCCCGGTTTACCCGCCGTGCGGCGTCGGCGAAGCTCTCCCCGCCCGGCGGGGGCTGTTCGGGGTCGCGCCGCCAGAGTGCCACGTCCGCGGGCCATCGCTGCTGGATTTCGGCCAGGGTGAAGCCGTCCCAGTCACCGAAGTCGGTTTCACGGAGATCATCATCGATGACTGTGGTCAGGCCCAGCTCGGCAGCCGCAATGGCGGCGGTGTCGACAGCACGCCGCAGTGGGGAACTGACCACGGCGTCGATCGGGGCACCAGCGGCCAGGCGGCGGGCGGCGGCCTTGGCCTGCCGGGTTCCGCTGGCGCTGAGCGGGAGGTCACGCTGTCCGCTGAAGCGGTGTTCGGGTGACAGCCGGGTATCACCGTGCCTCAGCAGAATGGTGGTGGTGGGATCTGCCGTGGGGTTATCCCAGCCCAGTGTCATAGATGTCACCGCCCCGAGGTCCCGCTCACCGCCGCTGCCCGGGTTGCGGCGGATCCTTGAGCCGGCGCATCCCGGGCCGGGGTTTTGCTGTTGAAGGTATTGAGGAGCTGATTGCGGAAGGCGTCCAAGGGCTCGAGCGGAGCGTTGGAAGCAGGAAGCAGCCCGTTCTGCCAGCGCCAGGAGGAAATCTGCTTGAGCACTGAAGGGGCACGGGTCACGATCGAGATCGGCACGTCGTGGTTGGCCCCGGGGCGGGTGATAGGGCTACCGGGCTGCTCGTCGCCGAGCAGGATGAGCACCAGGTTTGGGTCGTTGAGCTCGGTGACCCATGAGGTGAGGGCAGTCATTGTGTACTGGATTGACTTGCCAAAGGCCTGGCGCTCCTTGCTGGCGTTGCCCACAACGGAGAGCGGGGTCTCGCCGCGCGCGGGCATCGGATCGAATATCGAGCCGTTGCCGACCTTGTTCCAGGGCACCATGACCGGCAACGGGGCCCAGGGCGAGTGCGAGGAGACCAGGACGATCTGGGCCATCACGGGCTTGTGGCCAGGGGTGAGTTCGAGCCGCTGGAACTCGGCCAGGGTGTACTGGTCGGGCATCGGGGCGTAGCTGAAGGTTGGGCCGTGGTAGCCGACGTTGCGCCGGTCGTAGATCTTGGCGAAGTGGTAATAGGACGTGCCGACCGGCCAGTTAACATTATCAGCTGGGGCGTCGTAGACGGTGCGCCAGCCAGCCTTGTTGAAGGCGTCGCTGAGGGTGAACCGGCGGCTGCCGACAAGTTGGTTATACCGCTGTCCGGTGTCGGCCCACAGCCCCGACTGCAGGGTGGAGTGGGCGAACCAGCTGGCCCCGCCGAAGCCCGGGGCGTTGATCCAGGCACTCTGCGTGGACCAGCCGGCGCGGGCCAGCGAGGCGGTGCTCCGGCGCAGGACGGTGTCGACGCCGGCGGAGAAGTTCGTGCCCTGGACGGCGACCTGCCCGTAGCTTTCGACGAAGGCGATGATGACATCCTTGCCGCGCAGTCCGGTGAGCAGGTCCGAAGCCGGGACGCTGGCTTCAGGGTCGGGGCCGTGCAGGGCCTGCTCGAAATGGCGCTGGTCGCGGAGCGATGCCTGGATGCCGCGTACCTGCGCAACGGCCAGCCCTGCGGCGCTGGTCGAGGCGACCGGGAATCCTGGGGCGAGCTGCAGTGACAGGCTCGCGCACAGCGCCCAGACCGCTGTGGGGGCAGCGAGTACGCGAACTGCGGCGCGACGATGCCGGGCGGTCACGGTGGTGATGTGAATCGCTGAAGCGGTGATCGCGCCGATGACCAGGATGAGACCTAGCCAGAGCGCGACGAGTGCAATGTTTGTGCGCGTGGTGCCGATCGCGTCGCGTACCACGCCAATGCCAGGCGCCAAGTCGCCCCAGTCGAGCGCCGGGTTGAACGGCCGCGCGAGCTCCGCGTAGAACACTATATTGAGGATGTTGTCCAGGGTGAGCAGGCCGAACAGGATTCCGGCGACCGCGGCCACGATCCGTCGCGGCCAGGGCGGCAGCACCAGCGCCGCAGCAACCAAGACCAGCAGTTCGATTGGGATGCGGACAAAGGCGCCGAAGGAGAACTGCCCGAGACGGTCGGGCGCCAAAACGGCGAACCACAGGACCACGAGCGCAAGCGCGGCTATGGTAAACCGCACTGCCCGGCGGGCGCGCGGGCCGGCGCCGGTGCGGTACAGCCAGATCACGCTGCGGCCGAACGACTCGGCCAGCAGCAGCAATGCGGCGGCGACCGCGATCATCCCGACGAGGCGGTCGAGCAGTCCGGATGCGGCGACGGTGAGCACGATGCCCTGGACTGCGGCCACGACCTTGCCCCAGTACCGGGGTGGCAACGGCGCGGCCAGCCACGGGATCAGCCAGCCCGCTAGCAGCAGCGCGTAGCGGGCGGCGCCGATGACCAGCACCCAGCTGCCGTAGTCCTGGGACACGGCGATGCTGAGCAGCAGGATGAGGAACGCGTCGGCCTCGCTGTCGATGCGGGCGCCCAGCCGGGTGGTGGTGCCGGTCCGGCGCGCTACCGGCCCGTCCACCGCGTCGAGGACCAGCGCGACGGTGGACAGGGTGACCAGCGCCGTGACGGACACCGGCCGGCCGAACGAGTCGGCAACTAGGCCCGCGACCCCGGCGATCAGCAGCATCCGGGTCAAGGTGACCCAGTCCGCCGGGAACATCGCCGGCTGGTCGCTGCGCCTCCGGACGGTGACAAGCAGCGCGGCCGCCGCCGAACCGGTGACCAGGCCAGTGATCCAGCCGACGGCACCGAGGCCGGCAGCGGCGGACACGACGCCGAGCAGGGCGGCTGTGGCGAGCATCCCCAGGAACGCCGCGAGCCGGATCGTAGGCAGCGCGACTTTGCCCGCGGGTTTGTCCGCGTGCCGTACCTCCGGCGGCCGAATGGTGGACACTGCGCCTCCGTTTCGTGACCATCTGCTGTCATCCCCGTGTGGGACGACAGCCAGCCCACCCGTACTACGTACCGGGGTCACGTTTGGCTTGCCCGGCGGCCGGTCAATCTATCTGCTAAATCAGCCCGTATAACAGGTGTGACGTCCTTGCACTCAGTTCCCGCCCGGATCGGTCCGGCCGTCCGTCGCTTCGGCCCGTCGTTGCTACGTCTGGTCGCAGGCGTGACCGCGCTGTTGTTTCTCGGGCGAGAGCTGGGCGCGGCACCGTTCGAGGACGGGCTGCGTGCGGTCACCTGGCAGGGGGTCGTGGCCGCCGTCACGCTCACTGCCCTGACCACAATTTGTTCGGCCTGGCGGTGGCAGGTCGCGGTCCGCGCGCTCGGCACCGAGATCGGCCTGCCCCGCGCGACGGGTGCCTACTATCGTTCCCTGTTCCTCAACTCCGTGCTCCCCGGCGGAATTCTCGGCGACGTGAACCGGGCGGTGACGCAAGGCCGGCGCGCTGGAGACGTCGCGCAAGGGGTGCGCGGGGTGGGGTGGGAACGGCTGTGCGGTCAGGTCATCCAGGCCGTGGTGACCGCCGTCGTGCTGCTGATCCTGCCCTCTCCGGTCCGGCCCGCGCTGCCCTACGTTCTGGGGGGCATCGCGGGCGTAGTCGGGTGTGCCGCGCTGGTCGTGAGTGTCGCCGCTCGTCTCGGCCGGTCGCGGCCGGCCCATGCCGCCCGGGCCATTGCCACTGACCTGCGTCGTGGCCTGCTGGTCCGGGGCGTGTGGTCGCAGCTCACGCTGGCCTCGGTGCTGGTCGTCGCCGGGCACACGGCGACGTTCGTCATCGCGGCCCGGGTCGCCGGCTCCACCGCACCCCTGGGCGAACTGATCGCGCTGCTGATGGTCATCCAGATCGCCGCGGGGATCCCCTTGAATATCGGCGGCTGGGGGCCGCGGGAGGGTGCTGCCGCCTGGGCCTTCGCCGCGGCCGGGCTCGGTGCGGCCAACGGGGTCACGGTCTCCACCGTCTATGCGGTGCTCATGCTGGCCGCGGTCACCCCAGGCGCGGGCCTGCTGCTGAAGGACGCCGTTCGCCGCCGTCGCGGCCGGGAACACGCGGGCGGGCGGAGCGGACCTGATCCGGCGCCGCCCACGAGGCACCCGGCCTGGCGCCAGGCCGAACGGCTCGTCCCGTGACCGGGGCGGTCCAGGCGGCAGCGATCCGGCGGCGTATTCGCATACCGCTGCGTTTTGCCGATGGCTACTCAACCACGGCCACGGTTGTCACCTTCACCGACCTGGCCGACGCGCAGCAGCACGTGGCACTCGAACTCGGCCGGCCCGCCATGGCCCAGCTACCGCTGGTGCGCCTGCACAGTGAATGTCTCACCGGTGACGTGTTCGGCAGCCAGCGATGCGACTGCGGGCCGCAACTGCGCGAAGCAGTCGAGCGGATCACCGAGCGCGGCGGGTACGTGCTGTACCTGCGCCAGGAGGGACGGGGCATCGGACTGTACGAGAAGCTCGACGCCTACGCGCTGCAAGATGGGGGCTTGGACACGTACGACGCGAATCTCGCGCTCGGCCACGGGGCCGACGAACGCGACTACACCAGCGCGGCCCAGATGCTGCACGCGCTCGGTGCCAGCCGTATCGCGCTGCTGAGCAACAACCCGGACAAGTGCGCTCAGCTGGCCCGCCTGGGCATCACGATTGCCAAGCAGGTCCCCACCGCCCTGCACCTCAACGAGACCAACGCCGCCTACCTGACCGCCAAGGCCCGGCGCGGAGGGCATGATCTGCTGTCGCGGAGTCTTGAACGCGCCGCCGAACCCCACCGGCACACCGGTCCGGCGCACCTCGGCACCGCGGATTGATGGTGCGGCACCGTGGGTGCTAGCCGGGCGACCGGCCCGCGAAATCAAGCTGGTGGGCGATGTAGACCAGCTCGCCCGCAGCCAGTTGCCGGTCGCGCACGGCCAGCCAGTCGGCCAGGTCCGCCGGGTCCACCCAGTCCTGGCGGCTCCGCAACGCGTCCTGGATCGTGCTCAGGATGCTGCGCAGGAAGTCAGCCTCATCGCCCGGGTAGTTCCCATCCGGACCGGCGCTTACGACCCAGTCCGACGAGCCTGCCGCCAGCGCGGGTGCCCCCGCAGCCCGCAGATGGTGGAACAGGTGGCGGCCCGTTCGGCTTTCACCGGCCGGCCGGCCGTAGCGGACGCGCTCATCCATGTCGCGGTGGTAGGCCTGCATGACCTGGTCGTCGTTTGGGTGGCCGGGCACGAAGATGCTCTCGCCGTCATAATTGATCGTGAACCAGTAGACGCCGCCGGGGACCAGCAACCGCAACAGCCCGGGCAAGATGGCCGGCACGTCCACCAGGTCCAGCACAGCGTTGGCGATCAACACATCGGCCAGCGCCCCGTGCTCGGTCTCCAGGTAGCTGCCAAGCTCGGCGTGCACCAGGCGCACCCGCAGATCACCGACCCGCAGCCCATCCGGCAGCAGGTCGCTGCGCAGGCCCCGCGCGGCCGCCCAATCGCGCAGCCACCGGCGAGAATGATCCAGCAGCAGCCGATCCGTATCCAGCAGGATGTACTCGCCGGTGCCGACCACGCCCCAGTCCATCAGACGGGCCGCCATCGTCCCCAGCCCGGCGCCGACCTCCAGCACCCGCGGCGCACCCGCGGGCATGAGACGGCGCAACTCGGCCAGCACATGCCCGTTGAGCGCCCGGTCATCCACGGTCGTCTTCGCGGCCAGGTAGCGGGCATAGCCGGAGGTCATCGAGGCTTCATCGAAGTTCGTCATTGCTTCTCGGCCACCATCGCGAACTTGCGCACCCGCCCGCTGCCGAGCCAGTCCTTCCACAGCTGATGGGCCGTGATCAGCTCGGCGGTGGCCTGCTCCCCGATCTGGCCGGCGATCTGAGCTGAATCAGCCCGGTAACACCGAAGCAGCGCGGTCGCCATCGCGTGGTGTGCGGAGCTGTACTCCTGCTGCCAGGTCACGGCCAGCCCCGCGTTGCGCAGCAGATCCGTCAATTTCGCCAGCTCGACGGGCCAGACCGTATCGGCGGCGGGCATCCGGGACTGCTCCTGCCGGGTGAGCGGCCGGCCTTCCTCGACCGTGAAAGCGAACCGCCCGCCCGGCTCCAGCGTGCGCGCAACTTCCCCCACCATGGCCTCCTTGTCGGGGAAGGCCAGCATGGTCTCCAGCAGGAGCACCACCTCGAAGCGGCCCTCGGGCAGAGGCGGGAGATGAGCCTGCTCGAAGCGGCAGGGAAGCTCCCCGGCCAGCTGCCGGGCGGTGGCCAGTGCGCTGGCGGATTGATCGACACCCAGGTAGCGGCAGCCCGACTCCGCCGTGATCATCCGGCCGGGGCCGGCCACTCCGCAGCACAGGTCGAGCACCGGGACGCCCGGGCCGACCCGGGCCTGGTGAGCCAGCCTCCGGATCTCGGCTGCCTGCATGAAGCTCTCCTGGCCCACATACTCGCCCGCGGGGTAGGCGGTCGCCTGCGCCCGCCCCAGCGCCGTCAGCAATCGTGTTCGTTGATCCTGTCTCACGTCAGATCCCGTATCCTGTCCGGAACGGCGGGTGACAACTGGCCCGGCAGACCACCTGCCGGGCCGCGCTGCGCCGCGCCGCGCCCAGTCGAGCGGACAGTGGTCGTCTCGGATCAATCCGTCCCCCCTGTTTCCACGTATTACGCAATGTGGGGTGCGACGGATTGGCAGCGGGTGTGATTCAGCTCGACCGCAAAGAGGAGGCAGGCTCGGTGCGGCAGGCGCCATGGAGGATCAGGACATCGTGCGGGTTCACGTCATAGTCCCCGAGGGATTCGACAACCCCGGCCAGCCTACCGGCGGCAACATCTATGACCGGCGGGTCTGCGCCGGACTGGCCGAGGCCGGCTGGGAGGTGCTGGTCGCGACCGTCGCCGCGGCGTGGCCGGTACGCGGTTCGGGCGCCCGCGCCGACCTGGCCCGCGTCGTGTCCGCCATTCCCGACGGTGAGACCGTCCTGATCGACGGGCTCATCGCCTCGTCGGCCGCCGCGCAACTACTGCCACACAGCGGGCGGATACGAATGACGGTGCTGCTGCACATGCCACTGGGCACCGCCGCCGACATGCACCACGATGCCGGTGCAGAACGCTCTGAACGGTCCGTGCTCCGCGCGGCCGCAGGCGTGGTCGTCACCAGCGAATGGACCCGGCGGCAGGTCCTGACCCGATACCGGATCCCGGCCCGCCGGGTGCACGTCGCCCGGCCGGGCGCCGATCGGGTCGCTGCCCCGGCCCGGCCCGTCCGCGGCCACCTGATCTGCGTCGGAGTCCTCAGTCGCCACAAGGGACAGGACCTCCTCGTCGAGGCGCTCGCCGACCTCGCTGATCGGGACTGGCACTGCGTGCTGGCCGGATCGCTCGACCGCGACCCGGATTTCGTCGAACACCTGCAGGCCCGTATCACGCGTCTCGGCTACGACCATCGCGTCCGGCTCAGCGGCGTCCTGACCGGCGCGGCGCTCAGCCATGCGTACACCACCGCTGACCTGCTCGTCGCACCGTCGCGCTCGGAGACCTACGGCATGGTCGTCACCGAAGCGCTCGCCCACGG
>DASQVO010000194.1:0-9230 GCA_035640715.1 Streptosporangiaceae bacterium
ATGGAGATTGGTTTCGGGGCCCCGGTGTCGGGAGCGTGGGCCACGCCCAGGGATCTTGCCAGCTTCGCCGCCCGCGCCGAACAAGCCGGCTATGCGTCGCTGTGGACGTTCCAGCGGCTGCTGGTGCCGGAGGGCTCCAGCATGGAGCCGGTCTATCAGAGCGTGCTGGACCCGATGGTGAGCCTCGGCTACGCGGCGGCCGGCACGTCGGGGATCCGGCTCGGCGTCGCGCTGCTCAACATGCCCTTCATATCGCCCGGTTACCTCGCCAAGCAGGCCACCACGGTTGACGTGCTCTCCGGCGGCCGGCTGGACCTGGGCCTGGGCATCGGCTGGATGCCCGAGGAGTTCGTCCTGACCGGGGCGTCGATGGCGCGGCGCGGCGCGCGCGCCGAGGAGTACCTGGCAGTGCTGCGGACCCTATGGGCCGATGAGGTCAGCCGGTTCGACGGTGAGTTCTACACCGTTCCGGCCGGGCGGCAGGAGCCGAAGCCCGTCCAGCGGCCGGGGCCGCCGGTCATCCTCGGCGGCATGTCCCTCGCCGCCATGAAACGCGCCGGCCGGGCCGCCGACGGCTGGATGACGTCAAGCCGCGCGGACCTGTCCCGGATCGGCGAGAGCATCAAGGTCGTCCGCACGGCGGCCGCCGATGCCGGGCGCGACCCGGACAGGATACGGATCATCTGCCGCGGCGTGGTCCGCGCGGGAGCAGAGGCACGCTCCCCCGAGACCGGTGAGCGGCTGCTGCTGTCCGGCAGCTATGCGCAGATCCGCGCGGACGCCGACTGGCTCGCCGAGCGCGGGGTGACCGAGCTCTTTTACGACCTCAACTGGGATCCCTTCGTCGGTTCCCCCGATGTAGACCACGAGGCTGCCACCGCACGGGCGGGAGAAATCCTGGCAGCGCTCGCGCCCGGCACCGAGCGTCGTCCGGCCATCTGAACAGCCAGCGGCGGCGCAACGTCGGCCGCCCCGATACTGCCACCGCCCGTGGCCCAGGGTGTGGCCGCCCATGCTCCCGGCCGCTGTGCCGGTAGCATCCGATGTCGTGGCTGAGCCTGGAGTGGTCCGCCGGTTCAATGTCCGGATTTCCCTGCGTGACGGCATCACGCTGTCGGCCGATCTGGCCTTGCCCGAGTCGCTGCCCGCGCCTGCGGTCGTGTTGCGCACGCCGTATGGCAAGACCGGTGAGCGGCAGTCGAACCGCGGTGCCGTCTTCGCGAAAGCAGGGTACGCGCTCGTGCTTGCCGATGTCCGGGGCCGCGGTGACTCCGATGGTGTTTTCCAGCCGTACCGCAACGATGGCCGGGACGGCGCCGAGGTCATCGCCTGGGTGGCGGAGCAGGAATGGTGCACCGGCGACGTCGCGACGTACGGGGCCAGCTATTCCGGCCGCATCCAGTGGCTGACCGCGCTGGAGCGGCCTCCGGCGCTGCGCGCGATGATGTGCCTGGTGACCCCCAGCGATCCGTTCGTGGAGATCCCGACCGGGTTGCCCACCCCGATGCACATCAACTGGCATCGTTTCGTCGATGGCCGGATGCCGCACCGGCTCCGTGTCGAGATCGCGTCCTCGGCATTCCCCAAGTACGACGTGAACCTCGGCGCCGGCGGGGACATGATCACCGAGACCAAGGGCGTGCCCGCCCGGAACCGGCTCTGGCACACACCATCCCATCCCTCTCGGCTCATCCTGGACTAGGGCCGCCACCCCGTCTGCGCGACCCCGAGGCGCTGACCGGGCGCCAGCACCCGTTCGGCCTAATGCCGCAAGGAAATCCCCCCGCGGTAAGCGATGGCGGCCGCTTCGGTCCGGCTGCCGACGCCGAGCTTGGCGAGGATGTTGGACACGTGCACGCTCGCCGTCTTCGGGGTGATAAAAAGCGCCGCGCCGATTTCCCGGTTACTGCGGCCCTCGGCGATGAGCCGCAGGACTTCCCGCTCGCGCGCCGTGAGCGCCGCCAGGACTTCCGCGGCCTGCGCTGCCGGCAGTGCGCTGGACCGTTCCGCTGACTGGCCAGAAGCTCCGGCGGCGGGCCCGGAGCGCCGGTCCGGTCCGGGCTGGCGGCGCGCCGTTCCCCCGGCCAGCCGTGCCCGGACGGCCAGGTCGTCGAGTGCAGCGCGGAGCGGCGCGGCTCCGAGCTGGCCGGCGATGTCCCGGGCCTGCTGCCACTCATCCTGCGCCCGCTCGCGGTCGCCGGCCTCCGCGAGCGCCTCCGCGAGCCGCCACTTGGCGCGGGCGGTTTCGTAGACGAATGCCGGCCCGAACTCCGCCAGCACGGCCTCCCAGGCGGCCGGGTCGTTCTTGCCCTGGGCCCGGCGCCATTCCGCCTCTGCGCGGGCGAGCCAGCCGCGTCCCTCGTTCCCGATGACGAACTTCGGCCGACGCCGGTAGGCCGCGCCTTCACGCGCCACCTCCACGAGGGTCCTCGCCGCCTCCACCTCGGCCTTCGCGCGATCTTCGTGCCCGGACGCCCGCGCCTGCCTAGCGCGGTCGGCACGCGCACTCAGCCCGACGGCGGCCACCCGGATGACCGAGGGCGCGTAGCCCTCAGATACCTCCGTGTCAGCACGGATCGCGGCCGCGGCTTCGTCCAGCGCGAGCGCCGTGTCACCCTGCCACAGCGCGCGCTCCGCAAGCAGGCCTCGCGCGATGTAGGCGCAGAAGTGGTCGGATGGCCAGAACGGCTCGAGCCACACCCGCCGCTCCCCCGCCGCAGGCCGTCCGCGTGCGACGTCGATGAACAGGGCCATGGCGGACAGCAGGGCCTCCGGAAGGGTGGTGACCCGGACGGCGAATCCGTCGGCGAGCTGCTGTGCGTGATCCCAGTCGCCGTCCGCGAAGTGTGCCTGGAAGTGCAGGTGCTGCACGTCAAGGCCGTATGGCGCCAGGATCAGGCCCGTCTCCTCGGCCCGCCGCACTCCCTCATGGGCGACGCCAGCGGCTGCGGCGAGCTCACCGCGCTCCATATGCGCCCGTGCGAGGTGGAAAGCGGTCCGCAGCTCCACACCGAGCACCCTGGCGTCGCGCGCCTGGCCGTGCGCCGCCGTGAACAGCTCGATCGCTTCCTCGTTCCGGCCCTCCCGCTGGCTGATCAAGCCGAGTGAGACAAGGCTGTCTGCCTCCACCCAGGGCGCACGGGCGGCACGGGCAGCCGCACGGCCGCGCTCTGCCCACTCCGCTGCGCGGTCATCCTCTCCCGCCACAAGGAGCGCGTTGGCGTAGGTCGAGATGGCGCGGGCCCGCTGCCACGTCGGCGGTTCCTCCGGCAGCAGGCCGACGGTCTCGCGAGTGACCTCGACGGCATCGGTGATTGCGTCATGCCGGTCGAGCTGGAGCAGGAAGTAGCCGAGCCGCTCACCGATCCTGCTGGCCAGCAGCGGATCCTGTCCGGCACCGAGGACCGCGCGCAGCCGGCGGAGCTGGTGCACGGCACGGGGAACGTCTCCGCTCGCCGCCGCATTGCTCGCCGAGTACAGAACCAGCTTGCCGCGCGGCATCCCGGCGAGCTTCTCCGGGTCACTCACCCTTTCCCAAAGTGCCAGCGCCTGATCGTAGTGCCGGTGCGCCTCGGCGGGAGCGCCGAGCCGCTCCGCCTCCTCGCCTGCCCGCACGGACGCCGAGAAGGCCCCCGGGATGTCATGGCTGGCCAGGCAGTGATGAGCCAGCTCCGCAGCGGTACCGGGGATGGCGGCCAGCCGCTGCTCGTCGGCCAGCAGCGCGGCCAGCGCAGCGTGCAGCCGCGTCCGCTCGCCAGGAAGCAGATCAGCGTAGACGGCCTCGCGCAGCAGGGCATGACGGAACGCGTAACCGTCTGTGCCGTCCGGGACCAGAAGCTGCTGCGCAACGGCTTCCCGCACGGCGTCCTCGTAGCCGGCCACCGGCAGGCCCGAAACGGCGCGCACCAGCTCATCATCGGCACGGCGGCCAGTCACCGCGGCGGTCCTCAGCACCCGCTGCGCCGCATCGGACAGCCGCTCCACCCGGCTCAGCAGCAGCGCCGCCAGCCCTGCGGGCAGCGCCTGCCCGTCGGCAAGCTCGTCCGCCGACGCGGCGAGCAGCTCCTCGGCGTAGTAGGCGTTTCCTTCGGCCCTGGCGACGATGCTGTTCATCGCCGTCGCGTCGAGCCCGGCCGCACCGGTCTGGGCCAGGGCGGCCAGATGCTCTGCGAGGGCGGCTGGGTCGAGCGGGCCGAGCTGCAGCAGGGTCACGCTCGGCAGTCGTTGCAGCTCGGCGACGACCGGCCGGAGCGGATGGCGGCGGTGCAGGTCATCGCTGCGGTACGTGCCGATCAGCGCGACCCGCTCCCGGTGCAGCACCCTGCTGAGAAACGTCACGAGGTCGCGGCTGGAGGTGTCAGCCCAGTGCAGGTCCTCCAGTATGAGCAGAACCGGCCTGATCTCGGCCAGCTCGGCCAGGAGACCGAGGACCGCGCCGAACATCTGCTGGCGCGCTATGCCGGCACCTTCGCCGCCGTCCGGCTGGCCGGTGCCGCCTTCTGGGAGCAGGCGGCCGAGCACCGGCCGGCCGGCAAGGGCCTCGAGGACCCCGGGCGCGGCGCCGGGTGCCCGGGTGGCGTCGCGGAGCGCGTCGGCGAGCGGCAGGTAGGGAACGCTTTCGCCAAGCTCGGCGCAATGGCCGGAAAGCACCGTGAAACCCCGCTCGGCTGCGAGGTCTGTCACCTCGGCGACCAGGCGGGTTTTGCCGACGCCCGCGTCGCCGCTGACGAGCGCGGCCACCGCCCGGCCTGACGCAGCATCATCGAGCAGGCCCAGCATCCGGGCGAGCTCACCGTCCCGCCCGACCATCCGTCCGCTCATAGCCCGCCGCAGCATGAGCCGAGTATCGCACCGGTTTCCGACAGTTCCGACTGATTAACGCCTCGCACGTCCGCATGCGGCGAACGTCCCAGGCGGACAGGCCCGGCCTTCCCGTAAGACATCCATAGGTAGCCTCAGGCTTATGGATAGGGTCGTCCGAACGGAGGCGGAGTGGCACGAGCTGCTGACGCCCCAGGAATACGCGGTGCTCCGCCAGGCCGGGACGGAGGCGCCCTGGACCGGCGAGTACACCGATACCAAGACCGAGGGCGTCTACCGCTGCCGGGCGTGCGGGGCCGAGCTTTTCCGTTCCGCTGAGAAATTCGAGTCGCACTGCGGCTGGCCGTCCTTCTACCAGCCGTCCGATGACGACGCCGTGGTCCTCATCGAGGACCGGTCGCACGGCATGGTGCGGACAGAGGTCCGGTGTGCACGGTGTGATTCTCACCTGGGTCACGTGTTCCAGGGCGAGGGCTACGACATCCCCACCGACCAGCGCTGGTGCATCAACTCGGTCTCGCTCACCTTGGAACCGGCCGAGGACGCCGGCACCGGGTGAGACGCCGGCGCCGGGTGAGAGGCCGCGCATGTACGGCAGGTAACGTACTGGACAGGAAACCGGGAACAGCCGGGACAGCGTGAGAGAGTGAGCACGGTGAACGGCGAGCTATGCATGATACGCGGCGGTGACCTCTCCGACGATACGGCGCAGACGAGTGGTATGCAGCGGTCCGCGGCCATCTCGGGCGGGACCGTCGGGGCCAAGGCACTGTGGATGGGCCGCACCGTGGTGCAGCCCGGCACCTCCTCGGGCGACCATCACCACGGCGACTCGGAGACGGCCATCTATGTGGTGTCCGGCACCCCGGCGTTCGTATTCCGCGACCCGGCCACCGGCGAGCTGGTCCGGCTGGAAACGCAGCCGGGTGACTATGTCTGGGTCCCCCCGCACGTACCGCACCGCGAGGAGAACCCGTCACCGGACACGGAGGCGGTGATCGTCATCGCCCGCTCAACGCAGGAAGCCATCGTCGTCAACGTGCCCGCGCTCTGATTTCCCGCCGCTGAGGGTCCACGGCCGCCGGCTCCCGGCGATGCCGGGCAGCAGCTGAGAGCTCAGTCCTCGTTGCCGCGATCGACACGGCGCGATTGCTTGATCGCGCCCCGGTGGCGCTTGTCGGCGACCCGCCGCTCCCGTGCCGCACGGCCGGGGCGGGTCGGGACGCGCGGGCGCCGGGGCGGCGCGACCGCATCCCGGAGCAGTGCCGCCAGCCGGGCGCGGGCAGCCTTCCGGTTCGCGAGCTGGCTCCGCTGCTCCGACGCCACGATGGTCAGCACGCCCGCGGACAGCCGGCCACCGAGCCGTTCCAGCGCCCGGTCTCTGGCACATACCGGGAGCGCCGCCGAGCGGGCGACGTCGAAGGAGAGCTCCACCCGGCTGTCGGCGGTGTTGACGGACTGCCCGCCGGGCCCGGATGACCGCGAGAAGCGCTCACGCAGCTCCCCGGCGGGAATCACCAGCCAGCTGTTCACCCGGAGATCCTCAGCCACGTCTCCAAGCATGCCCGACCCGGGTACGTCGCAGGCAAGCGAGACGTCACGCCCAGGCGCGGGATGAGCGGCCCGGCGCGTCAGGGCAGCGCCGCGACCAGTTCCCGGACCGGCTTGCGGTGGCCGGTGAAGAACGGAATCTCCACCCGGGTGTGCCGCCGCGCCTCCGCGCCGCGCAGATGGCGCATCAGGTCGACGATCCGGTGCAGTTCGTCGGCCTCGAAGGCGAGCATCCACTCGTAGTCGTTCAGCGAGAAGCAGGCGACCGTGTTGGCCCGCACATCCGGGTACTCGCGTGCCATCATGCCGTGCTCGGCGAGCATCCGCCTGCGCTCGGCCGGATCCAGCAGGTACCACTCATAGGACCGGACGAACGGATAGACGCTCACGTAAGCGCGCGGCTCCTCTTCCGACAGGAACGCCGGGATGTGGCCCCGGTTGAACTCAGCGGGACGGTGCAGCGCCATCGCCGACCAGACCGGCTCGCTGGCCCTTCCCAGCCGGGTCCGGCGGAAGCGGGCGTAGATCTCCTGGAGGTCATCGGATGACGGGGCCACCCACCAGAACATGTAGTCGGCGTCCGCCCGCAGTCCCTGGACGTCATAGCAGCCGCGGGTCACGGTGCCCTTGCCCGCCGCCTGGTCGAGCAGCTCGCCCACCTCGTCGGCCACCACGTCGCGGCTAGGGGAGCCGGCCGACGCGTCGTAGGGAGTCTGCGGCCCGCCGACGGCGCCGTCGAGCGCCGCACGGTCCCTCACCCGGAACACCGACCACATCGTGTACCGGATCAGCTCGTTCAGCTCGCGGGCCTTCGGCCGGCTGCGGGTCTCGCCCTCCGGACGGGGTTCCTGATGGCCCGGCGCGTCCACGCCGAGTTCCGCGCGCAGGGCATCCAGGTCGGAACCGCTGCCCATGCTGCCTGCGGTTTCCGCTGTCACGTCGTCATTCGCAGCCATATCCTTATTGTCCGTCATCGCGGTCACCACTCGTGCCCGGGCCACCCGGCGCCCGGCCGCCATCCCAGTCACCGGTCATCTGCCGCGCTGCTGGCGTGTCCGCAGGTAGCGGAGCACCTGGCCGACGGCGGCGTGCGCCGTCGCGACGCAGGCCGGAATCCCCACCCCGTCAAAGGCCGCGCCGCAGATCGCTAGCCCCGGCTGGGCCTCGACCCCGGAGCGGATGGCCGCGACCCGGTCCAGGTGGCCGACGCTGTATTGGGGCAGTGCCCCGCCCCACCGGGTGACGCGGGCATCCAGCGGGGCGCCGCGCACGCCGGTGGCCTCCGACAGCTCGGCCGCGGCGATCGCGGCGAGCTCAGCGTCGTCGCGCTGGAGCAGGGCCTCCTCGCCGACTCGCCCGATGGAGCAGCGGATGACGTCCACTGGCTTGGCGGGATCAAGGAGGTGCGGCCATTTCACGGTCGAGAATGTGACCGCCTTGACCGCATGCCCGTCCACTGCCGGTACCAGGTACCCGCTGCGCGCGGAGCCGCCCGCCGCCCCCGGCCCCTCCCCTGCCGGAAATGCCGAACGAGGGTAGGCGAGCGTGACAATTGCCATGCTGGCGTAATCGATGCTGCTGAGCGCGGCCGCCGGCGCTCCCGTCACCCCGGCAAGCAGCCTGGATGCGGGACGCGCCGGGATGGCCAGTACGACGGCATCCGCGTGGATCTCTTCCGGCGCCGCGGCGGACCCCACCACCAGGCGCCATCCGTTCGCGGTGCGGGCAAGCTCACGGACCGTTGAGCGTGTCCGGATGACCGCGCCCGACGCTGCGGCAACAGCGGCGGGCAGCGTCCCCAGGCCGCCGGCGAGGGTGGTGAATACCGGCACTGGCCGGGGCGCCGGGGCAGGAAGCAGCGATGCCGCGGCTTCCGCCAGCGAGCGGTGCGAGCGCGATGCCGCGGCAAGGGGGGGTAGCGTCGCCTCGAACGACAGGTCCTCTGACCGCCCCGCGTAGACGCCGCCCAGCAGCGGATCGACGAGCCGGTCGACGAGCTCCCGGCCGAACCTGGCCCCCACGTAGGCGGCGACGGCCATATCACCGCTTCGCTGCGTGGCAGGAAGATCCAGATCCTCGCGGGCCCGGGCCAGGCCCTCCTCGGACAGCACGCCGGAGCGGGTCAGGTCGGCCAGGTCCGCGGGCACGCCCATGAACTGGCGCCGCAGCAGCGGCCGCATCGCGCCCCGGGTCCAGATGGCCGACGATGTGGTTCCCGGCGTCACCAGCTGATCGCCGAGCCCGATATCGGTGATCAGCCCCGTGCCCTCCGGGCGGCGCGTGAGCAGCGCTTCCGCGCCCTCATCCACGGCGATCCCGGCCACCTCGGAGACCGAGAGCTTGCCGCCGAGCCGCGGCGATCCCTCCAGCACGGTGACCTGGACCGGCTCGCCACGCAGGAAGAACGCCGCGGCTAGCCCGGAGATACCGCCGCCGACGATGACAACGCGCGGCAGCGTGCCCGGCCCGGGGCCGGCGTCGCCCTCGGCCCGTTCCGCCTGCCCGGCCTGTCCCGCATGTCCCGAAGTCTGCACGTGCTCCAGCGTGTCAGATCCGGGAGCCGCCTGTTACCCGCCCCCGGCAGCGGCCCCGCCGGCCCGCAGCAACCCTTTCGTTACCAACCCGCAGCAACCATGGCACCCGGACTGCCGTCTCAAAGGCATGCGAAACGCACGGAGCGGGATCGCCGCGACGGCAGGCCTTTGCGCCATCGCCGCGCTGCTGCTGGCCGGATGCTCGGGATCGGGCTCATCCGGTGCCTCATCGGCTGCCCCGGGCGCGGCCGTGCCGCACCAAGCGGCCGGCGCGGCAGCCGCGCCGAAGCAGGCGGCCGGCGCGGCAGCGGGACAGCCGGGCTC
>DASQVO010000195.1:0-5097 GCA_035640715.1 Streptosporangiaceae bacterium
GCAGGTTCGACCTTGGCGACCTGGACATGCTCCGGTCGATGTATGAAAAAGTGCTCCGCGACGCGATCCGGATGGACGAGCTCACCGCCTACCTGAACGGCGGGAGGCTGGTCGCTGTCTGGCCGGATCTGTTCCTGCCCATGGACGTGCGGCGGGCCTGGGAAGACCAGCATCCTGTTCTGCGCCGCGCCGCTGCAGCCGCGTAATGCCGTTCAGCGATTTCCAGTGGGAAGTGGCCACGGTCGCCCTCAAGGTGGCGGCCGCGCACGGGTTCGTGCTCGGCGGCGGCAACGCCCTGATCCTGCACGGGATCGGCGGCGAGGCGTCTTTCGCGGGGTGAGGGTATCGGCGATGCCGCGCCTTCACGATCGGGGCATGACCGTCGGCGCTCATGCAGCCAACCCCGTCAGCCGGCCGCTCCCGGCCAGCCTCGACTACGCCGAAATCCACATTGACAGCTGGTCCAGTGAGCAAGTCCGGTCAGGTCGCGCTGGAACGCTTGCTTGACGAGTTGCTCGCCTCCGGCGATCCCTTGCTGGAACACGGCATCTTGGGCTGTGACCTGCTCGCCACGATCACGCTCAGCGGGGACTGAGCTTAGTGCTCGGCGGACTGGGGCTTCGGCTTGGCTCCGTAGCGGAGTCCATCAATGAGCAGGGCGACCATGCGTTCGTCACCGGCGTGGTCCACGCCGGCCGGCGAGCACAGGCGGGACACCGCGCGCAGCAGTTCCAGGGGATCGACGTCACCGCGGACCTCCCCGGCGGCGGCCGCGGCGGCGAGCAGCGATCCGAGGGCTGACGCTAACTCGCCCGTTCTGGGTGCCAGCAGAGACGCGATCTGACCCCCTGCTTGCAAAGATGGGAGGGACCAGGCGCAGGGCGGTCGCTCAGGGTCGCTGGTGCAGGTCACAGGCTTGTGCCGGTCGGATGAGGTCGATGCAGTGCGGCTCATGTCGTATCCGGCGCTCTTGTGCCCTCGATATGCCCTTGTCAGCTTGGTCTGCCTGATGCGATGAAGGAGCGGGCCTCCGCTCCTGGCGGATGCTGGAAGCGGCAATGAGCCGTGGGAACGCATTGGGAACAGCCAGCCGCAACGAGCTGGATGCGGTCGGACCAGCCGGACACAAGGAAACCGCCTCTGACCGCGCTCATGCTGGTCATCAGAGGCGGTTTCAGCAGGTGGTGGCAGTGATGGATTCGAACCATCGTAGGCTGAGCCGACGGTTACGCAGATCGCCCACTTCGACCGTAACCGGGCCCCGGTATCCATGGACGTCGGCCCCGTCCTGGAGGGCAGATGCCGGGCCCCCGTGACTCCTACGGGCCTTCGACGTCCTGTCCAGGCATTCCGGCATTCCGCTGCGAGTCGGCGGAATGCCGGGGCAGGGGTCCCGCGAGGCGGTCGCGGATGATCGCCGCCGCGGCTTCGAGGGTGACGACTGAGGTGCCGATCTCCAGGCCGTAGATGCGCGCCCGCGAACGCCAGCCCCTGCGGGCGATAATGGGCGGCGTGGACAACAGCCACTACAGCCTTGTCATCGCGGCTGCCCAGGCTGCGGGGCCGTGTCCTCCTGGTGAAGAGGCGGCATGGGGCCGCCGGGTGCACGGCCTTACCGTGGACCTGCACCTGATCGCCCAGCAGGCTAGGCAGGACATCGAGCGGCTGGAGTCAGCACGGACCTTCATCGCGTTCCTGGAGAAGGTCGAGATCGAGGAATCGAGCCGTCGTGGGCTGCTCACGTTGCGCCTGCCGTCGGGCGAGAGTGAGCCGATCCGCACCGAGCAGAAGGACACCGACCGCGGACGGGCGCTGATCGAGCGGGCCCGCTCCCTGGAAGGACGCTGGGTGCTGGTCTACCGGTATAACGAGCGGAAGGCAGGGCAGCGGAACCAGTCGGTCCGGATGTTGGCGCACCTGATGGATCTTGGCGTTGACGAGACCGTGCCCAACACCACGGCGAAGAAGATAGTGCTGCAAGAGGCGGGTGGCGACGCGGCGCGTGCGCAAGAGGCGTGGATGGCCGCAGGCCTGCCGGGAACCGGCCCGATCAGCGTCGATCAGCTGGAGCAGGCGCGCGCGGCAGCGCGGAAAGCCGGGTAAAGGCAGGAGAGATGGAGCTGCCTCTCCTCTCCCGCCTTGCAGATTTGATAACAGCAAGAAGCGCTCATCCCAAACAAGCGAGCTCCCACCCCTCAGGTGATCAGAAGGTCCGGGTCGGATCAGGCCGGTCCGGCACGATTCGGTTTGGTCCGACCCGGACCACGTGTCTGCAGGGACACTTTGAAGGGCTATTGGGGGAGTGGCGCTTCTTGCTGTTATCACGATGGAAGAGATAACCTTCAGGCATGACAGCTCCGGACGCCCGCACGCCGGCGAGCGACGCCGTTGACGAATTCATCCGCCATCTGGCCGACCGCCAGTTCGCCGGCATCACCCGGCGGATCCGCAGCCACTTCCTCGACGAGTACCTCCAGCATGCCCAGCAGGCCGCCGGCACCATCGAGATGACGGTCGGCGAGCTCATGGACCCCGCGCATGCCGACGCATGGCTCTCCGATGCGGCCGCAGGCAAGACCCGCACCCGCAACACTCTCCGCGGTCCCGATGCCGCCGCCTATGCCAACTCGATGCGCGTGCGCATCGACTCCTACAACGCCTTCGCCGAATTCCTCGGCCTGCCCGGCCGCCTTGACAGCCAGCCGCCCGCCCGCGGCTTCTACCTAACCCCCGCCGATACCGAGCGACTCCTCCACGACCTGACCGTCCGCAGGCCCGTCCACGCCAACGCCGCGACATCGCTGCGCACCGCCGCCCTTGCCGCGCTCGTCGCCGACACCGGCCGGGGCGTCCCCGAACTCGCCCGCCTCAATGTCAGCGCCCTGCACCTGGACGGCGAAGCGCGTGTTGAACTCGCCGACGGCTCTTGCCCGCTCGGCGGCCCGACCGTGCAGATCCTCACCCGGTGGCTCGGTGCCCGGGCGGCGATCATCGCCGAACTTGAGGGCAGCGATCCTGGCCACCTGTGGATCCCGACCAAGCCCGGGCGGCCCCGGGGCGGTCGCCCACCCGTCAAGCCCGGCCTCACGCGCGCGGCCGTCCGCACCCTCCACGCCGCCCACCGCACCCTCGTCAGCCAGCTGCTCGGCACCCCGCTCCGCCCAGGCGCCCTCCGCACGTCAGACCCGTCACGTTCCCGATCCAGCCAGAGGTCGTGAAACCGGCCCGCCGGCGACACCGGTGTTGTTCGCGCCGTCCCGCGATACCTGTCCCGCGCCCCCGGACGCGCCCACCTGGGGCATGACCCAGATACGCCAGAAACCCGCCATGAGGTGATCTTGAACGCCTGACGGGCGTCTACGATGCCGAGACCGCGGCGGTCTTGGCGTCCTGCTCGCGCAGCATCCGCATGACGGTGGCGGGTGAGGGGTGCTGGCCGCGTTTCTTGCCGGTGCGGATCACCAGGCGGGAGGCGATCTCCCGCAGGGACAGGTGTTCGGTGTCCCGCAGGCGTACGGCGGTGGCGAGCATGTCGTCGTCACCACGTGCACCCGGTCGGTCCAGCCGCGCGCCACTGCTCGCAGCTTGGAATCGTCTGCCAGATCGAGGACGAGCCCGCTGCCGTCGTGCAGATGATCGGCCAGCGAGGTGCCGTCCGCCAGCAGCAGGCCGGGTGCGCTGTGCACTACCAGTTCATGGCCGCCGCCGAGGTCGTAGTGCTGCCACACGCGGAGATTCTCTTCGCGAAGTACATGGCTCCGGCCGGGGTCTGCATCAGGTCGCTGACCACGTCGCCTAGCCAGCGGCGCCGAGTGTCGTCCATGACCGCTCGCACGAGCGCCGCCTGTGCGCGGCGGATCGCATGAGGCGAGCGTCCGGTGGCGAGCAGCTCCTCGACGAGATCGATGTGCAGCGCCGCGAGCAGGACGTGGGTAGCGTATCCGGCGCCGTCCGCCGTCGCCCCGGGCGCGGCATCCTCGATCAGGTTCTGCAGCTCATGCGCGGTGATCAGCCGCTTGAACCGCGGATACGCGGTCCTCTCGATCGAGGTCACAACCCACCCGCCCCCAGACGAAACCCAACATCACCACCAACGACACTGAGCCGAACGGGTGACGGTGCGGGGCACTCAACGATCCGAGATCATCTCATGGCGGGTTTCTGGCGTATCTGGGTCATGCCCCCACCTGGACTGGCACTCCTCGCGGCACATTCGGCAGGAAACGGGACCCGTCCTGCACGCCGGTATGAGCGCGGCTGCCGGGAGAGCGGGCGTTGAGGATGATGACCTCGCCCCGCCGGCCGCGTGCTGCAGCCGCTGGTCCAGCTCGAGGAGACGGCTGTGGGGGAGTACCGAGCGGGCCATGCTCAGGGCCTCAGCCCAGCCCGGCCGCATCGGCTCCGGCGTCACAGTCCGGGCCAGCAGCAGGGACGCGTCCACCGATCCGTCATCTCAAACTGAGTGCTCCACAACTCCGCGATCGACCCCCGACGAATGGTGCCGATACTCTCGGTGAACTCCACCTCAAGGGCAGGAATCACCTCGAATACGGTATGTGCTGGCATGGTCATAGCATGTGACGATATGGCGGCCGGGGCCAACTTCACCGAGACGACACGCCGCGCGGACCAAATTCGTTAAGGCATCCTGGCCGCGCGGACCAGAATCATTGAGACGCTGAGCTCTCCACGGCGGCCCGTGGGACCAGATTCAGTGAGACACCCGACCGGACTCGGCCAGGTTCAGTGAGACTGGGGCCAACTTCCATGAGACAGGGCAACCAGTGTCCCGTCTCACGGAACATGCGGCACCGTCAGTGCTGACCTGCGGTGCCTCAGATAGCTGAGACACTTGCCGCCGGTTTGCTTCTCACGATCATGAGGCAACTCATCAAATCTCCTTTCCCCCGGCCAGGATGGGCGCGCTCCTCGGCTGCGTAGTTTGGGGCGGAGACCCTAGCCCGTGTCTGATGGATCTTGATCAAGAGGGTGGATCTTGCGGGTTGCCGGGCAGGGGCCTGGCATGGTGGGAGGGCATGAGCTGACTGATGCGCAGTGGGAGAAGATCGCGCCGTGGCTGCCCGTCAGCGGTAAGCC
>DASQVO010000196.1:0-8730 GCA_035640715.1 Streptosporangiaceae bacterium
GATGACGACGTTCGTGTCGGCGGGCATCTCCACCGTGATCAGCTCGAATGAGATAGCCGGAACGGACAAAATCCGCCACCTCCCTGAAGCTCAGCTGCGATGGCCGCTCCACAGCGGCCCGATAGCGCGCCACTCGGCATCGCACCTCCTACACGTCCAGCACGAACCGTGCGGCGGGGCCCAGCCGGGCGAAGGTTTCCGGCTGCAGGTACTTCTTCTGGTCGAGTTGCTGCCGGTTGCCGCGGCGGGTGAAGTACGAATGCAGCGCGCGGCGCGGTCGGCCGGTATGGTTCCGGGTGCCGCCGTGCCAGAGGTGGCTGTTGAAGATGACCACGGTCCCGGCCGGGGCGATGAGCTTCACCTCATCGGGGTGGGTGGCGGCCGGATCGGCCATTGCGTCGCGCGGCAGCGCGCCGAGGCGGTGGGAGCCGGGCACCACGCGGGTCGCGCCGTTGTCGGCGGTGAAATCGTCCAGCAGCCAGATCGAGTTGCACACCTGGTAGCTGCCGGGCCCGGCTGGCCCGCCCCAGTCGGCGTGCAGGGCCTGGTGGCCCTGGCCCGGCAGCGCGGCGCGGAAGTTCAGCGAGGAAAGCTTGAACTCGCCCAGCACATGCGAGATTCCGGCCAGCACCCGGGGGCCGGTGAAGCAGACATCGAAGACCGGGTCCTTGTTGACCAGGTCGGCGAGGCGGTCGGTCCCGGCCTCCTGATGCACCTCGATGCCCGCTCGCTCGCCCTCCGCGGCGAGCAGCTCGGCCAGCCGCGCCCGCATCGCGTCCAGCTGCGCGGCCGACAGCACGCCCGGGAGCGCCGCGTATCCATCCCGGTCCAGCCGGTCCCTGGTGGCTGCGTCGAGGCTGCCGTCGGTGACGCCGAGCTGCGCTAGCGCGCTAGCCATATCCATGTGCCGCCTCCGCCATCCATCTGCCCCTCTGCCGCCGTGGCCTGCTCTCCCTCTCTTCCCGGCCGAAAAGCTGGTCCGCCGCCCAGCCTAGGCCGGGCGGCGGCGCCAGGCTGCCGTCCATGCCGGTCCCTCCTGCCGGCTTGAGGGCCGCGCGGGTCGAGAGCCTGCCTCCCGCGACTGATATCGGCACGGTCAGGGCAGGGCAGCGAGGGCGATCAGGTCATCGGCGACGATGTCGGTGCCTGGGGGAGGGGGCGGTGCGGTCGTGCCCGGGCCCCACTCCAGCGGGCGCGGTATGTAGGCGGTGCGCAGGCCCGCCCGCGCCGCGCCGTCGAGATCAGCGGGGTGGCAGGCCACCATCAGCACCCTGTCCGGCGGGACGTCGAAGTATCCCGGCACGAGCTGGTACACGCGCGGATCGGGCTTGTACGTCCCGGCCAGCTCAGCGGACAGGATGCAGTCGAAGGGAAGGCCCGCCGCCCGGGCGAGCCTGGTCAGCAAGCCCACCCCGCCGTTGGACAGCGGAGTGAGGATGTGCCGTTCCCGCAGCGCCACCAGGCCGGGAACGGTGTCCGGCCAGGGCGTCAGCCGGTGCCAGGCGCGGACCAGCTCGTCGCGGTCCGCTTCTCCCAGTGCCTGCAGGCCGCGGGTTCCGGCGACCTCGTCGAGCATCACGCGGTGCAGCGCGTCCAGCGGCTGGAACGGCAGCTCACCGCCCACTACCCGGTCGAGCGTGGGCCGGTACCGCGACCGCCACGCATCCGCGATCGCCGGCCAGTCGGCGTCGATCCCGGCCCTGCCGCCGACGCGCGCCAGCTCGGCCGTGATGCTCGACCGCCAGTCGACCAGCGTCCCGAACACGTCGAACGCGATAATCTCAGCATCCACGGCCGGTAAGGCTACCTGGCATCGCCGTGGCGGCGGCGCAGCCCGGTGCCTCCACGGCCAGGCTTATGGCGCTGGCGGCCTGCCCCGGCCGAGCTTCATGTGCCCGCCGGCCCGCCGGAGCGGTGCGGGGCGGCACTTACGCCGGTGCCCGCCATGCCCGGCCGGGCAGTGGGCTTCTGGAGTTCCGGGAAATTGGCATCCACCCCAGTGATGCGCATGATCTTCAGCAGCGACGGACGGGGCGCGACCAGCCTGAGCTCGCGGCCCGCAGCCCGCGCGTGGGCGGCGATTCGCATCAGTGCGCGCAGGCCGCGCGCATCACAAAAGGACAGCCCGGCCAGATCAAGGCTGATGTACCTGCCGCGCCCGTCGATGATCTGGCGGACGTAGTCATAAGCCTGATCCGCCGTGGCCGCATCCAGCTCGCCGTGGACGGTGACGACCGCGCGCCCGTCCGGGTAGATCCGGTGCGATAGTCCCAGCGGCATGATCTCCAGGTACTCTGCCGCATTCATGGCAGCATCGCTGGCGAAGCCAGGCCCCCGTGGCCCGGTACCCGGTCCTTCTGCACGAATCACCGTAGTCCCCTCCCTTGTGTGGCTGAACGCCACGTCACGCCCTCCCCTCGGCCCACTGGCAGGATCAGTGGCCGATGCCCCCAGGCGCTGGGGCGATGGTTTCAATTTACGTAGTGAGTGTCAAACCGGCATCATCAGTCAAGCCGATCAAAGTTATAGCGAACATGTGACTTTCCTGAATGATTCATCCATGATGGCGTTCTTGTCTATGCCTGGCCCTCAAACTCTTCGCCGTGTGCCGGTAGATTCCCGGCGGATTTCACCGTAATGTACGATAGATAGCGAATCGTACCTTCTGTCACAATTGGCTCCTTCTTGCCCGCGAGACGGCAACTGCATCACAGCTGCGGTTGCCAGCGCGGATGCCCGCGTAACCCGGTTCGGCGAAGACCCGCGATGCAATTCGGCCGCGCCACTGTAGCAGCCGGACTGTCAGGCAGCAGCAAGGCTCGCCGGCCGGAGATCGCGACGCCATAGAGCTCGCCTGAGGCGCGGCGGGACGGCTCATGGCCTGGCGGCGAGCACGATCCACACCGGGCCGCGGGCGAACGTCATCGGCTGGCCCGATGCCGTCGTGAATCTGGTTCCGCTGTCAGCGCTCGGGCGTGACCAGCGGACGTCACAGGCCCGGCCATCGCGGAGGACGACGCCAGTCCCGGAGCCGGTGCTCACTGCATACGGCGGCCGCTGGCCATATTCGAGGAATCGCGAGGTGCGCACCGTCGTGTACTGGATGACGACCGTGGCCGCACCGAGCTGGCCGTCATCCGTGGTGCCCGCCGGCTTGCCGTCCATCCATACCAGCCAGCGGCCGGCCTTCGCCGACCAGCGGAAGGTGAACGACGCAGCCGGGTAGCCCACCGAACGGGATGAGGTGGCCCGTCCACCCGCAGGCGCTCGCCCGAACCGGAAGCCGATGTCGTGCGCCTTGCTGGCGCCATGTGCCTCGGCGACCAGCTGGGCCGGGCGGGCATACAGGTTATACGGCGCGACCCGGGCCGCCGACCGGTAATAGCCGCCCGCCAGGCCGGCGTACAGGTCCACGATCCGCGCCCGGTGGATGAACGGCAGCAGGTGCGGCGCGGCGCCCGAATAGGCGAACGCGGGCCGCCCGAACTGGCGGAGCAGTTCGAGGTCATCCTCCCTGGCACTGCGCACAGGACCGATGACCGGCGGGAGATGCGAGGAGAAAACGGCCAGGAACCGGCTGAGACCTCCCTCCACCGGCAGGACGTAGACGATATCCGCGCCGGTGAGCCCGGTCTGCGGCCGGGCCAGCACGATGTTGTCGATCTTGACCGCGAGGACCGGGCCGAGCGCGTGCACCGGCTCGCCGGTGAACGGTGATATCAGCGGCGCCGCCGAGGGAGCCCGGGGCCCGGCCGGTGGCCGGACCCTGGCCGGCGGCCGGCCACCGGAGAACAGGAAGATGCCTGCTATCGCCAGCGCGGCCGCGGTGAGAACCGCCGATGCGGTCATGATGATCTTGCGGCGACGCCCGTCCATGACGCCACCTCCCACCGGGCAGCCAGGCCCTGGCCCGCATCCGCACGCCTGCCCGGACCCGATCAGCTGATGAGGACTTTATACCCATTATTTAGCCAGCTGCCAGGCACCGGATTGCCTGCGTGCTGACGCCGCATGCCTGATCATCCGGCACGGTCGAAGATGCCGCGCGTCAGCTTTCTCCGGGAGCCCGGAGGACGAGCGCGCCCCGGCGCAGCGTGACGGTCAGCGACCGGCCCGGGGTGATGATCTCGCCGTCGGCCTGGCGCGGCAGTTCCGCGTCGGCGCTGATTTCCACCCGGCGGGCCTGGAAGCGCTCGAGCTGGCGGTCGTCATGCCGGCTGTGGATCAGCACGCGATATCCCACCCGCGCCCAGCCAGGCAGGCTGGCCGGCGCGAGAATCCCGACGTCAAGCAGGCCGTCGTCGGGCCTGGCATCCGGCAGCAGCACGAATCCGCCCGGCAGCAGCCCGGCGTTGCCGACGACGACCGACCGGGCGCGCCGCTCCAGCGGCTCGCCGCCGTCGAGGCGCACCGTGAACTGGTTCGGTCGGCCGTGAAGGTGGGCGACGCCGGCCCCCGCGTAGGCGAGCCACCCGAGCCGCGACTTCAGCAGCCGCCGGGTCGCGTCGACGACCGCAGCGTCCAGGCCGATGCCGGTCATCGCGGCGAAGCCCGTCCCCTCGGCCACACCGAGGTCGATCACGCGTTCGTGCCCGCCGAAGCCGACGGCGAGGGCGGCATCGAGCTCGTGCGGGATGCCCAGCGCATGCGCGGCAAGGTTGGCGGTACCCCGCGGCACGATCGCCAGCCGGACGCCGCTGCAGGCCAGGGCGTTCGCGCACGCACGGACCGTGCCATCGCCGCCCACGGCGAAGACGAGCCGTGCTCCGGCGCCTGCCGCGTGCCTGGCCAGCCCGTCGCCGCGGTCGTCGCGGGTGGTCGGCAGGAACAGCGGTGCCCAGCCCCGTGCTACCGCCGTGGCGCGGCATCGGCGGGCGAATCGTTCCGGGTCGCGCACCAGAGTCTGGTTGATGATGAACGCGACCGTCGGCGCGGCGTCCGGCCCCGGACCCGGCTGCGGCGCACCGGCGTGCACGGCCACCGCGTCCTCGTTCGGCATCCTTGTCTGCTCCGCCTGCCCGGATCCTGCCCGCTGCGCCGCCTGCTCCTGGTTCCCTACTCCGCCTGCTCCGGCGGGGCCGCGGACCGCGTACGCACCAGCACCTCGATACCGTCGAGGATCCGCTCCAGGCCGAAGATGAACTCATCGTCCGGGTCGTCGTACCTCTCGAAGACGCCAGAAGCGACGAACCGATTGATCGCCGGGAACCGCTGCGCATCGGCCAGCTTGGCCAGCAGGCGGCCATAGGCGGACATCCACTCGTCCGGGCTGGCGCCGGACGAGCGGACAGCGGCCTCGATGTCCGCACCGGTGGCCGCTTCGTTCCGGACGTAGCCGCTGACCAGCAGGATCACCGACACCTTCTCCGCCTCCGTGAGGCCGGTGTCGCGCAGGCAGGCGAGGACCTGCTCGAACCAGGCGACCTCGTTGGGGCGGACCGGCAGCCCGCTGATCGGGGCCCGCAGCACCCATGGGTGCCGATGCATGACGGCGCGCATGACCCACGCCGACCGCGACAGGCCGTCCCGCCACCCCCCATCCGGGGCCGCGGGCACCAGGGCCTGCTCGTATACGGCGTCCACCATGAGCGCGATCAGCTCGTCCTTGGCCGCCACGTACCGGTAGAGGGACATCGGCGCGGAGCCGAGTTCGGCGGCAACCCGGCTCATCGAGACCGCCGCGAGCCCCTCGGACTCGGCGACCTTCACCCCGGCCTCGACGATCCGGCTCAGGCTCAGGCCGGGTTTCGGGCCCTTGTGCGGACGCTCGCGCAGGCCCCAGGCCGCCTCAATGCTGGCGGGCAGCTCCCAGACGGCTCCGCTCATTGGTCTCCCGCTCGCTTCCGGGGCGCCTTGAGGCGCCGCCTTCCCTCGTCGCTCGTGCCCTGTCTCACGCTCGCCTCCGGGGCGCCTTGAGGCGTCACCTTCCCTCGTCGCTCGTTCCTCGCTCCTCAGTCCAGGCAACGCCGCGCCCCTCCAGCTCGCTCGTATCTTGCTCCTCAGTCCAGGCGGCGCCGAGCCCCTCCTGCTCGCTCATGCCCGGCTGTGCGCCGTCGTCGTTCATGGCCTCCGCTTCCCATCGGGTTGACATCCATCCTAAGACTGCGTATACCTTACGCAGTAATGCGTATGTCATACGCAAAACGGTGGCGGTCGTGAGAGCGGGCGGTAAGCGCTACGACGAGGCGGCCACGGGGACCGGCGCGGTGCGCGCCACGACGTGAAGGAGCATCCAGGCATGGCCGACGATCCGGCAATCGAGGCGACCGGCCTCCAGAAGTCCTACGGTCCGGCGAGCGTCCTCGCCGGGGTCGACCTGCGGGTTGCCCGCGGCAGCGTGTTCTCGCTGCTCGGCCCGAACGGCGCAGGCAAGACGACCACGGTGCGGATACTGTCCACGCTGCTGCGGCCCGACGCGGGACGGGCGCGGGTGGCCGGTCTCGACCTCATCCGCGACCGCCACCTCGTCCGGCGCAGCATCAGTCTCACCGGCCAGTACGCGGCCCTGGACGAACTGCAGACCGGTGCGGAGAACCTGCGCATGATGGCCCGGCTGTCCGGTCTGCGGGGTGACCAGGCCCGGCGGCGGGCCGACGACCTGCTCGCACGGTTTGGGCTCGCCGAGGCCGGCCGGCGCCGGGTCGCGACGTACTCCGGCGGGATGCGCCGGCGGCTCGATCTCGCCGCCAGCCTGGTCGGCCGCCCGTCGGTGATCTTCCTGGATGAGCCGGCCACCGGGCTGGACCTGCCCAGCCGCAAGGCGATGTGGGACGTGGTCACCGAGCTGGCCGGCTCCGGCGTGACGATCTTCCTTACCACCCAGTACCTGGAGGAGGCCGACCGGCTGGCCGGGCGGATCGCCGTGCTCGACGGCGGGCGCGTCGTCGCAGACGGCACCCCGGCGGAGCTCAAGCAGCGCGTCGCCGGGCAGCGGCTGGACCTCATGCTGGCCGGCCCGGAGGAGTTTGCCGAGGCCGCCCGCTGCCTTGGCGAGCGCGCCACCCTCCGCGACCCGGCCACCCGAACGCTCGGGGTGCCCACCGACGGCAGCGCCGCGCACGTGCGGGCGCTGCTCGACGACATCGACCCGGGGCGCCGGCTGGTGGCCGCCTTCACCGTGCACGCCGCCACGCTCGACGACGTGTTCCTCGCCCTGACCGGCCCGAGCGCAAAGGAGACCGCACATGTCTGAGCTGGCCACCCAGGTCCCGGCAGGCCCTGCGGCCATGGCACGCGGCGGGGGCCGCGCCATCGCCAGGACCACGGTCGCCCTGGGCCACTCGCTCACCATGTCCGCGCGAAGCGCGCGGCTGGCCACGCGCCAGATCGACGGGCTGATGACCTCACTGTTCCTGCCCGTGATGCTGATGGTGGTCTTCGTCTACCTGTTCGGCGGTGCGATCGAGACGGGCACGAGGCACTACATCACCTACGTGGTGCCAGGCGTCATGCTGCTCTGCGCCGGTGTCGGCTCGGCGAGCACGGCGGTGACCGTCGCCCAGGACATGACCGGCGGCATCATCGACCGCTTCCGGTCGATGGACGTAAGCGGCGCGGCGGTCATCGCCGGTCACGTTGTGGCCAGCGCGGCGCGCAATGCCGCGTCGGCCGTCCTCGTGTTCGGGGTGGCCTTCGCGATCGGCTTCCGGCCGGCCGCCGGGCCGGCCGCCTGGCTCGCCGTGACCGGCATCCTGCTGCTGTACGTGCTCGCCATCTCCTGGCTGTGTGCGGCGGCCGGGCTGCTGCTCTCACCCGAGGCAGCCAACTCCGTGATGTTCGTGCCGATGATGGTGACCTACGCGAGCAGTGCGTTTGTGCCGATCCGGACGATGCCCTCCTGGCTGCACGGATTCGCCCACTACCAGCCGGCGACGCCGGTCATCGAGACGCTCCGCGGCCTGCTGCTGGGCACGCACGTCGGCGCGAGCGGATGGCAGGCCGTGGCCTGGTGCGGCGGCATCCTCATCGTGTCGGCCGCGCTGTCGGCCCTGGCATTCCGCCGGCGCACCAGCTGACCCGCCCGGACGGGGCACCCATAACGAAGCCCGGGCCGACGTGATCGCCGGCCCGGGCTTCCAGTTCGGCGGCACATCGCCTGCCTGCATGCTCAGGCGGGCAGAGCCTGCTCCATCTTGGCCTGCGGTCAGGCAGGTTGCGCCTCCCGCTGGAACACCTCGACGAGACGGGCGCAGAACGCCGGCAGGTCATCCGGCTTGCGGCTCGTTACCAGCACGTTGGGGCCGCCAGTGCACACCTGGACTTCGGTGTCCACCCAGTTGCCCCCGGCGTTGCGGATGTCGGTCTTGAGGCTGGGCCAGGAGGTAAGGGTCCGCCCCCGGACCATGTCCGCCTCGACGATGGTCCACGGGCCGTGGCAGATCACGGCCGCGGGCTTGCCGGCCTCGAACATCGACCGTACGAAGTTCACCGCCGCCGGTACCATGCGCAGCTGATCAGGGTTGGCCACGCCGCCTGGCAGGACGAGGGCATCGTAGTCGTCCGGTCTGACATCCCCGACGGCGCGCTGGGCGGGGAACGTGTCAGCCTTGTCGAGGTGGTTGAACGCCTGTACCTGACCCGCCTTGGGAGCCAGCAGCTCAGGCGTGCCCCCGGCATCCTTCACCGCCTGCCAGGGCGTTGTCAGCTCGACCTGCTCGACACCCTCGTTGGCGGTAAGAAAGGCCACGCGCAGGCCACTCAGTTCATTGGCCATGATGCTGTCCTCCTCTC
>DASQVO010000197.1:0-2347 GCA_035640715.1 Streptosporangiaceae bacterium
CGGATTGCCCGGCCCGCGGGTGATCAACGACCCAGCCGCCGAGCATGGCCGTGGCTTGCTGTTGATGCGCGGCCTCTCCATCCGCACCGGGGTGACTGGTGACCAGCGAGGCCTGGCCGTCATCGGGTTGTTCCGCGCCAATACCTACCGGGAGCTGGTTGAGACCACCGACTGGGCCAAGTTCGGGTGCGGGCGTGACCTGCGGTGCGCCAACTGCATTGCGTACTGCGGCTACGAGCCCACCGCGGTGCTGGCCACCATGGGCTCGCTCAGGCAGTCGCTACGCGCCCTGGCCGGAGCGTAAGGACGTGCGCCCACGATCATGGAGGCACAGCTGGCATGCGGATGCCGGCGTGACAAGGCCTGCGGGGGTGATTGGTGCGGCGAGCCCGGCAGCGGCTAGCCTGAACGCGACGGCAGCAGAAGTTCCGGCATGCCGTCCGGGATGCCCGCGGCCCCTGGCGGCCGCAGCGGCGGCTAGCATGACGCCCAGCCAGCGGACCAGACCCGCCGCCCAAAGCCCGGCAGGCGCAACGAGCAGCCAGCCAAGGGAGGTGGAGCCGCCCCGTGACAAACGTGATCGCCGAGCCGTGCATCGACGTCAAAGATAAGGCCTGCGCCGGTGAACGCCCGGCCGCCTGCCCGGCAGCCCAGGCCGCCTGCCCTGCTAGCAGGTGACCGGCATGTGGTACCGGCTGGAGGTCCGGCTGACCCGCGCCGATGTCGGCAAGCGGGTCGTGATCCGCTGGCGCCCAGGACCGGCTGGCAGCACCCAGATGACCGACGTGCTGGGCATTCTCGAGCAAGCTGACGCCGGGTCCCTCGCGGTCCGCACCAGGGACGGGAAACTCGTCGTGATCCCCGCCGGGCGCGCCCTCGCCGGGAAAGTGGTGCCACCACTGCCCGCCCGCCGGCGCCACCCCAGCCCCAGGCCTCCCTGACCGGCGCCGCCGTTAACCCGGTCGGTCTGGCCACCGTCATGCCGCACCGCTGAGCCCGTGCAGGCCAGGCCGCCGACGGCTGCACCTCAACGCTCACGCCACGCGCCGCCAGTTCCCGCTCCTGGTCGGCAGCGGGCCGCATCCGGCCGTAGCCGCCGGTTCCGGCGACAAGCCGCCGCGGATGGGCGTCCAGCAGCGCATCAAGATCTTCCAGATGCAGCACGTGCCCCTCACGCCGCCACCAGTGCTCCTGCACCCCGCCGGGCGTGACCAGCACGTCGGTATGGATCTCACGCCCATCCACGGCCCGCGTCCGGCGATCCGGGATGGCCAATGCCGCATCACAGGTGCAGGTGTGCCCGCTTGCGGGTAATGCCCTCGATGCTGTCCGCAGCCGTGCTGAGCAGCTTGTGCGCCAGATCGGACAGCGCGCGAGCCGCCGCGATCTCCTCACCGATCTCGGTGACCTCCCGGTCATCCGGGTTGCGCCGGGCTACGCCATGGCCACTCAACTGGGGGCCGTCGGCCTTGATCAGCCGCGCCTCTGCGGTGGTCTCGCGGTCTACCTCGCTGAGCGAGATCTCAACCGGCCACTGGTCGATGGTGCTCACGACCTCACCTCCCTCGGTTGCCTGCTGTGCCCTTGCCTGGTCAGCGGTGGTCCCTTCAGCCTCCGCCGCTGGTGACGGCCGGTTTAGGGTCCTTCTCCCCGCCATCGCAGGACCTCTGGCCGGATACGGTGGCTTTCAGCCAGACTCAAAGGCCTTCGCTGGTCCTTCCCGGCCCCTGAATCCAGGCGCAGACCGCCTGGCCGCCCCGATCCTTGCGGGCCTCTTCCCGGATATCCGGCAGCGACACGCCGGCCACGGGCCGGGCAGGACCGCGAGTGAGAGTGGATACGGGCCTGCCCGGCAGACCTGGGCGGCCGCGGCAGTACCGAGACCGGCCGGTCAGGCTGCGGTGATCTCGATCCGCCGCGGCTTGCCGGTCTCGGCCTTGGGCACCGTGACGGTCAGCACGCCATCAGCCAGCGTGGCCGTGATCTTGTCCGGGTCGGCCTGGCCGGGCAGCAGCACCCGGTGCTCGAACCGGCCAGCCCGCCGGCCGCGGCGCAGCATGCGGCCTTCCCCGGTGTCCTTGTACTCGCCGGTGATGACCAGCTCCTGGCCGGCCAGCTCGACGCTAATGTCGTCCCTGTGCACCCCGGGCAGCTCCACCTCGGCGATGTAGGCGTCATCGGTCTCGGACAGGCCGGCCAGCGGCGCCCAGGCCCGGGCCAGCGGCTGCCACATGCCCTCGAAGGCGCCGGTCATCAGCTGGCCCATCCGCTGGTACAGGTCCTCCAACTCGGTGAACGGATCCCAGCCGGTAACGGGCTGCGAGCCGGGCCGGGTGAGGGAACCGCC
>DASQVO010000198.1:0-7371 GCA_035640715.1 Streptosporangiaceae bacterium
GGGCCCGTGACCCCGCGTCCGGCGGTTTCGTGATGCTCGGAAAGACGTTCAAGGGCCTGACGGACGAGATGCTCGCCTGGCAGACCGAGCAACTGCTCGGGCTGGAAGACCGGCGTGACGAGTGGACCGTCTACGTCCGGCCGGAACTCGTCGTGGAGATCGCCTTTGACGGCGTCCAGCGCAGCCCCCGCTATCCAGGCGGCCTGGCGCTGCGGTTCGCCCGGGTAGTGCGCTTCCGCCCGGACAAGTCCGCGGCCGACGCCGACACCATCGACAGCGTCCGCGCCACCTCGCCGCAGTGAACGGACGAGCGAGCGGGATTACTTCTTCTTGCGGCGCTTGGACGCGCCCTGGCCGCGGAACGCCGCGGGCACATTGCTGTTCGGCGTGGTGAGGCCGGGCAGGCCGCCACGGCTGCCACCGGGCCTAGCCGTCGCGGCCCCGCTCGGTTCGGCGCCCGGGGCCTTGCCTGCGCCGTTGCCCGCGGCATTGGCCGCCGCGCGGCGGGGGTCGCCGCCCGGACGGCCGCCCTTTGGCTTCTTCTTCCCCTTTTTGCTGGCCTTGGCCGCCTTGGTCGCGGCGCGCCGCATGCCCGGAATTCCCGGCATACCGGGGATTCCGCCGCCGCCGAGCAGCTGCCGCATCTGCTTCTGGCCTTCGAGGAAGTTCGTGATGAGCGTGCTCACCTGGCCGGGGGTAACGCCTGAGCCGCCCGCGATGCGCGCCCGCCGCGATCCGTTGATGATCTTCGGATTGCGCCGTTCCTCCGGGGTCATCGACTGCACGATCGCCGCTGCCCGGTCCAGGTCCTTGTCCGAGACCTGGCTGAGCAGTTCCTTGTTGCGCCCGGCGCCGGGCAGCATGCCGAGTAGGTTGCCGATCGGCCCGAGCTTGCGCACCATCGCGAGCTGCTCGATGAAGTCCTCGAGGGTGAAGCTGTCGCCGGACATCAGCTTGTCGGCCAGCGCGGCGGTCTGCTCCTCGTCGAAGGCGCGCTCCGCCTGCTCGATCAAGGTGAGCATGTCACCCATGTCGAGGATGCGGGACGCCATCCGGTCAGGGTGGAAGACGTCGAAGTCCTCGAGCTTCTCACCCGCCGAGGCGAACATGATCGGGCGTCCGGTGAGCTGCGTGATCGAGAGCGCTGCACCGCCGCGAGCGTCGCCGTCGAGCTTGGTGAGCACGACTCCGTCGTAACCGACGCCGTCCAGGAACGCCTGTGCGGTAGCCACCGCGTCCTGGCCGATCATGGCGTCGACGACGAAGAGGATCTCGTCCGGCTGGACCGCGTCCCTGATGGCGGCGGCCTGCCGCATCATCTCCTCGTCGATACCCAGCCGCCCGGCCGTGTCGATCACGACCATGTTGTGCTGCCGCCGCTGCGCCTCGCCCACAGACTGGCGCGCGACGGCGACCGGATCACCGACGCCGTTGCCCGGCTCGGGAGCGTACACGGGCACGCCGACCTGCTCACCCAGGATCTGCAACTGCTGGACGGCGTTGGGCCGCTGCAGGTCGGCTGCGACCAGCAGCGGCGTGTTGCCTTGCTCGCGCAGCCACCGGGCGAGCTTGCCCGCCAGCGTCGTCTTACCGGAACCCTGCAGGCCAGCCAGCATGATGATGGTGGGCGGAACCTTGGCGAACCGCAGCCTCCGGGTCTCGCCGCCGAGGGTCTCGATCAGCTCCTCATGGACGATCTTGATGACCTGCTGTGCCGGGTTCAGCGCGCCTGAGACTTCCGCGCCGCTCGCCCGCTCCTTGACGCGGGCGATGAACGCCCTGACGACCGGGAGCGCAACATCGGCCTCCAGCAGGGCGATGCGGATCTCACGGCAGGTCGCATCGATGTCGGCGGCCGACAGCCGCCCTCTGCCCCGCAGGGTGGAAAAGACCTGAGTGAGCCGGTCGGAGAGGGTTTCGAACACGTTCTATGCCATCCTTGCGCATCCCATGACGGGAACAACGGACTTGCCGCACCTAGTGGCAGGCACCCGGCGCCGCACGACTGCCCGCCTGTCTGGTTCTCCGGACATCCAGTTATCTAGGCTATCCGGTCGGCTCCGCCCCCCGTCCGCTATGCCGCAGACAGGAAAGAAGAGCCCAAGTTAGCCGAACGAGAACGTCGTGGCTGTCTTTCTGGGCCGGTGTATCGGACCCCAGCCCGGGAAAGCTGACGGGGGGCTCCGGGGGGTCGTCCCCCCGGGCTAACACCGCCAGCGCGCCGAGTACCGCCTCGATCGTGTCCCGCCGTGCGCCCTTGACGGTCAACGGCTGGCCGGCCCCGTCGGCGACGTAGAACACGTCGACCGCCTCGGCGCCCAGCGTCTCGACCCGGGCCGCTCGCACGTCGAGGCCGCAGCCGCCCAGCGCACGGCCGATCCGCCATAGCAGCCCGGGCTCGTCGTGCGCGCGAACCTCCACGACCGTCGCGGTCAGTGAGGCGTCATCGACCAGGGTCACCTTGGGCGGGGCGACCACCGCGCCGCGCGAGCGAACCGCGCGTGCCCGCCGCTCGAGGCGCTCCTCGACGTCGAGGCGGCCCTCCAGCATCCGGCGCAGGTCACTGGCGACAAGCTCGTTGTCCGGCGGATCACCGTACTCGGGCACGACACTGAAGACCGCGACCGCGGTCGGCCCGACCGACGTTGCGTTGGCGCCCCGCACCGCCAGCCGGTGCGAGGCGAGCACGCCGGCGGCCCGCCACAGCAGGCCAGGACGGTCCGGTGCCACGACCGTCACCTCGTGTCCCTGCATGACCGCGGCAGGGCCGCCCTTGGCGGCCAGCGTGAGCTGGTCCTCGCGCAGCGGAGCGGGACCGGGCGGCGGTTCCCCGGCCAGCACCGCCGCCACCCTCCGCACGAGGTCGGAGACGAGGCCTGCCTTCCAGTCGTTCCATGCGGCCGGCCCGGTGGCGAGCCCATCGGCCACGGCGAGCGCGTGCAGCAGTTCCAGCAGCGGCCGGCCGCCGACCACCCGGGCGACCTGCTCGACGGTCACCGGATCGTCCAGGTCACGCCGTGTCGCGACCATCGGGAGCAGCAGATGGTGCCGGGCGGCCCGCGCGACGAGTTCCGCGTCGGCTTCGGAAAGGCCGACGCGGCGGGCAACGTCCCGGGCCACGACCTCGCCGCTGACGCGGTGATCGCCGGGCCACCCCTTGCCGAGGTCGTGCAGCAGGGCGGCGAGCAGCAGCAGGTCCGGACGTGCCACGTCGCGGGTGAGGGCCGCCGCGTGCGCGGCGGTCTCGACCAGGTGGCGGTCGACGGTGAACGTGTGCAGCGGATTGCGCTGCGGCCGGTTCCGCACCCGTTCCCAGTCCGGGATCAGGGCGGTCACCAGGCCCTCCTGGTCGAGTGCCTCCCATACGCCGATCGCCGCGTGCCCCGCGCCGAGCAGGGCGACCAGGGCATCGCGCGCGTCGGCGGGCCACGGGACCGGCAGCGGCGGGCAGGTAGCGAGCCGCGCCAGCGCGCGCGGGGCGAGCGGCAGCCCGGCCTGGGCGGCGGCGGCCGCTGCCCGCAGTACCAGGACCGGATCGGAGGCGGGGTCGGCGGCACGGGCCAGGACCACCTCGCCGTCCTGCTCGACCACACCGTCGGCCAGCGGACGGCGTTCCAGCCTGCGCCGACGCAGCCGCCGTCCGGCGGCTCGTTCGGCCTGCCTGAATGCGTGATCGACCGCGTACACCACGGTGCGGGCGGCTCCCGCAAGCTCACGGAGCAGCGCGTCGCCGTCGAGCAGCCCGGCAGCGCGGGCCACCTCATCATGCTCCTCGAGGACCAGCCGGTCCGAGGGCCGCCCGGTGATTTCGTGCAGGATGTGCCGGGTGTCGAGGACCAACTCATAGGCCGCGCGGACACGCGGCCCGGGCGCGGACGCGACCCAGGCGGCCGCGACGGCCTGGATCGCGTGGACATCCCGGAGGCCGCCCCTGGCTTCCTTCAGGTCGGGCTCGAGCAGGAACGCGAGTTCCCCGAAGATCCTGGCCCGCTCGACGTGAAGGTCGCGCAGCTCCGCGAGCCTCGTCCGGGCGGCGGTCCGCCAGTCCTCGAGCGCGCCCTCGCGCAGCTGGCTGGTGAGGCTCGGGTCACCCGCGACGTGCCGGGCGTTGAGCAGGCCGAGGGCGACCTTGATGTCGGCTCGGGCGACGCGGCGCGCCTGCGGCACCGTTCGTACGGCGTGGTCCAGGCGTGCCCCTGAGTCCCAGACCGGGTACCAGATCCGGTCCGCGATCGAGGCGATGCCTTCACGTCCGTCGTGCAGCAGGAGCACGTCCAGGTCGCTGCCGGGTAGCAGCTCGCGGCGACCGTAACCGCCCACCGCGACCAGCGCTACACCGGGCTCAGCACCCAGCATGCTCGCCAGCCAGCGATCCGTCTCAGTAGTCCTGCGGGCACGATCTGCAGCGAAGGATGTCAACAAGGTCACCGTCACAAGGCCCCCGGATCAGCCAGTGATCAAATCGCGTCCGGGCCGCGCTCCCCCGTGCGGACGCGCACAACGGAGTCCACCGGCACGGACCAGACCTTCCCGTCCCCGATCCGCCCGGTCTGCGCCGCCTTGACGACCACGCCGATCAGGTCATCGGCATCTTCGTCGTCGCAGAGCACCTCAACCCGGACCTTCGGCACGAGATCAACCTGGTATTCGGCGCCGCGGTACACCTCTGTATGACCGCGCTGCCTGCCGTAACCGCTCGCCTCGACCACAGTCAGGCCGTGCACCCCGAACGCCTGCAGCGCGGCTTTGACATCGTCCAGCTTGAACGGCTTGATGACGGCGGTGACGAGCTTCATACGACCACCCTTTCGGTCTCCTGGCATGACTTTCCGCCGCAGGAGTTTCCGGAGGCATGCCAAAATGTGTCGTCAACGTGAAACCGGCGCTTTATATGTTACGTATACGTTTCCTGGCCGTCTTGGCTCCGCTTACCCGCTGGCGCAGGTCCGGTCATGACCCAGCCGCGGGGATATTTCTCGCCACGCGCCCACGGGACCGGGCCGTCCGGTCACGTCACGGCCCCGGGTACCGCCCTAGCCAGCGAGGATCGCGTCCACGAACGTCGCCGGATCGAATGGCGCCAGGTCGTCGGGGCCCTCGCCGAGGCCGACAAGCTTGACGGGCACCCCGAGCTCGCGCTGCACGGCCACGATGATCCCGCCCTTAGCGGTGCCGTCCAGCTTCGTGAGCACGATTCCGGTGATGGCCACCACCTCGGCGAACACGCGCGCCTGGCGCAGCCCGTTCTGGCCGGTGGTCGCGTCAATGACGAGCAGGACCTCATCCACCGGCGTGCGCTTCTCGATCACGCGCTTGACCTTGCCAAGCTCGTCCATCAGCCCTGTCTTGGTGTGCAGGCGGCCAGCCGTGTCCACCAGCACGACGTCAACACCCAGCTCGGTACCCTTCTGCACCGCGTCGAAGGCCACGCTCGCGGGGTCCGCTCCCTCGCGGTCAGCGCGTACCACCTGCGCGCCAACCCGCTCTCCCCATGTCTGCAGCTGGTCAGCGGCTGCCGCGCGGAAAGTGTCAGCGGCACCGAGCAGCACGCTCCGGCCGTCACCTACCAGCGCGCGGGCCAGCTTCCCGCACGTGGTGGTCTTGCCCGTACCGTTCACGCCGACCATCAGCAGGACCGCCGGGACGCCACCGTCCGGCTCCGTGCGGAGCGTCCGGTCCATCTGCTCACCGATCTGGGCAAGCAGCTCAGACCTGAGCAGCTCCCGCACCTGGTCAGTATCGCGGACGCCGAGCACCTTGACCCTGGTGCGCAGGTCGTCGACAATCTGCCGGGCCGGAGCGACGCCGACGTCGGCGATAATGAGGATCTCTTCGATCTCGTCCCATGTTTCATCGTCCAGCCGGTCCCGGGACAGCAGCCCGAGCAGTACAGAGCCCATTGAGGACTGCGAGCGCGCCAGCCGGTCGCGCAGCCGGACGAGCCGACCGGCAGAGGGGGGCGGCCGCTCGATCTCCGGAGCGGGCGGCGGCGCCGGTGCAGCCGGTGCGGGCGGCGGCGGGGCAATGACCGCTTGGGCGGCTCTCGCCGCCTCCTCACCCGGCGCCTCAGGCGCCTGCGGCGGTGCCTCCGGCGGGGCAGGCGGAGCCCCGCGGCGGCGGCGCGGCCGGACCAGCAGCAGCCAGCCCGTCTCGACGACAACGGCAACGAAGAGGACCGCAAGTACGACGATGAGGATTAGTGTTTCCATGACCGTTCATAGTCTCTCAGAGCCGGCGTGGCACCGCACTGGCCGGGGACGGTGTGGTGCCCGGGTGCCGCGCTGACCGGCCTCCGCTGACCGGCCACCGGGCCCGGGGGCTGGGCACCGCTCGCCGGGCAGCATCCGGAGCCGCCCCGCCTCACGCAGGCTCACGTTCGCTGAGGCGCTGGCTGACCACGGCGGAGACACCATCGCCGCGCATGCTCACCCCGTAGAGTGCGTCAGCGACCTCCATGGTTCTCCTCTGGTGCGTCACGATGATGAGCTGGGAACTCTCCCTTAGCTCGTTGAAGATAACCAGCAGACGCTGCAGATTCGTGTCGTCCAGGGCGGCCTCGACCTCGTCGAGCACGTAAAACGGCGAGGGCCTGGCCTTGAAAATCGCGCACAGGTAGGCGATGGCGGTCAGAGACCGCTCTCCGCCAGACAGCAGCGACAGGCGCTTGACCTTCTTCCCCGGCGGCCGCGCCTCCACTTCAATGCCGGTCGCCAGCATGTCGTCGGGCTCGGTGAGCAGGAGCCGTCCCTGCCCACCCGGGAACAGCCGGGCAAAGATCTGCTCGAACTCCCGCGCGGTGTCAGCGTAGGCGGAGGCGAAGACCTCCTGCACGCGGTCGTCGACCTCCTTCACGACGGTGAGCAGGTCACGGCGGGTCTTCTTAAGGTCCTCAAGCTGTGCGGCGAGGAAGGAATGCCGCTCCTGCAGGGCGGCGTACTCCTCCAAGGCAAGCGGGTTGACCTTCCCGAGCTTGGCGAGGTCACGCTGGGCGGCCGCGGCCCGGCGTTCGGTGACGGCACGATCATAAACGGACGGCGGCTGGCCTTCCCCGGCGTCCGCCGGTGGCGGGATGGGGACATCCGGGCCGTAGTCGGCGACAAGCTCAGATGCCTGCACGCCGAACTCATCGACCGCGTGCGCCTCCATCTGCTCCAGGCGCAGCCGGTGCTCAGCCCTGGCGATCTCGGTGCCGTGGGCGGTGCTGACCACGGTATCCAGCTCCGTGGCCAGCTCGCGGACGCGCGCCCGCACGGCCTTGAGCTCCTCGGCACCCTGTCCGGTCGCCGCCTCGGCCTCGGCACGGCGCGCCAGCGCAGCCTCCAGCGACCGCTCCGCGCTGGCCAGCGCAAGGCGGGCACCGCTGGCGACCGC
>DASQVO010000199.1:0-12716 GCA_035640715.1 Streptosporangiaceae bacterium
GTACAGCGCCTGCCCCTGCTTGATCACCTGCCCCGGCGACGGCAGCCACGTCAGCGTCCCGCTGCCCTTCCCGGTCACCGTGTAGGAGCCCGCATACCCCAGCGTCGCGTTCACGCTCGTCTGCGACGACAGGTCCTGCTGGGTCACCATCGCCGTCGCCGCCGGATACGCACTCCCCCCGGCCCCGCCCCCCGGCGAATCATGAGAACGGAGCACCCCGGCATACCACGCGGCCGCTACTCCTGCCACCACCACCACAACCGCCAGCCCCGCGGCCACCCACCGGCCACGGCCACGCCAGAGCGGCCCCCCGGCCTCCGCAGCCTCTGCGTGCTGGTCGGTCGCCCGGCCCTGGGAAACAGTCCCGCTCATGGTGCGCCTCCAGGCCGTGCAGGCATCAGCGGCTGGCGGGCTTGCTGCGCGGACTGGAACTGCGGCGACCGGGGGTTCATGCCACTGCCGCCGATATGCAGCCCGGCCCCGCCACTAGTGGTGGGGCCGGGGAAGTCCGGCCACGCCCGCCGTCGGCCCCAGTTATCTCCGGTGTCGTCTTTCATCGTGCTGTCCTCAGGGTCGGTTGATGATCGTGTCTCTCTCCTGGTTGGGGCCTGTCAAGCGCAGTTGTACAAAATGGAGAGTGACATAACGGTTACCGAAAGAGACACCTGGCAGTCACCGGCGACTGCGATCCTGTGAACTGGGCGGCCGGCGCAGCGGCGTCTCCACCGGGCTGGCCGGTACGATCCGCCCCCACTCCCGTGGTGCACCCGTACACCGGCCGCGAGATGACGGCGCCGAGGACCGCCTCATGTGCTAGCCGGGCCTGGTCCATGGCGGCTGGGCTGATCGCGACCTGGACGCCGCCATGGGTGATCTCGCGCACGTCTCCGCACGTCAGTCCCGTCCCGTCCATGACGATCCGGGTAAACGGGCGACCTCGGCATGGACGGCACGGCCGGCTTCCCAGCGACGTAACAAGTTCGCAAACTCCGGCCAATATCGTCTTGACACCCTCTTCAGCAATCATGAGCATGAAGAGAACTATTCATGCCGATAGCCGGTTGGGTCCCCCGTCGAGGGTGGGCATGGGACGAAGGTACATTCACCGGGACGACATGCCGCCGACAACGAGCGAGGCCACGCTTTGATCACCTTCGAGAGCGTGACGAAGCGCTACCCGGGGGGAACGGTCGCGGTGGACCGGCTGGACCTGACGGTTCCGGCGGGGAAAACCATGGTCCTGGTGGGGCCGAGCGGCTGTGGCAAGACGACGACGCTGCGGATGATCAACCGGCTGGTCGAGCCGACGGAGGGCCGGATCCTGCTCGACGGCCGTGACATCGCGCTCTCGGATCCATCCTCGCTGCGCCGGGGGATCGGCTACGTCATCCAGCAGACCGGCTTGTTCCCGCACCGGACGGTCGAGGACAACATTGCCACCGTCCCGCTGCTCAACGGCTGGAGCAAGGCCAAGGCGCGCGGGCGGTCCCGCGAGCTGATCGACCTTGTCGGCCTCGATCCCGCCATGGCCCGGCGGTACCCGCACCAGCTGTCCGGCGGCCAGCAGCAGCGGGTCGGGGTCGCGCGGGCGCTCGCCGCCGACCCGCCCGTGCTGCTCATGGACGAGCCGTTCAGCGCGGTCGACCCGATCGTCAGAGCCTCCCTGCAAGATGAGCTCATCAGGCTCCAGGCGGAGCTGCACAAGACGGTGGTGCTGGTCACCCACGACGTGGAGGAGGCGATCAAGGTCGGAGACCAGGTGGCCGTCTTCTATCCGCACGGGAAAATCGCCCAGGTGGACGCGCCGCAGCAGCTGCTCGGCGCTCCCGCCGACGACTACGTGGAGAACTTCCTCGGCTTCGACCGGGGTATCCGCCGGCTGGGCTTCTTCCGCGCGGATGGGCTCGACCTGGACACGGAGGCTGTGCTCGCCGAAGGGACCACGATTGAGCAGGCGCGGCAGGCAGCCAAGCGGGCCGGTGAGTCATGGCTGCTGGTCACCAGCGCCGAACGGCTTCCGCGTGGCTGGGTGGCGCTGTCGGATCTCGAGTCGGCCCCGGGGCAGGAGACCCTCGCGGGGCTGAAGCTGGCCCCTTACGGGCACACGTTCCGGGTGGGAGCGGACTCGCTGCGCGCGGCACTCGACGCGACCGTGCTCTCCCGCACCGGCCGCGCCGTCGGCGTCGACGACGAGGGACAGGTCGTGGGCATCACCTCCTACGATCAGCTCCGCGCGGCGATCCAGGCGGCGGACGAGGCGGTCTCCCGTGACGCCGAGCCGGGGCGCTCCCGCGACGCGGAGCCGGCGCCCGGGGCTGCCGGCGAAGGCACCCGTCCATCATGAGCTGGGCGTGGGCCAACCGCGCGATGCTTGCCCACTATCTGGGCCAGCATCTTTACCTCTCCCTGATGCCGATCCTGTTCGGCACGGTGATCGCGGTCCCGCTCGGCATCGCCTGCGTGCGCTGGCGCTGGGCGTGGCCGCCGGTGCTGAGCCTGACCAGCATCTTTTACGCGCTGCCGTCGCTGGCGCTGTTCCTGGTCCTGATCGACTACACCGGCCTGACCGACTGGACGGTGATCATCCCGCTCACGCTGTTCTCGATGTCGGTCCTGGTGCCGAACGTGGTGGACGGCCTGCGGTCGGTGCCGGATCCGGTGCGTCAGGCCGCGGCCGCGATGGGCTTCGGGATGCTGCGCCGCCTCATCCAGGTCGAGCTGCCCTTGGCCATCCCCGTCGTGATCGCAGGCTTGCGGGTGGCCACGGTCGCGAGCATCAGCCTGGTCAGCGTCGGCCAGTTGATCGGCATCGGCGGGCTCGGCTACCTGTTCACCGACGGGGAGCAGCGCGACTTCCCGACGGAGATCTATGCCGGCCTCGTCCTCCTCGTCGCCCTCGCGCTGGCCGCCGACGCCGTGCTACTGGTCGCTCGCCGGCTGCTGACCCCATGGGAGCGTGGCCGGGTTCGCCGTGGCACCCGCCGGGTGCTGGCCGTCGCCTGGCTCGGCAGCAGGACGGACGCCACATGAGCTATTTCCAGATCGTCTGGCAGTGGCTCACCGCGGCCCAGCAGTGGCACGGCAGCAACGGCATACCCGACCGGCTCGTACAGCACCTGGAGTACACAGGCATCGCGCTCGCGATCGCGACGGTGATCGCGCTGCCGCTCGGCGTGGCCATGGGACATGCGCGGCGGGGCGGCTTCGCCATCGTGAGCGTGGCGAATTTCGGCCGGGCGCTGCCCACGCTCGGCCTGCTGGTGCTGGTCTATGTCCTGACCTCCGGGTCGCCTGCGTCGTGGCTGGTCCCGCTCGCGGCGCTGGCCATCCCGCCGATCCTCGTCAACGCCTACGAGGGCGTGCTGGGGGTCGACCCGGAGCTGACGGACGCGGCCCGCGGGATGGGGATGTCCGAGTGGCAGATCCTGCGGAAAGTCGAGGTGCCAGTCGCGCTGCCGCTGCTCCTGCTGGGGCTGCGCATCGCCGCAATCCAGGTCGTTGCGACAGCGACCATCGCGGCCTACATCGGTCTCGGCGGGCTGGGCCGCTACATCATCGACGGCCTCGCGAGCAACGAGTACAACGTGGTCGCCGGGGGTGCCGCCCTCGTGGTGCTCCTCGCCCTGGCCGTCCAGGCCGCCTTCATGCTGCTCCGGCAGCTCATCGTCCCCCAGGGCCTCCGCCATCAGACGCGGTCTTCCTGATAGCCTCCTTCCCGGCCGGAATTGAAGGGAATGCTCCCATGCTCCATAGCTCATCGCGCAAGACCCCTGCGCCGACTCTGACCGGCACGCCCATGAAAAGAACTGCGGCTGTCGGCGTCGCGGCCATTGCGTGCCTGGCCGCCGCGGCCTGCGGCAGCGGCAAGTCCGGTTCCAATCCGCTGGCACCGAGCGCGTCGAAGGGCTCGGTGGTCGTGGGGTCGGCGAACTTCCCCGAAGATGAGCTGATCGCCCAGATCTACACCGACGCCCTGCAGGGCAAGGGAATCAAGGTCACGACCAAGTTCAACATCGGTGCCCGCGAGGTCTACTACCCCCAGGTCGTCAGGGGCGCGATCACGATCATCCCCGAGTACAACGGCGCGCTGCTCACCACCTCCGTCGACCCGAAGAGCACCGCCGCCAGCACGGCGCAGGTAAACGCGGCGCTGTCGGCGAAGCTGCCGACCTCGGTGGAAATCCTCAACTCCGCTCCGGCGCAGGACAAGGACTCGGTGACGGTCACCGCGGCCACTGCGGCCACATATCACCTGAAGTCGATAGCCGATCTCAAGCCGTATGCCAGCAAGTTCGTGATGGGCGGACCGTCCGAGTTCAGGACGCGCACCGCCGGCCTGATCGGGCTGGAGAACGTCTACGGCCTGCACTTCAAGTCGTTCCAGCCGCTGGACGAGTCGAGCACTATCACTTTCACCTCCCTTCAGAACGGCAAGGTGCAGGCGGCGGACGTCTTCACCACCACCCCGCAGATCATCACCGACCACTTCGTCACCCTCCAGGACCCGAAGAACCTTTTCGCAGCGCAGAACGTGACGCCGCTGGTGTACAAGAAGGGTGTCAACTCGACGATCGTCAGCACGCTCAACGCCGTCTCGGCCAAGCTGACCACTGACGCCCTGCTGCAAATGGACAAGGCGCTGACGATCGACCATGCCAGCTACACGCAGGTCGCCAGCGGCTTCCTGGCACAGGAGGGCCTGAAGTAACGGGCGCGGATACTGCCGGGGCAGGCGTTCCCGGCCCCGGCGGGGAATGTAACTGTTGCGTATCTCAGGTACGCGGATGCGGGCTACGCGGCGGTGGAGACAGTCGCGGCCGAGCGCGGCGTCCGGATCCCGATGGCCCCGGTCACCGGACCGCCTGGGACGGACCGGTGACCGGCCCGGTGCGATGGGACCCTGCGAGGAGGGCCGCCGCGATACGGCTCTTACCATGCGGCCCGGCGTGATGAGATGCTCCATGCGATGATACGGCCCTTGCTTGAGATGGGCCGTGCTTGAGATGGGCCGTGCTGAGAGGCTGCGCAACGAGGGGACCGGGACGATGAGGAAACCGCGGCGATGAAGGGGCCGGGACGCGCCGGGCACGCTCCCCACGGTCCTGCCGCCGCTGGGCCTGGCCGGTCCGGGCACAGCCCGCCCGCGCCGCCGGCCGGTCCGGGCGCGCAGGATCGCGGCGGAGTGCGGCGCTGGCACGCGGAACTCGCCTGGCTGCCCGGTGCGGGCGTCCAGCACGACGTGCTGATCGAGGCGGCCGGGGACCGCTTTACCACGGTCACGCCGGGCGTCGCGCGCGGCGGCGTGCCGCCCGGCACGGGTGAGCTGGCCGGGCTGACGCTTCCCGGCCTGGCCAATGCCCACTCGCACGCGTTTCACCGGGCCCTGCGGGGCAGCACCGAAGCCGACGAGGGCACGTTCTGGACCTGGCGCGAACGGATGTACCGGCTTGCCGGGGCCCTTGATCCCGACAGCTACCACGCGCTCGCCCGTGCCGTGTACGCGGAGATGGCACTCGCGGGGATCACCTGCGTCGGCGAGTTCCATTACCTGCACCACGGCCCCGGCGGCACTCCTTACAGCGACCCGAACGAGATGGGCAGGGCGCTGCTGCGCGCCGCATCAGACGCGGGGCTGCGGATCACGCTGCTCGACACCTGCTATCTCTCGGCCGGGCTGACCCGCGACGGGAAGCCCCGGCCGCTGACCGGGGTCCAGCTCAGGTTCGGTGACGGTGACGCCGCGCGGTGGGCGGCGCGGGCCGCGGACCTGGGCATCGACTCCCACGGGATGCTGAGCCCGCAGGCGCGGGCCGGCGCGGCGATCCACTCCGTCCGCGCGGTGCCGCCCGGCGAGATGGACGAGGTGATGGGCTGGTCGCACAGGTTCGGCGCGCCGGTGCACGCCCACCTCTCCGAGCAGCCCGCGGAGAACGACGAGTGCCTTGCCGCCTACGGCCGCACCCCCACTCAGGTGTTCTACGAGGCTGGCGCGCTAGGCCCGCGAAACACCATGGTGCACGCCACCCACCTGCTGCGGAATGACATCGACCTGCTCGGCGCCACACAGACCTCATGCTGCCTCTGCCCGACGACGGAAGCCGATCTCGCCGACGGGATCGGCCCGGCACCCGCGCTGGCGGCGGCCGGCTGCCCGATCAGCCTCGGCAGCGACAGCAACGCCGTGGTGGACCTGCTGGCGGAGGCGCGCTGGCTGGAGCTCATGCAGCGGCTGGCGAGCAGGCGGCGGGTTCACTTCACCGCGGACGAACTCGCCAGGACAGCCACCGTCAACGGGCACGCGTGCCTGGGCTGGCCCGACGCGGGAGAGATCGTCCCGGGCGCGCTGGCCGACCTGGTCACTATCGGCCTGGACAGCCCGCGCCTGGCGGGCGCCGGGCTGACCGGGGCCGGCGCGGTGCTGGACAGTGTCATATTCGCGGGAGCCGCCGCCGACGTGCGCAACGTGGTGATCAACGGCCGGGACGTGGTGCGCGACGGGCGGCACCTGCTCGTCGAGGACGTTCCCGCCGAGCTTTCCGCGGCGATCCGCTTCGTGCTAGCCGCCGCGGAGTGAGACCGTGAGCACACTGATCACCAACATCGGTGAGCTGGTTACCAACGCCCCGGCGGCTGATGCGGGCCCCGGTGATGGCCCGGGGCCGTTCCAGGCCATCACCGGCGCGGCGCTCGTCATCGACGAGGGCCGGGTTGCCTGGACCGGTCCCGCCTCCCGCGCGCCGGCCGCTGACGAGATCGTGGACGCCCGCGGCCGCGCGGTGCTGCCGGGGTTCGTCGACTCGCATGCCCATCTCGTCTTCGCCGGCGAGCGCAGCGACGAGTTCGCCGCCCGGATGGCCGGCCGGCGCTACGAGGCGGGCGGTATCCGCGCCACCGTGGCGGCGACGCGGGCAGCCTCCGATGTCACGCTGCGGGCGGGCCTGCGCCGCCTCGCGGACGAGATGCTGCGCCAGGGCACGACGACGTGCGAGTGCAAGTCCGGTTACGGGCTGACAGTCAGGGACGAGGCCCGCAGCCTGATTCTCGCTGCCGAAGTCACCCCGGAGGTCACCTACCTCGGGGCGCACGTCGTGCCGCTGGAGTTCGAGGGCGACGTCGCCGGTTACGTGGACCTGGTGCGCGGCCCGATGCTCACCGAATGCGCTCCGCATGCGAAGTGGATCGATGTGTTCTGCGAGCGCGGCGCGTTCGGTGCCGACGAGGCCGCGGCGGTGCTCGCGGCCGGGCGGGTGCGGGGCCTGCTGCCACGGGTGCACGCCAACCAGCTCGGCCCCGGCCCGGGCGTGCGCGTTGCCGTGGAGGCCGGGGCCGCATCCGCGGACCACTGCACCTACCTTGCCGATGCCGACGTGGACGCGCTCGCGTCGTCCGGGACGGTCGCCACCCTGCTGCCCGGCGTGGAGTTCTCGACCAGGCAGCCGTACCCGGACGCGCGGCGGCTGCTCCGCGCCGGCGTGACCGTGGCACTCGCCACCGACTGCAACCCGGGTTCCTGCTTCACGTCGAGTATGGCGCTGTGCATCGCGCTGGCCGTGCGCGAGATGCGTATGACCACGCAGGAGGCGGTCTGGTCGGCCACCGCCGGTGGCGCCCGCGCGCTGCGCAGGACCGACGTGGGGCATCTGGGCGTGGGAGCGCGGGCGGACCTGGTGATGCTCGACGCGCCGTCACACACCTATCTCGCGTACCGCCCGGGCGTGCCGCTGGCCGCGGCCGTATGGCGCGAAGGCTGCCTCGCCGCCGCCCTGCCCCAGTCTCTCAGCCGCTGACCAGCTAAAGACGCATTAACGACTTAGGGCGCTAGTCGGCGCGCGCCGTCAGCGGAGGACAGGGTAGCGGCCCCGGAACCTGACCAGGGGATCGCCGGACGGTGCCACGTAGGGGACCGCGAGCACGCGGGCGATGACAACCAGATGATCCCCGGCCGGGACGCGCTGGGTGACCTCGCATTCCAGCGCGGCCAGCCCGCCGTCAGGGATCAGGGCGCCGGAGACGGCGCCGCGACGGTGCGGGATCCCATCAAGCAGCCGCCGTGCGCTCGGTCTGCCCGCGGCCGCGAACCGGCCCGCGAGCACGCGCTGGTCCGCGGCCAGCAGGCAGACAGCGAACCGGTCGACCGGCCCCGTTTCACCGGGAAGCTCAGTGCCGCCGGGACGGTCAGTGCGGCTGAGGAGTTCCGCGGGATAGGACGTGGACAGCAGGGAGACGAGCACCAGGGGCGGGTCCAGCGACACGGGGCAGAACGCGCTGACCGTCGTGCCGATGTCGTCGCGGCCCTCGGTGATCGTGACGAGCGTGACGCCCGCGGCGTAGGCCGACATCGCGGCACCGAACTCGGCAGGCGTGCCGATGGCGCCGGCGCCACCCGGTTCATCTCGGCTCTCCGGAGCTTCACCGGCCGGCATGGGACCTTACGCGGCGGTGCCCGGCCGCAGCAGCAGGGGCGGTACTGCCACCGCGCGTTCGTTCGGTCAATCGATTCTCCACTGCCCCGGCATCATCAGCGGCCCATACGGCGGCAGGCCGAAATGAGCGGCGAGACGTCCCGCCGGGCCCCACGCGGCCCACGTCTCCGCGGCCGGCCCGAGGCCAGGCAGCAGGCCCGCTGTGAGGCCCGGAAGGCCGCCTGGCAGGCCAGCCCGGAGGCTCGCCGGCGCGGCGTGGTGCTCGCTCGACTCATGCGGCCGCAGCTGGTCCAGGGGGCCGGTGCGCGGGAGGAGGCGCAGCGGCGCGTCGGCGGGCAGGCCGCCCCGGTGCCGGGCCACCTCGGCGGCCGTGGCCAGGCCGCCGAGTGAGTCGACGAGGCCGTTGGCCACGGCGTCGGCCCCGGTCCAGACGCGTCCCCTGGCGATGTCCCGCACCCGCTCCTCCGGCAGCCCGCGCCCGGCCGCGACCTTGCCGGTGAAGTCGGCGTATATGTGGTCGAGCCAGGCGTTGACCTTTTGCCATTCCTCATCGCTGAACGGGTGCGTGGGCGCGAACATGGTGCCGTGCGCGCCTTCGGCGACCGTATCGGTGCTCACCCCGGCCCGTTCGAATAGCTCCTGCATGACGGGCTTGCCGGTCACGACGCCGATCGAGCCGGTGAGCGTACCCGGCTGCGCGACGATCACGTCGGCGGCCATTGAGATGTAGTAGCCGCCGGATGCGGCCACGTCTCCCATGGAGACCACGACCGGCTTGCCGGCGCGGGCCCGTACCACCTCGCGCCAGATCGAGTCGGACGCCGTGTAGGAACCGCCGGGGCTGTTGACCCTGAGCAGGATGGCGCGCGCCCTGTCGTCGGAGACCGCGGAGCGCAGCGCGGCCGTCACCGTGTCTGAGCCCACAGATGGGCCGGACATCGGGCCGCGGCCGCTGCGGCCATGCCTGATCGGCCCGGTGGCATAGATGACCGCGACGAACCGCTCGCGAGGGTTCGGCAGCTTCCGCGCGCGCTGCGCCAAGGCGTGCAACCGCTGGTAGCGGCTCACGTACTGCAGGATCGCCTCGGGCCCGGCTTCCTCGCGTACCGCGGCGTAGACCTCGTCGCGGTAGCTGAGGGCGTCCACGAGCCCCTCCGCGAGCGCCTCGCGGGCGAGGAAGGGGCCGCGGTCGAGCAGGGCCCTGGCGTCGGCGGTGCTCTTGCCCCTGCGTTCGGCGATGGCGCTGGTGAGCTGCTCGGCGATCGAGGCGGCGAGGCGCTCGTTGGCTTCCCTGGCGGGCCCGGTGAAGCCGCGCTCGGTCAGCGAGTGGGCTGCGGTCTTGTACTCCTGGCGCTGCGCGGCCTGGAAGCCGACGCCGATCTTGTCCAGCGCCGCCCGGAAGAACCACTGCTCGACCGAGATGCCGGTCAGGCCGAGGCTGCCGGAGGGCTGGAGGTAGATCCGGTCGAACGCGGTGGCGAGGTAGTAGGGCAGGTTGCCCCGGGAGAACTCCCCGAATGTCTCGGCCCAGGCATGCGCCGGCTTGCCCGCGCGGCGGAACTCGGCGATGGCCGCGCGCAGCTCCTGGACGGTGGCGAGGCCGATGCCCTGCCCGCCGACCTTGGCGACGAGGGCCTTAACCCGGTCATCCTCCCGGGCCCGCCGCAGCCCGTCCAGGACGTCGGCGAGCCGTGCCCTGCGCCGTGACAGCAGTGCGGACACCGGGTCGGTCAGCGGCCCTTCCACGATGCCCTCAGTCAGGTCCAGCTCGAGAATGAGCGGAGCCGTCCGCCGCTGGCGCAACCTGGTGATCTGTCCGGCAAACGTCGCATCTGGCATGCAGCAAGCTTAGGCGCCCAAACTTTGCAGAAGACACACCTGCCGCCGTGTTACGCCACGGAGCGCTATTGTCGGGCAATCAGCGCAGCGAGAGGCGGTGGCAGCCCCGGCCATGGTGGCGGACGACGGCGGAAGCCAGGGTGCCGATGCGCCCCGTACCCGGCTGACGATCATCGTGGACGGCGCCAACGTGGTGGGCTCGCGGCCGGACGGCTGGTGGCATGACCGGGCGGGGGCGGCTGTCCGCCTCTATGACGACCTGCTGAGGCTGGCATCCCGGGGCGTCACTGGTGTCAGTGATGGCGTGTTCGGGACTGGCGAGGGCGGTCGCGGACCTGAGGGAGTTGGCGGGCCTCGCGGGGTCAGTGGGCCTGGCGGGGTTGATGGGGACGGGTTTGGCGGGAGCGGGCCTGGTGGGGCAAAGGCTCTTGATGACGCCCGGCAGGCCGTAGAGGTGGTGCTTGTGCTGGAAGGGGCCGCCCGGGCGGCCGTGTCCCGGGTCGCCGCGAGAGCCCACACGGTGGAGGACGGCCACAGCCCGGCCCCAAGCGGTTCTCGCGAGGTGGAGGGTGGGTCCGGCGGGGCAGGCAGTGAGGCCGGCGGCCTGGCGGCCCGGGTGCGGGTGGTGTCCGCGCCGGGATCCGGTGACGACGAGATCGTGCGGCTGGTCCGGTCCCTGCCGGGGCGCCGCGTCGTGGTGACGGCGGACCGGGAACTGCGCCGCCGGTGCGAGGCGGCGGGTGCCGAGGTGACCAGCCCATCGTGGCTCTACGGCCTGCTCTGACGCAGAATCTGGCCCACCCGGTGGTCATTCCCAGTCCGTCACAGGAATACCATGGAACCGTTCCCGCATCGTTCTTGACCTCGCCAAAGATGCTGATGTATGTACTGATCGCTCTCGCTGTCGTCCTGTCCGGAGTACTGATCGTGGCCGCTGACCGCGGCACCAAAGCGGTCAGGCGCGCGCGCCTGCGTCGCTACGCCATGGAGCGCCTCGCCGCGGCCGCGGCCGAGGCGGAAGAGCGGGAACGCGAACGAAGAGCATTGCAGAGAGCAAGCGCCGAGCTGACGTCGGTGATGCCGACGATTTACGACCACGGTCCCCGTAAGGTCGGCTGACACGCGCCCGCCCTGCCCAGGCGACGACCTGGTGCTCAGGGCAGCGCACGTTTCATGATCGTGAGCCGCTGCCTCTGTATGCGGCTTTCAGCCCACGATCTCAGTGTCAAGGCCGGGCTGGCCAGGAGCTAGCCTGGGCCGCGGCGGGCATGATGGCGGGATGAGAATCGTCGTGCTGTCGGATACTCATGCGCCGCGGCGCTGGCGATCCTGCCCGCCGCGCGTCGCGGAGCATCTGCGGCGAGCGGACCTCATCGTGCACGCGGGCGATGTGTGCACGGCGGCGGTGCTCGATGAGCTGTCCGCCTACGCGCCGGTTCACGCCGTCCTCGGTAACAACGACGGCCCGGATGTGGCGGCATGGGGCGCGCCGGAGACCGCCGAGCTGGATCTTGACGGTCTCCGGGTAGCGGTCATCCATGACAGCGGTCCGGCGGCCGGCCGGATCGCCCGTATGCGCCGCAGGTTCCCTGGTGCCGCCCTTGTCGTGTTCGGGCACTCGCACATCCCGCTTGATGAGTCCGACGGCGGGCTGCGCATCTTCAACCCGGGGTCACCCACGGACCGCAGGCGCCAGCCACATGGCACGGTCGGTGTGCTCGATGTGACCGGCGGGCGGCTGGCGGAGGCGCGCATCGTCCCGGTCACCTGAGGGTCCCGCGTCCAGCGCCGTGGTCCCTGATCTCCGGCCTCTGGTTTCCGCCTCCCGGCACTTCCGGTATGCGAACGGCGATCGAATATGAGAGCACCGCTCTTGACGTCGGCGGCTTCCCGGTGTTTACTGCTCTTTATAAAGAGCACCGCTCTCACAACAATGAGAGCCGCAGGGAGCCCAACAGGAAGCCGAGGGGCAAGCTATGACCGCACGTACACCGCGCCGTTACGTCGAGCCGGGCTGGTTCACCCGCCAGTTCTTCAACAAGGCCGTGGCTGAGCTGACCGGTCTCGGGATCAGCGTGTGGGGCACCCGCATCCTGGCCGTTCGCGGCCGGAAGAGCGGTGAGTGGCGCACCACTCCGGTCAATCTCCTCAGCCTCAACGGGCAGCGCTATCTCGTCGCGCCGCGTGGCCAGACTCAGTGGGTGCGCAACCTGCGGGTCGCCGGCGAGGGAGAGCTGCGCCTCGGCCGGCGGACCGAGCGGTTCAGCGCAACCGAAGTCCCCGACGACGCCAAGCCGGCCATCCTGCGTGCCTACCTCACCCGGTGGAAGGTGGAAGTAGGCGTCTTCTTCGGCGGCGTAGGCCCCGGCGCGCCAGAAGCCGACCTCCGCAGGATCGCTCCGGACCACCCGGTCTTCCTGATCACCGCGAAGGCGTAACAGCAGGGCGCGGGCC
>DASQVO010000200.1:0-14361 GCA_035640715.1 Streptosporangiaceae bacterium
TCCTTCTACACGCTGCACCTTTACGGTGCCTGGGTCTTCGTGGCCGGCTTCGTGGTCCACGTGGGCCTGAAGGCCCCGACGGTGGTCCGGTCACTGCGTGCCCGCGGGCTGCTCAGGGAACTGCGCACCGACACCGCCCACACCCGCCCGGAACCGCCGGACGCCGGGCATCTCGTCAGCCCCGCGCCCGCCGCCCCGACCATCTCCCGGCGCGGCGCACTGGCCTTCGCCGGAGCCGGGTCACTCCTGCTGCTGGGCCTGTCGGCAGGCCAGTCGCTGGGTGGCCCGCTGCGCCGCACCGCCCTGCTCGCCCCGCACGGCCAGGACCTCGGCAGCGGACCGGACGATTTCCAGATCAACGTGACCGCGGCCGAGGGGGGCATCAGGGCCGCGGAGACCGGCGCGGGCTGGCGGCTCACCGTTGCCCACGCAGGGCCGCCCGGCACGCCCGTCAGCCTGAGCCGGACCGAACTGCTCGCCATGGCCCAGCACACCGCGCACCTGCCCATCAACTGTGTCGAGGGCTGGTCCAGCGGAAGCCAGGCATGGACCGGGGTCCGGCTGCGCGACCTCGCCCGGCTGGCCGGCGCCGCCCAGCCCACCAGCGTGCTGGTGCAGTCACTGCAACGCCGCGGCACCTTCCGGGCGGCCGTTCTGTCCGCCGGGCAGATCATGGACCCCGACTCGCTGCTCGCGCTGCGCGTCAACGGCGCCGACCTCACCCCCGACCACGGATATCCCGCCCGGATGATCGTGCCGGCCAGCCCGGGTGTGCACAACACCAAGTGGGTCGCCAGCCTGACCTTCAGGAGCTGACATGAGCCGCCTGCTGCGCTGGTACGGCGCCAATCCCCTCCACCTGCTCGCCCTGCTCGCCTGCTTCGCCCTCGCCGGCTACGCCGCCGTCCAATTTGTAGGGTCCCGCCCGCTGGCCGTCGCCGTCTGGTTCCTCGGCGCGGTCATCGGCCACGACCTGCTGCTGATGCCGCTGTACGCGCTCGCCGACCGGTCTGTCATGACCGCGATCCGGCACCGTACCCCGGCCCTGCCCGCGACTGGCTGGATCAACTACCTGCGGGTGCCGGCCGCGCTGTCCGGCCTGCTCCTGCTCGTCTGGTCCCCGCTGATCTTCCGGCTGTCTGCCGCCTACCAAGCGTCGACCACCCTGTCCCCAAACCCGTACGTCTGGCACTGGCTCGCGGTGACAGGCGCGCTGTTCCTCCTGTCCGCAGGCGCGTTCGCGCTGCGGCTGCGCGGCAGGCCGCGGCCCGCCGCGCCGCCCGGAGAACCTTCCCAGGAACGCGCACGAGCGGCGGCTGCCACGGGCTGTGATGCGAACGCATCCTCCCAGCCTGGGCAGGAGCGGACCGCTGCGCAAGATCCTTGCCTGCCCCGCCCGGACCAGGACCGGCCTGGCACGGGGCAGGACGACGGCGAATCCGGGCGATCGACGCGGTAATGCTGGCGCTAGTGGCCGCCGCTAATGAATGAGGTAGGCGGGCTCGCCCGGCCGGTCAGCGGGGCAGCACGCCCGCCAGCGCGGTGAAGCCGGCCACCGGGTCGTCGCCCTGGGCGGTGATTAGGTTGACGGAGACATGGTCGGCGCCCGCCTCCAGGTGCGCCGTCAGCCCGGCCGTGACGGCGGCGGTGTCCCCGTGGATGGCCAGGGCGTCGATCAGCCGGTCGCTCCCGCCGTCGGCCAGGTCGCCGTCGCCGAAACCCAGAGTTCGCAGGTTGTTGGTGTAATTCACCAGGCCGAGGTACGGCTTCTCCACCGCAGGCCGGGCGATGGCCCGGGCGCGGGCCGGGTCGGTCTCGAGCACCACCTTCTGCTCCGGGGCCAGCAGCGGCCCGGGCCCGAGGATGTCCCGTGCGCGCCGGGTGTGCTCCGGCGTCACCAGGTACGGGTGCGCCCCGGCGGAGCGCTCAGCGGACAGCTTCAGCACCCTCGGCCCCAGCGCGGCCAGCACCCTGCGCTGCACCGGCACCCCGGCCGCGTCCAGCTCGTCGAGGTAGTCCACCAGCGCCGCGTACGGCTTGGTGTACCGGGCCCCGGTCGCCTCCGGATGGCCGACGCCGATGCCGAGCAGGAACCGGCCGGGATGGCGCTCCTCGATGCGGTGATAGGAGGCCGCGACCTCCCGCGGCCCGTCCTTCCAGATGTTCACGATGCCGGTGGCCACCGGGATCGTGGACGTCGCGTCGAGCAGCTCCTCGATCTCGCGGAGATCGCCATCCGGGGAGCCGCCGACCCAGATCGCGCCGTAACCCAGCTCCTCCAGGGTCGCCGCCAGCTCCGGTGACAGCGCGGTGTTCCGCCGGAACACGCCAAACCTGCCCAATTCCACCATGTGTCTCACCCTACCCACAGGCCAATCCGGTGTGCGGGCCAGGCCCGGCCACTCCGCCGTCAGGAGGTGATCAGGGCCATCAGGAGGTGATCTGGTCCAGCGTGGCGAGGTCGGACCCGGAGGGATGCCAGTTGCCGGCCGCGACGTTCCTGGCCACCTGCTCGCGTGAGGTGGCGCCCGCGATGACGCTGGCGACCGCCGGCTGCGCGGCCAAGCCGCCTATCGCCACGTCGAGCAGGCTGATACCCCGTTCGGCAGCGAAGCCTTCCAGCTTCTCGATGACGTCGAACGTGGCGTCGGTGAGCACGGATTCGCGGCCCCAGGCCTGGATGCGGCTCCCCTGGGGGGCCGGCTCGCCCCGCCGGTACTTGCCGGTAAGCAGGCCGCTGGCCAGCGGGAAATACGGCAGCAGGCCGATGCCGTAATGCTCCAGCGCCGGGACCAGGTCAGCCTCGATGCCACGCTCCAGCCAGCTGTACTCGTTCTGCGCGCTCACGAACCGCTCGTAGCCGCGGGTCCGCGACGTCCACTCCGCCTCGGCGACCTGCCACCCGGTGAAGTTGGAGCTGCCGATATAGCGGACCTTGCCCTCGTGCATCAGGTCGTCGAGTGCCGAGAGGGTCTCCTCCACGGGAGTGGCCGGGTCCGGCCGGTGCATCTGGTAGAGGTCGATCCAGTCCGTGCGCAGCCTGCGCAGTGACGATTCCACGGCGCGGCGGATGTACCGGCGCGATCCGCGCGCGCCCCAGTCCTCGCCGTTGTCGATGCCGCGGGCGCGCGTATCGCTGCCGAATTTGGTGGCGATCACGATGTCGTCGCGCTTGCCTTTCAGCAGCTCACCGAGCCGCTCCTCGGAAGTGCCGTAGGAGTCCGCGGTGTCGAACAGGGTGATGCCCTCGTCCAGGGCCGCGTGCACGACCTCGCGGCTGCCGTCCATGTCGAGCTTCATGCCGAGGTTGTTGGTGCCCAGCCCGACGACGGAGACCACCAGGCCAGAATTTCCCAGTCTGCGCATGTCCACCACATCCACCCTACTGGCGGCCTCTGCCGCTCCCGCAGCGGGTGGGCCACGGCCGGTGATCGCACGGCCCGGCCGCCGTTGCGCGCCGGGGCCCCGGCCACCTTCTGGCCCACGGGGCTCTGGCTAGTCCCCGGTGCCCGGGTCAGCGGGCCGTGGCGGGGGAGGACGCTGTGACGCCCGGCTGCGGTGCGGGCTCCCCGCCGGTCCCGCCGGTCCCCCCGGGCCCAGCCGCCCCGGCCGCGGCCGGTCCCTGCTCGGCGGCGGCCCCGGGGAACACGTGGCAGCCCTCGGGCTCGAGCCGCAGGCCCACCGTCTCGCCCCGGCTGGCGCGTGCGCTGGCGAAGACACCGGTGAGACGGCCATAGCCCGGCAGGTCGATGGCATGCTCGTAGCCCCGGCCGCGGAACGCGACGTCGGCGACGGTGCCGGCCAGGTGGTGCTCTCCGGTGTCTGTGCTAACCAGCCTGACCCCGGTGGGGCGCACCATCAGCAGGCCGGTGCCGTCGCCGGGCAGCTCGCGCGGGCGGCGGGCACGGAACGGCCGGACAGCGGGGGGCCCGGCCGGCTCGACCTCGATGGTTCCGTCATCCGCCGTGCCGCGTATCCGCACCGTGAACTCACCGGACAGCCCGGTGAACCGGGCGACGAACGGGCTGGCCGGCTGGGTGTAGATCTCCTCGGGGGTCCCGGCCTGGACCAGGTTGCCCCGTTCGAGCACGCCGACCTGGTCAGCCAGCGCGAACGCCTCGGCCTGGTCGTGGGTGATGTACATCGTCGTGGCACCCGCCTCGCGGACCAGCGAGGAGATCTCGACGCGCATCCGTTCCCTGAGGTCCGCGTCGAGATTCGACAGCGGCTCGTCGCAGAGGATGAGCCCGGTGTCGGCCACCAGGGCCCGGGCGAGGGCGACCCGCTGCTGCTCGCCGCCGGACAGCTCGTTCGGGTACCGGTCCGCCAGCGGCCCCAGGCCCACCCGGTCCAGCATGGCGACGGCCCGCTCGCGGCACTCGGCGCGGCTCAGCTTGCGGCGCCGCAGCGCGAACGCGACGTTGTCCCGGACGGTCAGGTGCGGCCAGAGGGCGTAATCCTGGAACACCATGGACAGGTCGCGGCGGTCCGGCGGCACGTGCGCCCGTCCGTCGGCGACGGGCGTGTCGCCGAGCAGGATGCGGCCGGAGGTGATCCGCTCGATGCCGGCCACGCTGCGCAGCAGCGTCGTCTTGCCGGAGCCGGAGGGGCCGAGCAGGACCAGGAAGGTGCCGGCCTCGACGCTGAGGCTCACGTCACGCAGCGCCTCGTTGCCGCCCGGGTAGACCTTGCTGAGGTGCTCGATGGTGATGCGTTCAGCCACGGCTTGCTCCTCCGATCCGGCGCCAGCCGGCCGGCGCGGCCAGCCGGTAGCCGCCGAGCACGATCGCCACCGCGGCCAGCGCGATCCCGACCGCCAGGACTGACTGTGCCATGCCGATGCCGAAGTGGTAATTGCTCAGGTTGTTCTCGATGCCCACCGACGCCGGCGGCGAGTTCGGCGCGTAGAGCAGCTGGGACAGCGGCAGCTCGAGGAAGACGCCGCAGAAGGTCAGCAGCCAGGCCATGACGATCGGCCGCGACACGACCGGGAGCACGCCGCGGGCCCAGGCCGTCAGCTCGCCCGCGCCGTGTGCCCGGGCCGCGTCCTTGAGCGACGGCTGCAGCTGAGAGACCGCGCCCACCATGACCCGGGCGTTCGTCGGCAGGCTGGACGCCGTGTAGGCGATGATCAGCAGGGTGACGGTCTGGTACAGGTTGATCCCCAGCCGGGACATGAATGGCAGGTTGTAGGCGAAGATGTAGCCGGCCCCGAAGACCACGCTGGGCAGCGCGACCGCGGCCAGCAGCATGAAGTCGAGCGCGCGGGTCGCCTTCGTCTGCCGCCGGGACAGCAGCCGCGCGGCGATGAACCCGCCGATCACGGTGATCGTCGAGGTGATCACGGCATAGATGAGCGACCGTTCAAGCGGCCCGATCAGGCCGCCCTGCTGGAACAGCGCCCGGTAGTTCACCAGGGTGAGGCTGAACGAGCCGCCGTAGTCGCCCAGCAGCGAGCCGCTCACTGCGCCGAAACCAGGAACGCCGAGGGCCACCACGAAGAACAGCCCCACGGCCGTGACCGCCGCGATCACGCCCTTGCGGCTCAGGTGACGGCGGGCGATCTGCCGGGACCTGGCGGACAGCACCGCGTAGGACCGGCCGCGGAGCGCGCGGGCCTGGATGGCCAGCGGGATGGCGACGGCCGCGACGAGCAGCCAGCTCATGCCGGCGGCCAGCGGGAAGTTGGGCGGGAAGTTGCCGATGTCCGCGTAGAGCTGGTAGGTGGCGAGGGTGAAGTTCGAGTTGTAGGCCAGGGTGGCGGCCACGCCGAAGTCGCTGACCGACTCGGCGAAGCCGATGGCCAGAGCCGACCAGATGGCCGGGGCGAGGATCGGCACCACGAGCCGCAGGGCGGCGAACCGTCCGGCCCCGTGCACCCGGGCGGCGTCCTCGAACTCCTGGCCCAGCCCGGCCAGCCCGGCCGTGATGGCCAGGAAGGTGAACGGCACTGAGCGCAGGCCGAGGAGCAGGACGACGCCGAACGGCCCCATGATCGCGTGGGTGACCCAGGGCAGGTTGAGCCCGAGCCGGTACATCACGCCGTCCTGCTGGACTAGGCGCTCCCAGCCGAGGGCCGGCAGCCAGGATGGGAGCAGGAGGACCAGCCACATCGCTGGCGCGACCAGCCGGCGGCCGGGCAGGGTGGTGCGGGCGGCCAGCCACGCCACCGGAAAGCCGATCGCCAGGCCCAGCGCCGCCGCGGCGCTGCTCACCCAGAGCGAGTTGACCACGGCGACCGCCGTGGCCCCGGTGAACGTCTGGCGCAGATAGCTCAGTGTGAACCACTGCGTCCCCTCGGTGAACAGCTTGGGCGATACCGCGAGGATGAGGAAGCACACGCACGGGGCGAGGATGAACAGCCCGATGGCCAGCCAGAACAGCGGCATGCCCAGACGGCCGATGACCGGCAGCCCGCGCGTGGCGGCCTGCCGGCCTTGTGGTCCCCGTCCCGCCGCGGGCGGGACGGGGACCACTTCGGACGTGAGTCCGGCGTTCGGCATCACCATGCGTTACTGCCGTCATGGACGAGGCCGCCGAGACCCAGGGAGAGCGCGGTCATCGGACGATGTTGCCGTCGAACCAGGTGTTGATGGTGCCCTCCTGCGGGCCCCAGGTGTACGGGTTGATGGTCTGGGTCTTGACGCCGGACAGCGTGGGCAGCGACGACAGTGGCGTCACGCCCTGGACCACCGGGTAGTAGAGCGAGTCACCGGTCGGGTCACCGGTCTGCATGATCTTCTGGCCCGCCGGGGACAGCACGAACTGGATGAACTGCTTGGCCTCCGCCTGCTCGGCGGCTGGTGCCTTGGCGTCGATACCGATCGCGCTCGGCAGCAGCGTGACGGGCGGCAGGTACTTCACGGCCAGGTTCTTCCCGCCCAGCACGGCGCCGATTCCGGCCGAGCTCTGTACCAGGGCGAGCTTTATCTGGCCACTGGCGAGCGCCTGCAGAGTGTCGCCGTTGGTCGGGTGCACGACCAGGCCGTTGGCCTTGAGCTGGGTGAAGTACTTCTCGCCCGCGCTGACGCCGCCGAGGTAGTTCATCATGCCGGCAATGAACGGGTAGGTCGGGCCCGACTGCGACGGGTCGTTCATGCCGACCGCGCCCTTCCACTGCGGCTGGGTCAGCTGCTGCCAGGAGGTGGGCGGGCTGGTGACCTTGGTCTTGTCGTAGACGACGGCGGCCATGAGCGTGACACCGGTCGGCGTGTAGCTCTTGTCGGCCGGCAGCGACTGGGTGCCGAGGCTGTCCCAGTTCACGCTCGGCTCGTAGCCCTTGAGCAGCAGGCCCTGCGTGTCGAGGCCGGCGAAGGCGGTGGCGCCGTCGACCCACAGCAGGCCCCAGTTGGGGTTGTTCTTCGAGGCCTCGATCTGGGTGAGCAGCGGGCCGGTCGAGTTGTCGTCCAGCTTGACCGGGATCCCGGTGGCCTTCTGGAACGCGGTGACCATCGCTTTGTCGTAACCCTGGGCCGAGTAGACGGTGAGCGTAACCTTGGCCGAGGACGAGGCGCCCGAGGAGGCAGAGGAAGACGTCGTGTTCGACGCGGAAGAACACCCGGCGATAGCCAGCGCACCGATGCTGGCCAGCCCGACAATCAGGCGCATTCTGCTGCGCCGTGGCATGCGAATCATGGCCAGGAGCTTGCAGAGGCAAGCCGTCGAGGCGGTGTCACCTAAGTGACCGGCAGGTGAAGTGCTGGTCACGATCTGGACTTAACTTCTGTCAGTGCTGGAATTTAACAGCTGTTAGAATGGTTCGGTCATCATGTTAGTGTGCGGTCGGCTACAAGCCGGAACCGGCCCGGGGCTTACCGCTGCCGGAGCGGAGGAGGAGGCAGCGATGAGGGAACCCTCAGTGGCTCTCGGCTTCTTCCGCGTAGACCCGCGCGGCATAGGCCTCCAGCGACTGCTCGCACTGCTCCAGTGCCTTCTCCGCCGCCTGCCGTCCGTCCGCGCCGAAGACGTCCCGGTCGCGGATGCGGGAGAACCAGTTCCGCAGCTTGACCAGGTCGACCTCGTTCTCCTCGAGTTCGGGGTAAGTGAAGTGATTCGCGGCGTACTCCTTCTGTACCTGCTGGAGGAAGTCCTCGCACTTGTCAACGATCTCCTCGTACTCGTCGTTCCTGGCCGCCTGGAACGACGCGCGCACTTCCTGCTCGCCCGCCAGCACGGCACACGACATCAGCACCGCGGTGCCGGACATGTCGAGGATCTCTCTCCTGAGCTTGCGCATGGCCCGCTCCGCACTCGGGCTCGCGGGCAGCGCCGCGGCGGAGTTCTGCAGGTAGATGGCGCCCAGGCTCTTGATCCTGCGCCATACCGTCGAGCGGAGCCGGGTTGGCTCGGACGGTACCCGGTAGATCAGTACCAGCCAGCCGCCGGTTCCCGTGCTGTCGTCATCGGCCACCCGGCCATTGTCCATCAGAACGTCCCGCTCATGGCGGGCCGGGCGCCTGGGCGTGCCGTCCCGCGTTCCGCCAGCTTGGCACGAGCTTCAATGGAGGTTTAGTGAACGCGCTCCCGCTCATTCTCACCGTATTCGTGGCGTGCGCGGTGGAGGCCGTCGAGGCTCTCACCATCGTGCTCGCGGCCGGATTGACCAGGGAATGGCGATCCACCTTCCAGGGCATGGGCGCGGCTCTCGTCGTCCTCGCCGCGGTGGTTGCCGTGCTCGGCCCCGCGCTCACGCTCATCCCGCTGAGCGCGCTGCGGCTCGTCGTCGGCGCGCTGCTCGCCATCTTCGGCCTGATGTGGCTGCGCAAGGCTATCTTGCGCGCGGCCGGGCACAAGGCGCTGCACGATGAGGCGAGCGCCTACTTGCGTGAGGTGGCGGCGGCGGAGGCTGCGGAGCGCCAGTCCCGCCGCGGCGTCCGTGACTGGTACGCGTTCACGCTGTCGTTCAAGGGCGTGCTCCTCGAGGGCCTCGAGGTGGTTTTCATCGTGCTCACCTTCGGCACCAACCAGGGCAACATCTGGGCAGCGGTCATCGGCGCCGCGGCGGCCGTCCTGGTCGTCGCCGGGACCGGGATCGCCGCCCGCGCCCCGCTCGCCCGCGTGCCGGAGAACGCGATGAAGTTCGCCGTGGGCATCATGCTCGCCTCGTTCGGCATCTTCTGGGGCGCCGAGGGCGCCGGGGTGGCCTGGCCCGGCAACGATGCCTCGCTGCTCGGCCTGGTCCCCGCGGTCGCCGTGGTGTCCCTCGCCTACACGGCGCTGCTGCGCCGCGGTGGCGGCGGGACGGCCGCGCAGGCCACCGCGCCTGCGGCGCGGCCGTCCGAGGAGCCCGTGAGCTGATGAACTTTTGGCACCCGTCAGGAAGGCTGGAGAGATGAAGCGGCTTCGTTCGGTCTGGGACTTCTGGTATGACTTCGTGGTCGGCGACGACTGGCGGGGCGCCGCGGCGATCGTCGTGGCGCTCGCCGTGACCGCCATGCTGGTTCACCTGGCTGGCGTCAACGCCTGGTGGCTGCTGCCGCTGTGCGTGTTCGCCGCGCTCGGCTGGTCCCTGCGCCGGGCGACGGCCGGAAAGGCATAACCCGATCGATACCCAGCATCCAGCCGGGGCAGCGCCGTGCCGGGCTGGTACGCGAAGCTTCCTACTCGCCAGCCCGGCTAGCGGCAGGCCGGTGTGATGTTGGCGTTGAGGTGGGCGGTCAGTCACATGCCGTACCGGACCGCGCCTGGGCCCGGTGCGGCACTGCCCGCGTCGGCTGGCGTGGCGGCCAGGTGAAAGGGCTTGCCCAGTTCCGGGGCGCGGCGGAACTGGGACCGGGTGTTGACCTTGGGGAACGGCCGCTCGGGGACGGGCAGCCCGAGGGCGGTCGCGATCGGCTGCCAGCCGTCGCCCGGGCGCCATTCGAGCAGCCGCCCGGGCGGCGCCAGGTCGCGGACTGCCTGGTTGTGCCGCTCATAGGCGGAGATCATCGCGGCCTTGTCCGACAGGTCATCCATGCCGACCCGGGAACGCAGCACCGCCATGATCATGTCCACGAACGCGGCCTGGGGCGTCCCCGGCTGCGGGACTGGCGAGGAAGGGCTGAACACCGTCTGGGAGGCGCTGTCCCACCACTGCTCGGCGCTGTCCCGCACCGACAGCAGGATCAGCGCGTCCGGGTTGGCCGCGGCCAGCTGTTGCCAGAACGCTGCGGGGGGCAGGTCGACGGCCGCCCGGTAGCCGGCCAGCAGCTCATCCCAGGCCGGGTATTGGCCGCCGGCGGCCTGATGCCAGACCGGGATGTCGGCGGGGCGGGCGAACAGTTCGAACATGTGGTAGCAGGGCCCGCCGAGCAGTTGCTCCAAGGCGAGCTTCAGCGACGCAGTGCCGGTCCGGGCCAGGCCCGCCCCGACCACGCGCAACGTCATAATGATCCCCGTTCTTGCTGGTTCTTCGTTGTGTGGCATGCCCTGCCGGCTATGAGACATCCAGTTCGTGGCTGTTCATCGCTCAAGGCTTCCTTCGACGCGGCGCGAACTTGCCATGTTCGAAGGGATGGTGAACACACCCTCGAGATGCTTGCGGAGCGCAGTCGCCGCGACGGGTGACGAGCGGAAGCCCACGTGGCCGTCAGGCCGGATCAGATACGCGCTCGCGCCGGTCACCCCGTACGCGACGCGGAACTGATCATCGGCGTCCCGCAGGACCGGGATCTCGAGCCCCGCAGGCATTGGCGCCTCCGGGCTGAGCAGCACGTAAGCGTTGAGCTGACCAGCGCACAGCTCCCTGAGGGAGCCGGTCAGCGCCTCGAGGCGGAGGACGTCCTCTTCCGCGACGGATGCGTCGGCGTAAAGGAGCAGGGTGTGGGACGTGCCCCGGATGAGGTCAAAAACGCGGAGCGGATGCCCGACTCCGGTCCTGCGCAGGCCGTTAGCATCGGGCGCCCTCTCCCCCGGGGCTGGCGCGGCACCCGGCGCTCCCGGCACCGACATCGCCTCACCGACGAGCGGGCTCTCGGCGTAGCTCAGCGTCATCTGCATGTCCGTGAGGAACTGCCGGCGCTCGTCGTCCATGTCGATCTCGTCCGCGAAGGCGATGCGCACAGCGCGATCGACGATCTCCTTGCCAGCCGGTCTTCGTTCGGCTTCATATGAGTCGAGCAGGTGGGGGGCGGCTTCACCGCGAACCGCGAGTGCGAGCTTCCAGCCCAGATTCCAGGCGTCCTGAATGCCGGTGTTCATGCCCTGGCCACCCGCCGGCGGGTGCAGGTGAGCGGCGTCTCCCGCGACGAACACGCGGCCAGCCCGGTAACGATCTACGATGCCATGCTTGATCCGGAAGATCGACGACCAGCGCAGGTTGCTCACCTGCGTCCCGGCCGGGGCAAGCTCGTCGATCGCGGCCTGGATGTCCGCGAGCGTCGGAGGCGCATACTCGCGTGAGAAGCCCGGGGGCACAGGCCCGCTGATTTCCTCTTGCAGCCGCCGCGGAGCAAGGGTGGCCACGCGATAGCGGCGGTGTCCGGGAAGCGGGACGCAGACAAGCATGCCGCGTAGCTCGTTGTCGACGAGCCGGACGAAGCGCAGCAGGTGGCCTTCCGGCACCGACCACTCCACGTCGACGTCCCCGAGCATGAACAGTTGCGGGTACATGCCCATCCCGCCCTCGAAGGTGAGACCAAGAAGCTCGCGCACTGTACTCTGAGCGCCGTCGCAGCCGACCACGTAGCTGACGTGGATTGACTCGATGTCCGCCTCACCCCGGCGCACGTGCGCGGTGACACCGGCCGCATCCTGGACGAGACCGCATAGCTCCACTCCCCGTTCGATGCTCACGCCATGACCGGCGAGGCAGTTGGCCAGCAGACGCTCGGTCTCGAACTGGGGCAGCCCGAGGTGGCCGTAAGGGAGCTCGGGGAAGTTCCAGTCGATCTGGTGGGTTTCGCGCCCGTTGACGAACATAGTCTGACCCTTGAGCCAGATGCCGAGGTCCATCGCTTCACGCGCGATCCCGATGTCCTCCCAGATCTCCATGGTCCGGCAGTGGATGCCAATCGCCTTAGCCGCCGCCTGGGCGGACGGCTCGATCCGCTTATCAATGACACGGCATGCGATCCCACGACGGGCGAGCTCGATCGCGGCCGTGAGGCCCGTCGGGCCGGCGCCAACGATGAGGACGTCCGCCGCCGGTCCTGCCGGGCCTGCGGTGATCGCGGGTGCGCCAACTCTCGGCTCGGCGTCGTCGCGCGGCGCGGAAGGGGGCTCGGGGAGCGTCGGCTGGGGCAGCGGCGCCTTCTCGCCGGCGGAGGGCGGCGCGTGTGTCCGTACCTCCGGGCGGGCCCTGACATGGTAGATCGTCCGCTCGAAGTCGCCGGCCATCAGATAGGGAACCAGCGGTCCCGTCTGCTCCAGATGGGCCGGGTTATCGACCCAGGCATTGAAGGACTGCTCGTCTTCCCACTCGGCGAAAATGTGAAAGGTCCGTGTGCCCGGATCCCACAGCAGTTCCTCTTGGACGTGTCCGGGCGTCATCCGCACACGCTCGGCTGCCTTGAGATACGCGCGCTCACAGGCCTCCTCCTCGCCCTCGCCGACGGTTAGAGTGACCATCACGCGGATCCCCGGCCCTCGCCTCGCGAAGCTCCGCAGCGCCTCGTAGGTATGGCGCTCCGCCGACTCCCGTATCTCACGGACTGACGCCATGATGCGGTCGCGGCGGTCGCTGCGGCCGAACTCCTCCAAAGTGGTGCGGTCCGTCCAGTCACTGATGATCAGGAAAGTGCGGGGGTCGTCGGCGTCGCGCATCAGGTCCTGGCGCAGGATGCCCGGCTCGTGGCTGATTGCATCCATCGCTTCGCGGAGCTCATGCTCGAACGCGCGTTCAGCGCCCTCCACGGCGCGCATCCGAAGAATGGTCCGGACGAAGTCGCGGCCAGTACCTGTCGAGCTAGAAATCCGCTCCAGCCCGGCGGGATGCTGCCCGTTACCGGCCTTAGCCGACGATCCCTCCGGATCAAGTCGCTGCGAGGGATTTTTGGCCATGGCCGTCCCTTTCATTGTGGAATGCCGGGGTGAAACGAGACATCACGCGGAGGTGGCTTCCTGGGCAGTGCCCTCGGCTGCCGCCGCGCGCGCGGCCTCCTCTACCAGCCGCTTGATCCGGGTCATCTGAACCTGGGTGTTACGGTTCAGGTACGCGGTCATCGCGTTGTCGTCGGCGAGCGCCTCGGGTTTCATGTGAAAGTCCTGCACCCAGCGCATTTCCACGCCGCCGGTCACCTCCTGATACGCCCAGTAGATATTCATGTACTCGAAAGGGCCGGTTTCGATCCGGTGCGCCCGCACTTCGCGCTTTGCCGGGTCGGCGGTTCGTTCGGAGACCCAGCTCCACGCGTTGCCGTCCTCGTCGGGATGCATGGTGAGCCGGAACCTGACCGTGCTGCCACTGCGTTCGAGGATCTCCGCGGCAGCATACTCGCTGTACAGCTGGGGCCACGAGGCCACGTCATTGGTCATTTCCCAGACGAGGTCCATGGGCGCGTTAATGACAATCGCGTTGTCAGTGTGTCCTGCCATGACGTTCTCCTTAACCGGCGGCTACATAACTGGCTGATCGCTGCTTGATGGCCCGTCAGCTGGGCGGCTACATGATCGACCAGCGACTGTGGCGTGGTGAGTTCCCTTGCCGCATCGTCAGTGATGACGACACCCAGCATGTTCTGGATTTTCGCAGTCATTTCAAGCACCGCTAGCGAATCATATCCGAGATCCTCAAACGTACGGCCGCCGATATCGCTGTCCAGGTCCACGGACTCATCTATTCCGGCGCACGTGCGCATAACCTCTCTCAGATCATTGAGGGTGAATGACGAATTTACCGCAAATTCTGGCATTTTTATCTCCTTTAACTGGGGTTTCTTCAGGACAATGGCTGTGTTGAATCCTCCGTAACCGCGGGCGGTAACCATGGCGGTACGGATCTCGGCCTGCCGCGGCTTCGCGCGGACAAGGTCGATCGCGCAGTCCGGCGCTAGATCGGTGACGCCCATCGTGGGCGGGATGACACCGTCCCGCATGGAGAGCAGGGCGGTGGCGAGATCGAGCGCCGCGCCGCCGCCGTTGAGGCGGCCCGTCATCGTCTTGGGCGCGGTGACCGGCACGCCGGCCGGGCCGAAGACCGAGGAGATCGCGGCGGCTTCGCACCTGTCGAGTTCCGGCACCCCGGCTGCGTCCGCGAAGAGGACATCGATATCTCCGGCCGTAAGGCCGGCGTCGGCCAGTGCGAGCTCCATGGCCCGCCGCAGTCCCGGTTCTCGCCCAGAGCCTGGCCGCGGATCGAAGGTCGCAGCCTGGCCGATGATCTCGCCGTAGATGTGCGGCGCGCAGCGGGCACGCGCGTCGGCCGCGTTCTCGATGACCAGCATC
>DASQVO010000201.1:0-10724 GCA_035640715.1 Streptosporangiaceae bacterium
CCAGGGGTTCAGGCGGCTTTGAGCGCTCGAAGCGGCCCGTTCGGGCACCGGCGCGATAAGCGATGAGAGGAGCGCGGACAGGGCCGTCAGATTGGCTCCGAGCCCTTGATCATGCCCGATACGTGCCCAGACAGGCGTGCCGTACGGCGTCTGCGCAGGTTAGAAGGCTGACGATGTGTCACATGGTAAGGAGACGGTCTACGGTTCGATTCCGTAACGGGGCTCCAGGTCAGCCATGTCTTTCGCAAACTTAACCGGGAATGATACGGCCGGGAACGTGCCCCTCGGCCCAGCTGCGAGGCGGTGATCATGGCAATGAGCTGCAGACTGTGCGGGCTGACTGCGGGGCGTGAGTTTTCCGGTCTCAGGAATGCGCCCGAAGTCCGGGACCGCCCCGCCTGCTGGCCTTGAGCCCAGCACGCGCACCCGTATCCTCGCGATAAGCGCGCCTTGACCAGCCACCCCGGGGTGGCCAAAGGGCGGCCCGCCAGCCGCGGCGGTGGAGGTTCTATCGGCCGGCTTGCCCTTGCCGGGGCACGTTGCTTGTCAGGTAACGGCCATGTCCGGGCGATCTCTGGCAGCGGGAACTGAGGGGCCCAGGGGGACCAGAGCGGCAGCCGGCGGTGATCGGCGTGTCCTGCGGTAAGCACGTGCGTGAGTCATACTTGCCTGGCACGGCGTCACCCCTGCTACGCGCAGTCACCATCACAGCGGGCGTCTGAGCAGTCGACCAGCGACAGATCGCCGACTATGGGTCGCTAATAACTGCGTCTGCGGCACAGGTAGCCGCGCTCGGATTATCCAGTTCGGGGCGGCACTGGCGGCGATCGCCGGCCGGCAGGCGGCGCTGTGGGCTGCGCCTGGGTGGGCCGGCCGAGCCGTCGGTACCCCGGCGATCGCGTTTGTGCCGGGCCGCGACTTGTCCGGCGTGCCGTCCAGTTCGATCAGCGCGGCGTCGATCTCGGCTCCCTGCAGGCGTCAGCGCCTGACGAGGGTGGCTATTACGGGATCTATCTGCCATAGGCGAGTACACCTTGTTGCAGGCCGCGCCGACTTGACAGCGATACCTCCTTCTGTATTTTTGTCCTATGACTATAGATAAGGAAGACAGGAGCCGAGCGGGGGGCGGAGCTGGCACCTCGCCGTCCGGCGCGGGCAGCGGCGGCGGAGGCATGGACCCGCCCGGGCCGCGCGGATCTGCGTCGCCGATCGAGTTCCGGCTCGACCCAGCCTCGGGCGTGCCGACCTACCTGCAGCTTGTGCATCAGGTCGAGCACGCGCTGCGGCTCGGCTACCTCAAGCCCGGCGACCAGCTGCCCAAGGTCAGGGACGTGGTCGCCTCGCTGGCCATCAACCCGAACACGGTGCTGAAGGCCTACAAGGAGCTGGAGACCAAGGGCCTGGCGGCCGGGCGGCCCGGCCAGGGCACGTTCGTCGAGGCCACCTTGAGCCAGGTCGCACTCCCTGAGCTGGCCGGGCTGCGACGTTCGCTGCTCGGCTGGCTGGCCACCGCGGATGCGGCGGGCCTGGACGAGGACGGGATCGTCGCGCTGTTCACCAGCGCCCTGCGGGATTTCCGTGAACGCCGCAGCGGCCCGGGCGACCGCCGCGGCGCGACGAGCGGTGAAACGGAGGGCGTCGCATGAACATCATCGAGACCAGCGGCCTGGGCAAGCGCTACGGCGGCACCTGGGCGCTGCGCGAGTGCACGCTGGCGATCCCGGCCGGGCACGTGGCCGCGCTGGTCGGCCCGAACGGCGCCGGCAAGACCACCCTGCTGAACCTGGCGGTCGGCCTGGCGGCGCCGACCGCGGGTACCGTCACTGTGCTCGGCGGCCGGCCCGCCGGGTCGCCGGCCGCCCTGGACGGCATCGCGTTCGTCGCCCAGGACACGCCGCTGTACAAGAACCTGTCCGCCGCCGACATGCTGCACCTGACCCGCAACCTGAACCGGCGCTTCGACCCGGGCTATGCCGAAGCCCGGCTGGCCGAGCTCGGCATCCCGCGCAACCGCAAGGCCGGCAAGCTGTCCGGCGGGCAGCAGGCCCAGCTCGCGCTGACCCTGGCGCTGGCCAGGCGGCCGCGGCTGCTCGTGCTAGATGAGCCGATGGCGATGCTCGACCCGCTGGCCCGGCACGACTTCATGGCCTCGGTGATGGCGGCGGTGGCCGACGACGGCGTGTCGGTGGTGCTGTCCTCGCACGTGCTGGCCGAGCTGGAGCGGGTGGCCGACTACCTCATCCTGGTATCGCGAGGCAGCATCCAGGTGGCCGGCGAGGTCGACGACCTGCTCGCCTGTCACCGCGTGCTGACCGGCCCGGCCACCGAGGCCGGCAGATACGCCGAACGGCTGCGCGTGGTGCACACACGGCGCGGCGAGGCCCAGGCCCACCTGCTGGTCAGGACCAACGGGACGGACAGGCCGGTGCCGCCTGGCTGGGAAGCCCACCCGGTCGGCCTGGAGGAACTCGTCCTGGCCTACCTGCGCGAACCCGGCGCCGCGGCGCTGCCCGGCCCGGCACGCGCCCGCCACACCGAGACGACGGAGGTAACGACATGACCGCGCTGACCATGACTGCGCAACCAGGGCAGGACACTGGCCTGCGGCCGGTGCCGTGGCGCAGGATGGCCTGGGTCACCTGGCGGCAGCACCGGGCGGCGCTGGCCGGGGTGGCCATCCTGCTCAGCGGCTGCGCGGTCGCGCTCGGCATCACCGGGCTGCGGATGCAGCACGCCTATGCCAGCCTGGTGCGAAGCCGGTGCCCGCTGACCGGGGCGCTGACCACCAGCCGCTGCGGCCGCCTCGAGGATGCCTACTATCACGCCGGCTACCCGCTCACCGGCAACGTGCTGCTGGCTACCGTCGCCCTGTCCGCGATCCCCGTGCTGATCGGGATGTTCGTCGCGGCGCCCCTGCTGGCACGGGAGTACGAGGCGGGGACCCTCAGGTTTGCCTGGACCCAGGCGGCCGGCCGGACCCGGTGGGTCGTGGCCAAGCTGGCCCTGCTCGGCGCGGCGCTGACCGCGGCGAGCAGCGCCTTCGGCGCCCTGGTGAGCTGGTGGCTGGCCCAGGCCGACCCACTGGCCGGCGCCAGCCGGTGGCAGCCGGCGCAGTTCGGGCTGAGCGCGGTCACGTTCGCCGCCTGGACCGTGGCCGCCTTCGCGGCTGGCACGTTCGCCGGCGCGCTGATCCGGCGCACGGTCCCGGCCATGGCCGCCACCGGCGCCTTCGTCGCGGCCCTGACCGCGATCACCTACCAGAAGCTGGACACGCTCCTGGTGAGCGCCGGCCCGGTCATCCGGCGGACCATGCTGCTGAACCTGCCTGTCTACCAGCCCGGCTCACCCCCCGTCACGTTCCTGCTGGGCCAGGCCGTCACCGTGTCAGCTCCGGCGGGAAGCTGGCCGCTGCGAAGCTGGATCGCTGGCCCGCGCGGACAGATAATCGGCTCGCTGCCGACTCGGGTGCTGGCCCTCGACGCGCAGGCGGAGAACCACTGGCTGGCCAGCAATCACCTCGGCCTCTGGACCGCCTACCAGCCTCCCGGCCGGTTCTGGCTGTTCCAGTCAGTCGAGGGTGCCACCGGCCTGCTGCTCGCGGTCATCCTGAGCGCGGCGACGGTCTGGCTGGTGCGCCGCCGGGCGGCCTGAACCAGCCAGAGCCGGGCGTCGGTCAGCAGGCGTGGCGGCACACAGATCAGCCCGTTCGGCTCAGCTGTCGGGCCGCATCAGCTCGACAGGACAGGCACGCATAACGGCGGATACACGCGTGGGTTGCCAGCAGTAGCTGGCCATTCTTTATTGCGGAGTGAGCGGAGGCTCCGGGCGTGGCCGGTTGGGCCAGGGTGCTGGTGGCTGCCGTGTGGTGTGTTTATTGGTGGGTGTGGGTGTGGGTGTGGATCCATTCCGGGGGAACGTGGCTGGTGAGCCATACGGCGTTGGCCGCGCGGTAGAACTGGTGCCCGCGCTGGTACATGCCGGCGGCGTCGATGACCAGGATGACGGGCTGGCCGCGGCGCGCGCCGACTTCTGCTGCTGTGGCGGGGTCTGCGGACAGGTGGACGTGGTTCCGGCTCCCGGGCTGGAGTCCTGCGGCCCGGATACGGGACAGGAAGCGTTGCACGGTGCCGTGGTAGAGCAGGTCTGGTGGCTGGCGGGGGCTGAGCCCGAGGTCGATGGGGATGGAATGGCCCTGGGCCGCCCGGATTTTGTCCCCGTCGGTTTCGAACCGGCGCTTGCCGGGGGTGTTGATGAGCTGGTTCAGGGTTTCCCGGTCGATGGGATGGCCGTGCCTGGCAGCAGCGGCCAGCAAGATGCCGATGCTGATCCAGCCCTTGTCATCCAGCGCTGCCCCGATAGAGGCGGGGTTGTGACGCAGCACATAGGACAGAAACCGGCTGGTGGCGGTGAGGTCGCTGGTCATGACGGACCAGGCGGGAGAGCACGTCGCTGATGTTGGCGCGGCGTTCCGGGCGCCAGGCAGCCCAGTACCTGACGGCAGGCAGGCCGGTGACGGGGATGGCGGTGAGCCCGGCGGGCGGGGTGACACAGCCGTTGACGACCGTGGCGCCTATACCAAGGCTGGCGAAGTGAACCAGCAGGTCCCATCCATCGGCTTCGGCGGCTGGCTGCCAGGGCACGTCGGCGTCGAGCAGCGCCCGCTCCAGGGCACGCCGGTGAGCTCTTCCAGGTGGCGGCACGATGAGGTCCAGGCCCGCCAGGTCCGGCAGGCTGAGGTGGTCCCGGGCAGCGAGCGGATGGCCGCTGCTGACGACGAGGACCTGCGGGTAGACGGCGACCTGGGCCACCTGGAAGCGTCGCGGCGGCGGATCATAGGCGACCACCGCCAGATCGGCGCGCCCGGCGCCGAGCGCGGAGACGGCCGCGTCCCGGCTGGCGGTGATCACCTGGACCTTGCGGCCTTGCTGGCTGATGGCGCGGATCGGGCCGGGGATCACCCAGCGGAACGTACCGCGTCCGGCTGCGATGGTCACGGTCGACGTGCCTTCGTTCAGGACTGCCAGGAAGTCGTCGCAACGCCGGCGCGTATCCAGCGCGAACGCCGCCAGGCGCTCGCCGGGAGCGGTCAGGACCAGACCGCGCCCCCGGCGTTCATACAGTGTGATGCCGAGCGCGGCGGCAAGCTTATTGATCTTCACATGCAGTGACGGCTGGGTGATGTTCAGTGCCGCTGCGGCGGTGGTGAAGTTACCGTGCTCGGCGAACACGGCGAACGAGCGCAGCGCGTCAGGTTCGAGCATCTCCCCGGCCAGTCATAGCGTGAGCCTATAGTCATGCAGCCAATCAATAGTTCCGGTTTAGCGGCCAGTGCCGCATTCTGCTGCCATGAGCATGCACCATCCCCCGCGCGAACCCCGGCTGGGCATCGACATCGGCCGGGTAATCATCAACCGGCCAGCCCACCGCGGCGGCGACACCGCGTTCTTCGACGGCGACGAGGCCACCATGCTCGCTACCCCCGAGGTGGACGGCGCTGCGGCGCACGTCGGTCCGGAACAGCCCAAAGCGATGACCCTGATAAGTCTCGCTATGGACAAAAACATGCCCGAGCTCGGGCGGACCTATCAACGGCTGCTGAGCGCGACCGCTCATTCCGCTGTGCATGGCCTGGCACGAATGCTGACATCAATGTCGCCCAACGAGGGTCGTCCCGGCGAAGCGCTGGCAGCCGTCAACATCGACCCTCGAAGACTCGCGGTGGAACTGGTCGTCGGGCCACTGACCGCGCACAGCCTCGCGAGATGCATGGAGTGGTTCACCGGCTGCGAGATGAGCGACCTCCACGGCCCCGCGAACCAAATGCTCAGGACTTGGTCGCGTATCGGCCGGATAAACGGGCCGATGGTGACAGCATAATGCGGCAGTTACCGCCAGCCGCCGACCTGGCGGAACTCGCCCAGACCCACGCGCTTCATCCGCTCGGCCTCGTGGCCGACGCCTGAGCGGTCGCCCGGCCAGCGGCATGAGCGGACGCTGCACCCGGCGACGGCGTTCAACCGGCTAGCGCGCGCAGATAGCGCGTAGTGAGGTGGCGCTGAATGGCTCGCCCGGCCGGGCCGGCGGCCTTTGCCGGTAGCGTCGCTGGCTTGGAGAACGCGGTGATGGCGAAGGTAACGGCACCGTCGTCGTGCTGCTCAACGATGAACGCCTCCTCGCCGCACTCGGGATGTCCTGGCAGGGTGCCGTAGGCGAATCCCCGGCGATCCGGCTGGTTGATGACGTAGACGACCCGGCAGGGCGCGCTTGTCCGGACTGGCCCTGCTCCCAGGCCCAGGACTACGACAGCACCCGGTTCGGCCATGGCCGATGACGGCGACACGCGAAGACCCGCGCGCAGCTGCACCTGCCAGCTGAACAGCATCGTTACCGCGGCGGCGAAGACCTCCGCGCCGGAGCCGATGATTGCGCTTCGGCGCAGGTGATGGTAGCCGGGCGGGAGCATGCCCCGGGTCCGCCCGGCCTCGCTGTAGGTAAGCTCTGCCTGGCGCAGCCGGCCTTCCAGGCCGGGAGTCAAAGCGATGAGCGGCATGACCCGATCATGCCGGAAGCCGAACCCGCCCGTTGCGGCAGAAGAGGGCGGTGCGGGGAGGGCTTGGTGGTCGCAGCAGGCTTGGCCCCGTGTTTCGGGCATGCGGGTTCCGTTGGCTGGGCAATGCCATTTCCCCCCGAGCTGTTAGCGGCGCGGGTTCAAGCCGCCTCACCATTAATGATGGCCCGAAGCCCTGCCTGAACGGCGTGCCGTGCCGCTCTTCGGCACCCGGCGTGTGCCACCGCTCTGCTGATCGTTTCAGTGACCGCCATGGCCACCCCCGTCGAAGCCTGCGTGGTGCCCGCCGCCATGGTCCCCGTATCCGCTGCTGTACCCGCCGTGCCCGGAGTCGTGACCATGGCTGCCATGGTCACGCGGCGCGGACCATTCATGAACGAAGTCACCGGGCTGCGTAGTAGCGGATCGGTGTCCGTGGCCAGGGACGGCGGAAAACCCCGCGCAGGCTGCCAGCCAGCTCTGGGCGAAACGATCAGATTGCGACCACTGGGCCTCGGTTTCGCGGGGACGGTCCCTCCCGGCATCGTGGGCGTCGTTCATGCTGACCGGCGATGGCACAAGCCGTCGGCTCATATGTTGTGGCTCGGATCGTCCACGCGAGCAGGTAGGAGATGCCGCTGGACATCACCCTGCCGCAAACGGGGGTGCTGCTGTTTTTCTATTTCGACGGGCAGTACGACAACGGTGCGGCAGTCGTGGGAGTCTGGGATCCGGAAACGCTGGCTGGCGCGCACGTGCTTCACGTGCAGCCCGGCCGGGCGACCTCCCCCCGGGCATGCCCAGCCGGGATCACGCCGTACGAGCGGGTAGACCTCGCCGTTGAGCCAGTCGTGACGTTCCCGAACTTCGAGCACCCGGATCTGCATGCTGTCTTCAAAACACCCGGCGAGGACCTGCGTTCGTTCCTGGAGCATCCCGTCAACGACGATGCATTTATCGAGGCTCTCAGCGAACGGCACGATGGCCCCTGCCACCAGGTCGGCGGTTACGCCACGCCGGTGCAAGGCCCGGTGGAATACGAGGCCGCACTGGCCGCGCTGGGCGGCCGCGATCCAGGTGACGATCAGCTCCTAAGGACAGAACAAGCCCGCTGGACGCTGCTCGCCCAGATCGACAGCGACGACCGCGCCGGAATGATGTGGGGCGATGCCGGCGCCCTGTATTGGCTCTCGCGGCGCGAAGACATGACTGACAGCAACCTCGCAAACACGTCTTTCACCTGGCAATGCTCGTGAGACAACCGGTACCTGACTGCCCCGGCACGGCACTGAGCAGAAACGCTTTCCCATACCGGCACGGCCCAATACCAGCTCATCGGCATATGTAAGGATGGACAGCCGCCTGCACAGATCAGCCACTCTGCGTTCATCAAGGGCGGCGCCACCAGGATGCCGAGAGCGGCGCAATAAAGCGGCTCGGAGCGCGCTTGAGAACCCGCCCGGCGCGCTCGACGCCGAGCACGCGCACCTACCCGCCTGCATCCATCCTCAATCAGGCGGGTAGGTGCGCGCCCTTGCGCGCCCTTGCGAGGCCGGGTCCGGTCGCCGGGGTAGGTCTTTGGATGTGGGCACTGCTCGGGTTCGACCTGGCCATGCGGGTCCGCAATGCCGTGTGGCGTCCCCCGTTCGTCATGTACTACCGCACCTGCCCGCTGCACGCGGTCCGCAGCGACCTGACAGCACCCGGATTCACGGTGACGGCAGTCCCCTTGACGACTCTTGACCCGGGCGGGGACGGGAGCCCGCAGTGCCGGCTTGTCCTCGCGCGCAGAGCCAGCACGCCCTGACTGCTGCGTACGTCGGCCTGCGTGGGCCAGAGGCTGCATCGATCACGGAAGGTAACTTCAAGCACAGTGGCCAGGCGGCCAAATCGCCGATTATTTCCGCTGTTTGCGGTCGGGGGTAATGGCAAGTCCGTGGCTGCAGATCAGCCTGTTGTGTGACGGGTCTTGCCGTAGTAAGCGCCGGAATGTGGCCATGTGGCTGCTGCGCCGGTGTTCACCGCCGACGTCGGCACGCCCCGCATCTGGGCCGCCCGTTACCTGCGCATGAACGGAAGCAGCCGGCTGATCGGCCCGTTCAGGCACGGCAGCATGGCAACCGCGCTGATCTCCATCTGGCTCGAACAAGTCCCTGAGCTGATCCCAGTAGTCGATGCCTGGTTGGCTGCGCCTTAGCCGAGTGCCACGGCGGCGGTTCGCAGTGCCTGGAGTTCCTCGCGGGCGAGTTCGGTGAATGTCTGCTGGCTGGATGGCTCGATCCAGCGGTCGAAGGCACGGTCGAACGCGCGGGCTCCGAGGTCGGCGGCGAGGCTCGCGGTCAGGTCAGGTACGCCGCGCTTGCCGAGTGCGCTGGCCAGGGCCGCGGCGAGTGCGGCGCGCTTGAACGTCGCACGTTCTTGCAGTTCGGGGTTGCCGGCGATGACCGTCAGGAGCCGGGGCCCGAATTCGCGCTGCTCAGCGGTGAAGCTGGCCGTGAGGGCATCGAGGGCGGCGGCGACCGCCTCAAGTGGCGTGGCCGAGTCCGGTGCGGCGGCGACCCCGTCCGCGAGCAGCCGGGAGTGGACCTCCTGGCCCGCGAACAGGACCTCCCGCTTGTCGGGGAAGTGGCGGAAGAAGGTGGTCTTGGTCAGCCCGGCTCGATTGGCGATCTGGGTGACGGTGGTGTTGTCGTAGCCCTGTTCGGCGAAGAGGTCGAGTGCGGCGAGCACCAGCCGTTCCCGTGCGTTCGGTTCCCAGCGAGCCATGAGTACAGCCTAGGTGATGTGACTTGGTGCCGTCACCATGCTAGAGTGACGGTACCAAGTTACATCACCTCGTCGGGAGAACTGATCATGCGCGTATTCGTTACCGGTGCCAGCGGCCACATCGCCTCGGCTGTCGTCCCCGAACTAATTACGGCCGGGCATGAGGTCACGGGCCTTGCCCGGTCCGAGACCTCCGCCGCTGCCGTGAAGGCCCTCGGCGCCGAAGTCCGCCTCGGCGACACCAGTGACCTCGACGGCCTGCGCGAGGCCGCGGCCAGCGCGGACGCGGTCATCCACCTCGCCTTCAACCACGACGTCATGATCGCCGGGGATATGGCCGGCGCGGCGGCCATGGACATGGCCACCGTCCAGGCGTTCGGCGACGCGCTCGAGGGCACCGGCAAGACCTTCATCGGGATCGGCCTCGGGAACGCCGCGGACGGCGGCCCGGCCGCCAGCGCCAACCCCCGGTCCGCCGTCTCACGCGAGATCGCCGGGTTCGCCGGGCGCGGCATCCGGTCCCTGCTCGTCGCGATTCCGCCAGTTGTGCACAGCACGCGGGACAAGCAGGGCTTCATCCCGATGCTGATCCGGATCGCCCGGGCGACCGGCGTGTCCGGATACGTCGGTGATGGTGCCAACCGGTGGCCCGCTGTTCACACCCTGGACCTCGGCCGCCTCTACCGGCTGGCGCTGGAGAATGCGCCGGCCGGATCACAGCTGATCGCCGCGGCCGAAGAGGGCATCGCCGTGCGTCACATCGCCGAGGTCATCGGCCGCCACCTGGGCATCCGGGCAGTGAGCGTCACGGCGGAGAAGGCCACGGAGCACTTCGGGCCCTTCGGGATGGTCATGACGCTGGGCATCCCGCCGATGTCTAACGCGTCCACCCGGCAACTGCTGGGCTGGGAACCCGGCCACCCCGGCCTGATCGCCGACCTCGACCAGGGGCACTACTTCGCCGGACAGTGACCGGCAATAAAGTCCCAGTAGCTGAAGATCAGCTCGCCGGCTTTGCTGGGTTTCCCGTCGGCCACCCCCGGGTAGCGGGCTCCCCCACTCGCCGATGCCGCCTGCGGCCTTGAGAGCGTCTAGGTGGTGGGATGATCGCGGCTGCGGGAACTGCCGAGACCGATGCTGCCGCCGGGCGGATCGCTGGTCTGGCGCGGGTGGGGTGGTGGCCAGTCCGGGCTCTTCGCGCGGCTGCAGGACCGGCCCGGGTGACCGTGGTGGCGGCGCCGGCGGGCAGCGGCAAGACGGTGCCGCTGCCCGCCGGCGCCGTCGCAGGGTGGTCACCTTCGGCCGCCCAACGCGACAGAAGATCCCGTTCTGCGCGCCTCCATGGACCGGGGTGAAAGGGACTCCTTCCAATACAGGCGGCTTTGTGCGCGGGTTGCCAGGCACGTCGACC
>DASQVO010000202.1:0-7298 GCA_035640715.1 Streptosporangiaceae bacterium
GACCCCGAGCGCCGCAATGCCGCCCACGCGGTGAACGCCTTCACATGGCACGTGCTGCCCCCTGGCGTCTTGTTGCATAGCGTGACTGATCGTTTACAAAACATCTGCAGATGGCGGCAGGCTACCGAGTAGGTGACTCTATGCGATGAGTCGTTTCCTAATCGTGACTGATAGCGGCGCAGGCTTCCATGATTATGGGTACCTTGCCCCGGGGAGCCCGAGGACGAACTTGGCCACGTTCAGCACCTTGATGGCCAGGCGCCGGCCGACCTTGACCTGCCCGAGATCGAACGTCGTATCGGTGCCGGGGCGCGCGCTCGCGGCCCAGTAGCGGACGGCGTCCGAGCCGAACTGCCCGAGCAGGTCCATCGGCGTCACGACGTTGCCCTTGGACTTGCTCATCTTCTTCCGGTCCGGGTCGAGGACCCAGCCCGAGATCGCCGCATGCCGCCACGGCAGCACACCAGCCTGAAGCTGGGAGCGCAGCACCGTATAGAACAGCCAGGTACGGATGATCTCGGGACCCTGCGGTCGCATGTCCATCGGGAATGTCTGGGCATACAGCGCGGGATCTTCCTCCCAGCCGCACGTGATCTGCGGACTCAGCGACGAGGTCGCCCAGGTGTCCATCACGTCGGGGTCGCCGGTGAAGCCGCCCGGCCGGCCGCGGCCGGCCTCGTCGTAGCCGGGCGGCGCGAGCGAGGACGGATCCACCGGCAGCATGTCCTCGGCCGGCAGGATCGGCCGGTCGTAGCAGGGCTCGCCGGAGCCGTCGAGCGGATACCAGACCGGGAACGGCACGCCGAAGAACCGCTGCCTGCTGATCAGCCAGTCCGAGTTCAGCCCGCGCGCCCAGTCCGCATACCGCGTCCGCATGTGCGCCGGATGCCAGCTGAGCTCGGCGCCGCGCCGCAGCAGCGCGTCCCGGTGGCTCAGCGACCGGATGAACCACTGGCGGCTGGAGACGATCTCCAGCGGCCGGTCGCCCTTCTCATAGAACTTGACGGGCCGCACGACCGGGCGGGGCTCGCCGCCGGCGTCGCCGGAGGCGCGGAGCATCGCCACGATCCGCTCGCGTGCCCCGGTCACGGTCGCGCCGGCCAGCTCCGCGTATGCCCTGACGCCGCTAGGGCTGTCGAGTCCCGGCGGCGGGCTGGCGAGGATGCGCCCGTCCCGTCCGATAATCGTCCGCGTCGGCAGCTTCAGCTCACGCCACCACTGCACGTCGGTGAGGTCGCCGAAGGTGCAGCACATGGCGATGCCCGCGCCGCGCTCTCGTTCGGCGCCAGGATGGGCGAGCACCGGCACCGGCACCCCGAACACCGGCGAGGTGACCATGCTGCCCAGCAGCGGCGCGTAGCGCTCGTCGTCCGGATGGGCGATGAGCGCGACGCATGCAGGCAGCAGTTCGGGGCGGGTGGTCTCGATGTAGACCGGCCGGGCGTCGGCGGTGCGGAAGCGCACGCGGTGCCAGGCGCCGGGGTGGTCGCGGTCTTCCAGCTCGGCCTGGGCGACGGCGGTGCGGAAGCCGACGTCCCACAGGGTGGGCGCCTCAGCCTGGTAGGCCTCGCCAGCCTGCAGCAGCCGCAGGAAGGACCGCTGGGCGGCTCGCTGGGCGCGCACCCCGATCGTCGTATAGGTCAGCGACCAGTCCACCGACAGGCCGAGGTGGCGCCAGAGCTCCTCGAACGCCTTCTCGTCCTGGGCGGTCAGCCGCTCGCACAGCTCGACGAAGTTCCGGCGGGAAACGCTGACGGCGCGGCCCTTCTGGCCGGTCTGGCCGGCGGGCTCCGGCGGCGAGAAGCCAGGATCGTAGGGCAGCGCGGGATCGCACCGCACGCCGAAATAGTTCTGCACCCGCCGCTCGGTCGGCAGGCCGTTGTCGTCCCAGCCCATCGGGTAGAACACGCGCTTGCCGCGCATCCGCTGGAAGCGGGCGACGACATCGGTGTGGGTGTAGGAGAACACGCTGCCCACGTGCAGGGAGCCGCTGACCGTGGGCGGCGGCGTGTCGATGGAGAACGCAACGGCGCGTTCCGCCGGACCGTCAGCGCCGTCAGCGCGCCGGAACCGGTAGATCCCGTCCTGTTCCCAGCGCCGCGCCCATCTGCTTTCGAGGCCGTCGAGTGACGGCCGCTCCGGCACGTCCGGCGTTGTCTCAGTCATGGCTTTGCTGCCCAGCGGTTTCGTCGATCAGATGGATTCCGATGAGGCTAGCCGACGCGGCCCTGCTGGCGATGAGGATTAAGGCCCGGCAGTTCCGAACGGGAGCGGGGTGCGCCTTCCCCGTGCACCGTGTCCGCGGGGCGTCGGCTCCGGTGGCGGCAGGCGGCTGATCCCGCCGCACGTGACGCCGAAAACCGGGTGACTCGCGAGCGGATCGCTGGTATGTTCTCGGCCCTTGTGCTCTCTTCCCGTTTGAAGAACACACTGCCTCAAGGAGACGAGTTATGACCGCGGCCAGCCAGGCGGACGGGGAGCCGCCGGATACCGACCATTCCCCGGATGATTTCCCAGGTGGCGCCGTTCTCGCCGCCGAACGCGCTCATCTGCGCCGGTCTCGTGAATTCCTGCAGCTGATGCGGGAGGACGTGCTGTCGCTGCGCGCGCTCGGCGGGGACCCGGTCTCGGAGGAGTATCTCAAGGCCGAGCTGCACCACCGGGCTGAGGCACTGAGGGATCTGCCCGGCACGCCGCTGTTCTTCGGCAGGCTGGACTACTCCGACGCCGGGCCGTCCGACGACATCCGCGGCGCGACCTTCCACATCGGCCGCCGGCACGTGCATGATCCCGGCGGGCACCCCGTGGTCATCGACTGGCGTGCCCCGGTCTCCCGCCCCTTCTACCGCGCCAGCCGGGCCGACCCGATGGGCGTGGCCTGGCGCCGCCGGTTCGGTTTCTCTGGTGGGGAGCTGACCGCGTACGAGGACGAGCATTTCGCCGCTCCGGCCCATACCGCGCCCCCGCCCGGTGAGGCCGGGTCCGCGCCCGCCCAGGCCGCGCCCCCGCCCGGTCAGGCCGCGGATGAGCTGGTCAGCCGGCTGCTGATTGAGGAGATCGAGCGGCCCCGGTCCGGCCCGATGCGCGACATCGTCGCCACCATCCAGCCGGAGCAGGACGACATCGTCCGGGCCGACGCCGCTCAGACCGTCTGCGTGCAGGGCGCCCCCGGCACCGGCAAGACCGCGGTCGGCCTGCACCGCGTCGCCTACCTGCTCTATGCCCACAAGGAACGCGTCACCCGCCGCGGCGTCCTCGTCATCGGGCCGAACCGTGCTTTCCTCTCCTACATCCGCAACGTGCTGCCCGCCCTCGGCGAGGTCGACGTCAGCCAGATGACCGTGACCGAGCTCGTCGCCTCGGTCCCGGTGCGCGGCGAGGACAGCGCGGCGGCCGCCGTGGTCAAGGGCGACGCGCGGATGGCGGAGGTGCTGCGCCGCGCGGTGTGGTCCCGGATCGCGGAGCCGGCCGAGGCGCTCGTGCTGCCGCGCGGCTCCCGGCGCTTGCGGGTGCCCGCCTACGACCTGGCCGGGCTGGCCGCGGAACTGCGCGACCGCGGCGTCCGCTACGGGGCCGGCCGGGACCTGCTCGGGCACCGGATAGCGGCCGCCATCCTCACCCAGATGGAGGCCGCGGGGGAGGCCTGCGATGACCGGACGCACGACGCGGTGCGGCGGACGCGGCAGGTGCGCGCGGCGGTGGACGCGATCTGGCCGAAGGCTGACCCGGTGCGGGTGGTGTTCGGCCTGCTGGCCGAGCCCGCCGCGCTGGCCGCGGCCGCCGACGGGATGCTCAGTGAGGCCGAGCAGCAGGCCATCACCTGGGCGAAGCCGCCGCGCGGCCCCGGGTCGGCCCGCTGGTCGGCGGCGGACGCGGTCCTCATCGACGAGGCGCGGGACCTGATCGAGCGCACGCCCAGCCTGAGCCATGTGGTGGTGGACGAGGCGCAGGATCTCTCCCCGATGGAGTGCCGCGCGATCGGCCGCCGGTGCGCCACGGGCGCGGCCACCGTGCTCGGCGACCTGGCCCAGGGGACCACGCCCTGGGCCACCTCCAGCTGGGCCGACCTCCTCGGCCACCTTGGCAAGCCCGGTGCCGAGCTGCGGGTGCTCCGCACCGGGTACCGCGTGCCCCGGCAGATACTCGACTACGCCAGCCGGCTGCTGCACCGCATCGCGCCTGAGCTGTCGCCGGCGGCGTCGTTGCGTGAGGATCCCGGCGCCCTGCAGATCATCGCCGTGGCACCGGAACGGCTCGCCGCCACGCTCGCCGCGGTCTGCGCGGATGCCTGCGGCATGCCCGGCTCCGTCGCCGTCATCGCCGCCGACCAGCAGGTGCCGGAGTTGTCGCGGCTGCTGACCGCCCGCGGCGTCCGCCACGCGCTGCTCGACGGGACGGACGCGGCCGGGCGCCTCACCATGGTGCCCGTGACGCTGGCCAAGGGACTTGAGTTCGACCACGTGATCGTCATCGAGCCTGCCGCGATCGCCCGGTCCGAGGCCCGCGGCCTGCAGCGGCTCTATGTGGCACTGACACGGGCGGTGTCCCGGCTGACCGTCCTGCACGCGGAACCGCTGCCCGGCCCGCTGCACGGCGGAGCCGCTGCCCGGCCCGCTGCACGCTGAACCGCTGCCGATGCCAGCGGACACCGTTCCTATGCGAGTTGGCCAGTGTTGGCCGGATCGCCGTAAACCGGGCTGAGCCGGTGGCCCTCCGAACGGTCTTGAGGGCCGGGGAGCAGCGCGGGCTGGTCACTTCGGCTCCAGCAGGTCTTGCCGCCTCTGTTGGGCGTGCCTGTGGTCCTGGGTGGGCTCGCGGTCCCGCGCGCTTCCGGGACGGTCACGGTCTGGCCGGTAGCTCTCCGCGTCCCGGTCCTCTGGCCGGGGGCGGTCACACCTGGCCGACGCCGTATCCCGTGCCCGAGAGCGCGTCGTCCGATGGCCACCGAGGCGCCGTGATGCCTGGTGACCCGCTGGTGCCTGGCCTGTTGCCGGAGCGGGGCCTGCCAGTACTGGCCGCCCCAGATGCTGGTGTATGCGGGGTCGACGGCGACCACGACCATCCCGGCGTGCCAGGCCATGCCGCGCAGGCGTTCGCGGAAGCGTGCGGTGGGGATGCCAGCCACGGTGTGGCGGAAGCGTTTGCCGCGCCGTCCCCGGCCCATGGTTTCCCGGCCGGTGGCGCGGGCATCGGTGAAGCCCAGGTTCTCGATGGCGAGCCCGGCGCAGCCGTGCTCGCGGGCAATGTCCAGCAGCCAGGTGATGGCGTCCCGCAGCCTGCCGTCCCGTGTGCTGGCCGGCCCGGTCAGCTCCAGCGGCACCGTGACAGGCTGGCCGACCGGGTTGCCGTGCACGTCCACGACACAGGCGGCGAGGTGGCCTGCGTTGAGATCGACAGCGAGCAGCCGCGCCCCGGATCGGGCCAGCTCGCCGGGGGAGGGCAGGGCAGCCTGGCCGGCGGACCAGGAGGCGTCCAGGTACCAGCGGTCCCGGACCGGGTCATACACGAGGTCATACCGCACCGCACGGTTGGCGGTGACGCGGTCCAGCCACTCCTGGCGGCGGTGGTGGAACCCTGCGGTGCAGGCCAGCTTGTACCGGCCACGCGGGGCGTTCGCGAGATACCGCAGCGGCTCCGGCAGCACGACCGACACCTCGCCGGTCCCGGGATCGACGGTGATCGTGTAGTTCCCGTGCGGGGCGCCGGTCTCGCCGTCGGCGGTGAGGAACAGCCGCCCGGCCTGCCACCGCTGCCGCCACTGCGCCTCGGTGAGCTGCGCCGTGCCGAGGTTGTGCCGGGCCTTGAGCAGCCGCCTGCCGCCGATGACGATCGCCGGGCGCCCGGTTTCGATCCGGCGTTCAACCCGCGCGAGGCGGCCGGTGAGGACCTGAAGGCGGCGCTGCTTGCAGAAGCGCTCGTCCTGGCTGGCGTAGCCGCGTACCCGGCCGTGGCGCTGCCCGCACGGCACCGCCAGGCGCTTGCCGATGGTGCCGATAGCGCGCCGCAGGGATGCACGCTCCTGATACAGGCAGCGCACGCTGAGCTGGTACTGGTCGTCGCTGGCGCGGGTCATCGCCCCCGCCCAGCGCGAGGAGGACAAGGCGGTCAGCTTCTTCTTCCGCTCGGCGCGCCGGTTTTCCCTGGCCGGGATGTTCCCGATCCGGATGCGCCCGGCCAGATCAGCGCGCTGATGACGGCCAAGATGCTCCCCGGCCAGCGTGAGGACCTGCGCATCGGCCGGGGTAAGGCGCAGCCGGTCCCGGATCCGCACCCCCGACGGCGCGGCCACCGTGAACGGCGCCGCGATCGGGTGTGGCCCCCGCCTCTTCGCCCGCCTAGGCACGATCGCGGCCCCTCTCCTGCTCTAGCTGCGGTCCTGGCCTGAAGGTGGCGCCCGGAACCCGGTGCCCAAGGCACCGGCGAGGTCCGGGTTCACGCTGATGTTAGGCGGCAGCACCGACATTCCCGGGCTGTCACCAGGGGCACAGGGTGCGCGACACGTTTGTAGGGGTCCCAGGTTTGCGCTGTTTATGATGGGAGTCTGGTTGTGACTGTCACAACCAGACGAGGAGTGCCCATGTCCGAGCCGTCGCTTCCGGAGCTGGAGGCCGAGCGGGACCGCCTGTATGCGCAGCTGGCGGCGGTTGGCGACTTCCGGCGGGGGTCGGTGAGCGAGAACTGGCGCAAGTGCGGGAAGCCGGGCTGCGCGTGCGCGGCCCCGGATCATCCGGGGCACGGGCCGCGGTTCTTGTGGACCCGGTCGGCTGGCCGCCGCAAGACGGTCGGGCGGCAGCTGGCGACGGCGGAGGTGAAGAAGGTGCGCCGGGAGGTGGCCCGGCACGCGGAGTTCCAGGCGACAGTCGAGCAGATCATCGAGGTGAGCGAGCGGATCTGCGAGGCCCGGCCGGCGGCCGGAACGGATGCGCCCCCGGTGCCGGAGGGCGAAAAAGGGGGCTCTTCACCGCGCTCGCGCAGGAGAAGTCCGCCGAGATAGGGCGGCTGGCGGCGGAGGCGGCCAGGTCGCTGGGCTGCGAGGCGGGGCTGGAAGCCGCCGAGGCCGTGATCCGGGCAGGGATGCTGCGGCTGGGCTGCGGCGTGCTCGGGGAGCTGCTGTCAGCCGATCCTGGATACCAGGGGCCTCGGGTGCCGTGCGGCCGGGGCCATGAGGCGGAGTTCGTGGCCTACCGGGACAAGGTCATCGATACCGTGCTCGGCCCGGTCACCCTGCGGCGGGCCTGGTACCACTGTGCGCGGTGCGAGCACGGGCTGGCGCCCCGGGACGCCGAGCTGGGGGTGGC
>DASQVO010000203.1:0-3023 GCA_035640715.1 Streptosporangiaceae bacterium
GGTCTGCCGCGTCCGCCGCCTCGGCGAGCAGGGCCGATACCGTCGCGTCCCAGGTGGGGAGCGCCCGCCGGGTCTTGAAGCGTTGCAGCTCGTCCAGCGTCTGCCTGCTCATCGTGATCCAGCCGGAGTTGGGGAAGTGGATGTCCACTGCTTCTTGCCAGACGCTGACCGGCAGGCGGTAGGTGGCCTCCTTGCTCCACGGCACCTGCTGCACCTGGAGCCTGCCGTCCACAACCGAGAAGATGGTGCCACTGAACAGCAGCAGCAGGGGGATCTCCCCCGCCTCCAGGCTTGCGAAGTATCTGCCGGAGCCGATCTCCAGGTCGTAACTGAAGGTCACCGGCAGCTGGATCTCGGTGCTGCCCTTAAAACCCGTGACCATTGTCGAGACGTTCGTGAACTGCATCGGCTTCAGGGTGTCGGCCCACTGCGTCGTCTCGCCGAAGAGGTCCTTCAGCCGCTGCTCCTCCAGGCGGGAGTAACGTCGCCGGGTCGGCTCGATCCTGATCTGGCAGCGGAGCGCGATGGTGTCGATCCGCTGGCCGCTGGTCTCGCTGATCCGCAGCGCCAGCGAGATCGACGGCATCACCGCGTAGCGTTCCGCCTGGGCCCCGATGCAATCGAAGGTCAGGTCAGCCATTTCAGGGCTCCTCATGCAGCGGCCGCGCCCTCGACCGCACGTTACCCAGGAAGTCGTCGATGCTCTGGCGTGCCTCGGCTCCTCCGTCGAAGCCGCGCCAGTACAGGCGCATCCGGCCGGCCAGTTCGTAGCACGCGTCGATCGGCACCAGGAAATGCTCGATCCCGTCGTCTGTCCGGCAGATGAGGGCCGCCTCGACATCGGGCTCCATGGCGCGCAGCAGGGGATGGGCCGCCGAGATCCGGTCCCAGGCCGCGAGGTCGAGCCTGCATTCGGTGGCACCCGCCGGGCTCGGGTAGAACCCGGCCACCTCATCCCGCCCCGAGCGGCGGAGGAAGAACGCAAGCCCGACGGGGATCTCAAGTTCTTCCCACTCACCCGTGGACATCGGGTGGGCCGGGTCGCAGGCGTACCGGTCCGGCACCGCGCGGTACCGTCCCGCCTGGGAACGTGTGAAGAGCAGGTAGCAGGCGCGGCAGGTGCACAGCAGCGACGACTGCTCCATGTCGGCCACGTGGCCGTGCTCGGCGGGGATGGGCGTTCCGCACATCTCGCATTTCTCGTCCGCCGCGGCGGCCTCGACAGCGGCTCCTGCGCGGGCGCCGATCACCTCCGCTACCGCGGGCGGGAAGGGCGGGGCGGCCGGGCGAGGGGCGGGGGAGGGGGATGTCGCGGGCGCGGGAGCAGACGTCGCGGGCGCCGTAGCGGGGGAAGCCGCCGGTGCGGCGGGAGGCGCGGAATCCGATGCCGGGGGCGGAGCGGATGCCGCGGGCGCCGTTTCCGGCGGGGACGGGGATTCCTCCGGCTGGGCCGGCGCTGGCGGCACGAACCGGCGAAGGCCGGTACGCCCTGCCGGGCCTGCTCGGCCGGTCATGACCGTACCGCCGTGGGCACGGCCACCCGGACCCCCTGGCTGTCGGTGATGACCGGCAGCGGGTCGAGATGAAGAGCCGGATCGCTGAGCGCCCGCCCGGCGCGGGTGACGTCGTAGGCCACGCCGCACTCGCAGGTGAGCACCTCCCGCTCCAGCCGGCCACCGCCCATCCCGGCGCCGCAGGCCGCGCAGGCGTTGCGATAGGCATACAGCGTGCCGCGGACCGAGCAGACGAGAATCTCCATGCCGCCAGCGGACGTGGTGACGGGACGGGAACTCGGCGGCCCGACATTCGCCAACCTCACCCAGGCCCCGTGACCGCCCGCCGCGCCGCCGGGCTCCGCTGTGTCCGGACGAGACCCGATCTGCAGCAGAACGGGCGCGGGCGGCCCGGACGGCTCGGTCACTCCCTCGACCCGGACTTCGGTCACCTCCGGTGCCGCGTCCTGCACCGCGCCCTCGATGGCCAGTTGCACGGTGACCGCCGAGGAGGGGCAGCCATGGCAGCTGCCCTCGAGCCGGAGATGGGCGACGCCGTCGGTGACCCCGAGGTAGTGCACGCCGCCGGCGTGCGAGCCGAGATAGGGCCGGACCCGGTCCAGTGCCCGCTGAATCCGGGCATCGACATCCAGCGGATGCAGCCCATGCAGCAGGAGCAGGCTCTCCACCAGCGGGTCATCGGTCAGCCGGTCCAGTATCGCCGACCCGGCCGCGCCATCGTCGCGGAGCGCGGCCACGATGTGGGCCAGGCCGTCTCCGTACAGGCCGACCAGCAGCCTGACGAGTTCCTCGGCAGCGGCGCCGTTGCCGCCCCCGGCGTGCAGTACGCCGAGCAGTTCCTCGATCCGGTCGCCGGCCTGTTGGACGCGGGTCATCCGCTTCGCCTCCACGCTTGCGGGCGGCAGCATGTCCCCGGCGGCGCCGTGACCGCCAGGGACATGACCACCGCTGTCAGGTTGCCAGGGTGACCGTCATCGGCGAGTGGACCTTGTCCAGCACCTTGCCGCCGCCGAGGTACATGTGCACCCCGCATGGCAGGCACGGGTCGAAGCTGCGCACGGTCCGCATGATGTCGATGCCCTTGAACTGATCCGGCGGGTTCTCCTCGAAGATCGGCGTGTTCTGCACGGCGTCCTCGTAGGGGCCCGGCGTCCCGAAGTTGTCCCGGACGCTGGCGTTCCAGGGGGTCGGCGGGTAGGGGTGGTAGTTGGCGATCTTCCCGCCCCTGATCACCATGTGGTGCGAGAGGACCCCACGGACGGCTTCGGTGAAGCCGCAGCTGTTCGCCTCGTCCGGCACCGTAAACGGTTCCCACGTCTTCGTCCGGCCCGCCCTGATCTCAGCCAGCGCCTGCTCGATGAAGTACACCGCGGACGCCGCGGAGTAGGCCTGGAAGTAGGTCCGGGCCCGGTCGCGCTCGATCGCGTTGGACAGCGGCGCACCCGACTTATCGGTCGGGATCTTCCATTCGAACGTGACCTCCGGCTTGGTCGCCGTCCGCGGCAGGTT
>DASQVO010000204.1:0-5567 GCA_035640715.1 Streptosporangiaceae bacterium
TGCCGGGCAGGTTCTGTCAAGAGCCGGAGATCGGCGGAGCCGCCGCCATAGGCGCTCTTGACAGGTTCTGACCGGCCCGGACAATACCGGCAGCGGGAGCATGGACATCCCCGCGGCTGATTCCGGTGACTGCTGTATGTCAATGGCGGCCCGGGGTTTTCGTGTTTTCGCGCCAGCCGACTGGCGTTGGCGCCGCCGTAGCGGGAGCGCCAGCGGGAGCGGAGGCGTGCGCGCCGTGTTGGCGGCGCGAGCGGCCCTCCGGGCCGCCTTGATGGAGATCCCGTGCACAAAATCCGTGCCCAAATGACACGCAAAAGGCCCCTTCCATGATCGGAAGGGGCCTTTGACCTGGTAGCGGGGGCAGGATTTGAACCTGCGACCTCGGGGTTATGAGCACTACGCCCGTCTCATTGAGGTTTGATGACCCCGTTCGCAAGGACTGTCGGACGGTCCTTCCGGTGTTGCCGCAGGCCAGACGGCTCGTCCGTTCATGGTTGCCGCCGCGAACCTGACTGTCACATCTCAATCAGGCGTCCCGGATAGTCTCTGGTCATCGCGCTGATCTCGGCGGACAGGTGGCGGGCGTTCGTGCCGGGCCTACTGCGTCTCCCCCGTCTCAACCCGTCCCGCCGCGTCTCGTGCACAAATCCATGCACAATACCGGTTCTTGACCTACGGATTGGCGCTCCTCCTGGCACGAACGTGGCATGACGGCTGAGCGCGGCCCGAGCGCCTCGGCGTCGAGCGGTCCTTGACGTTAAGCGTCAGCCAGCGCCATCCACCTGACCGCTCGTACCTACGGGGCGGCGGCAACCAGAAACAGTTGCGGCGCGTCATATAACTACATGACGCAATCACGATGAATTCTGCCGGTAAGCGCATGGAGGTGCCTAGTGCCCGTTGCGGGGGATATACGGGAATGGAGTGGCACGGCGCGGCCTGAGGCTGACGGGGGTGACGCTCCGGCCGGGGGCACGCTGCTTGACGGCGTTGCCAGGCAGGCCATGCGGGTGCCGTGGCTGTGGCCCGCGCTGGCGACGCTGCTGCTTGGCTGCTATCAGATTGGCCGCCCGGAACTGTGGGGAGACGAGCTGTGGACCTGGTCGCAGGCTGCCGACCCGGTGCACCAACTGGTCACGAGCACGATCAGGTCCAATCCCGCCGAGCTTGCCTACAACCTGGTGCTGCACTACTGGATGGCGGCGTTCGGCGATTCGGCCGTGGCGATGCGCATGCTGTCGGTGCTGGCCATGGCCGGGGCGGCGGCCTGCGTGACGCTGGCCGGGCGCAGGCTGGCCGGTGCGAGGGCGGGCCTGCTGGCGGGGCTGGTGTTCGCGCTGCTGCCGAGCGTGTCCCGGTTCGCTCAGGAAGCCCGGTACTACGCGCCCCAGGTGCTGGCCACGACGCTGGCCACGCTGCTGCTGCTGCGGGCCCTGGACGCGCCGTCCGTGCGCCGGTGGGCGGCCTACGGCGGATGCCTGGCGGCTCTTGGCTACATCGACCTCGCCGCCTTGTCGGTGGTTATCGGTCATGCCGCCGGGGCGGCCCTGCGCTGGTGGCAGGACAGGGACATCCGCCTGCTCGGGTTCGCGGCAGCCACGGCGGCCGGCCTCGCCGCCTGCGTGCCGCTGGCGGCCCTCAGCTGGGCCAAGGCCGGGTCGCAGGTCTGGTGGATAAACCGGCCCGGCCTTAACCTATATGCCTTTTACTTCCTGACCCAGAACCTGTTCTACTCGACATCCGTGGCCGCCGCGGTTATCGTCCTCGCCGTCCTGGCCTGGGCGGCCTGGCGGCCGGCGGCGTTCGCGACGGCCATAGCCGTGCTGCCGGTCGGCGCCGTCTGGCTGCTCTCGCAGGGCCCGCATTCGTATTTCATCAGCCGGTACCTGCTGTTCACCATCGGGGCGTGGGCGATCCTGGCCGGGATCGCGCTCAGCCGGCTTGACGTGCGGCTGGCGGCGGCCGCCGTTCTGGTCATCGGCACTTTCGGCGCGGTCGACCAGCAGGTGATCAGGGAGCCAGGGGCGCACAGCTGGTCGACCTACCCCGTCATCTACGGCGGCTACCTGGATTACGCGGGCGCCGCCCACACCATCGCCCGCGATGCGAAGGCCGGGGACGGCATCGTCTACCGGGAGGGCACGTCGTATTGGTGGCTGATGATCGGCCCGGGCCTGCAGTACTACCTCCAGCAGGACATGCCGCACGGCGTGCCGGTGCCAAGAGAACTGTTCGTCGCCGCGACGGCCCCGCAGTCAAGCCAGATAAACCCGGTCGGCTGCCGCCATCCCGCCGCGTGCATGGGCGATGAGCCCCGGATCTGGATCGTCGGCAGCGGCCGCCTGAAGGACCCCTACCGGGCCATCGAGGCGAGTCAGGCGGCCGTGTTGCGGCCGCGCTACCGGCTCGGCCTCACCAGGCACTTCCCCGGCCTGACCGTGTTCCTGCTGGTGCGCGACACCCGGCGGGGATCCCCTGCGTAACACATGGCCGAGGTGGCTCAGGCAGCAGGCCTCTTCGGCGCTCGCCAGCTGACCGGTTTCTGGGTGAGCCGGGTATTCCGGCTGTACCCGCTGTACCTGTTCGCGATCGGCGGCATGATCGCGCTCTGGGTACTCCGGATTGGCTCACTGCGCGTTATAGGCCAGGACCCGGTGACCTCGATGTTCGCGGGCGTGTTCATGCTGCAGAGTGTGCAGGGTCGATGTCGTACGGTGCGGTTGCTGCACTGCTGCTGCACCATGGCGGGTTACGGGTTGTTGCGCAGTGCCTGGTTCAGCGTGACGTCGGTCAGCGCGCCGTTCCCAGACTGCCAGGCGACGAAGGCGAGCAGTCGTTAGCTTCAGGTCATGGCGCGGGGCCTTGAGTTGACGCTTACGCTGGGGACGAAGATCACAAACGACTTTGCCGGTCCCGTGATAGATCCCTGCATCTGAAGGTAGAGAACCTGGCGAAAAGACTGTCGGCGCCGCGGCTGTGCCAGCGGGCAGGGTTGCTGCGCGCGATGACGTGGTGAAGGCGCCGACGGCGTGCCGCCTTCACCGTTCCTCATAGATAGGGAGTCCTCATGCACGTCATGCTCAAACGCGCCGCGGCCAGCGCGATCCCCGCCCTGCTCGGCCTGGCGGTTTCCCCGGCCACCGCCATGGCCGCACCGCACACCAGCCGGGCGGTCGCGGGCCCGGCGATGGGCAGCCGGGAGGTGCATGAGCGTCTAGCGCAACGGCCAGGGTCGGGCACGATCCACAGCCACCTGGCGGGCACCACCCGCACCGCGAAGACCACCGCGGACACCTACCGGCTCAACGGCGGCGGCATCGCCCGGCTCGCTCGCTTTACCCAGGTCCCCGGCCACGCGATCGGCGTGGGCGGGACTGCTAGCGGGATCATCGCCTTGGGCAAAAATGATACGAATATCGGCAACCATCTCATCACCACCGGCGGGACCGGCTACGACAATTCGGTCGGGGGCGCCGTCGGCAATGGCGTGGGCAAGACTGCTGGCTTCTCTCACTGAAGGGACATCCGTCGCGACCGGATGCCAATAACGACATCGGGCAAACGTCTCCGAAGACAACGTGCCCGGGTCCGGTATCGAACTGAACGGGTTCAGTGACAGCAACTTGCTGGTAATTGGCGCACTGGCGTCCGAGGTTGACCCTTAAGTGTCAAGCCGTCCTGGCCACTCCTGCCCATGTTCCCGATAGCTGTGAACTCAGGGAGAGCTGCCAGGAGACGGAGCGGCGGGATTTGACAAGGGGCGATGGCCCGTGCGCTGTCCGGCGATCGGGCGGCCTTCTGGCCTGCCCCCGTTAGCCCGATCTGGGCCATCGCGAGGACCCCTTGTCAAATCCCGCCGCGGCCCCCGAGATCTCTGCGTTGACTGGCGGCCCGGGTTTTGTGCTTTTCGCGCCAGCCGACCGGCGTTGGTGCCGCCGTAGCGGGAGCGGAGGCGTGCGCGCCGAGTTCGGCGGCGCGAGCGGCCCTCCGGGCCGCCTTGAAAAGACGTACAGAAAATCCTCACAGGGCACGTCGGGGCGTTGAGTGCCTTGCGCTATGAGTCGGCCTTGTCGAGTCTGATCCAGAATCGATCCTCGCTCCGCTTCCGGCCGTCAGGGACACCGCCGTTCGCCAAGATCACCTTGCGAGAGGGTTCGTTGTCCGGATCGCATGTCAGCAGGACCTGGCCGATGCCGAGACGGCGGCACTCCAGGAGCCCGGCCGCCAGCATCCGCGTGGCATGGCCCTGCCGGCGCCACGGGGCCACCACGTGATACCCGACGTGACCACCGGCTTCGGCCAGTTCGGGTGTGAGCTGGTGCCGCACCACCAGCGTCCCGAGGTAGTACTCACCGGAGACGTACCAGAAGGTCGTAGACGGCACTCCCCATCGTGTTCGTATCCCGCGCCGCTCGGCAACGAAGCCGGTGAAGTTTTCGCTGGCCGCTCCCAGCCAATCGGCCGGCTTACCTTCGAGCAGGCAATCGGCCTGCTCGCCCACGAGGTATGACGTCCGTACCGTGATCGTCGGCCACACCAGGCTGGGCACCTCAGGAAGATGGATCACAACACCAGCCTTCCCGGCAAGCGCAGCAAGCGGCTCTCCTCATCGCATATGACCGCCAGCCGCTACTTGAGATGCTTTGGACCTTACTGATCATCGGAGGGGCGCTCGCCTCCATCGACATCATCGGCACTGGCAGCACCGGGGCGACTGACGGGAATGAGGACACGGCCACATGAGCGGCGCTACGTTCACAAATCCGTTTACAAACTACATGCAAAAGGCCCCTTCCATGATCGGAAGGGGCCTTTGACCTGGTCAGGTCTTCACGTTTAGGCGTGAGCTGGGCGGATGCCGGGTGGCCGGGGTGCTGCCCACGGGTTAAGCGCGTGGCGCCCACACGGTGGGGGCCGATTCGGTCTAGCGGTTCCAGCGGGGGTCGTTGTCGGCGATTTCCTGGCTGAGGTTTTCCAGCTCGGTGATCAGGGCGCGGAGGCGGCGCTGGTTGCCGAACCAGGGCTGGTAGTCGGCGAGCTGGTCGTCTGATAGCAGCCGGGTGACGGTCTTGCCGCCGATTTTCCTGGTCCATTGGTGGTAGGGGCCGTGGAGGCGGGGCGGGTCGGCGTGGCAGCGGCAGTTTGCCCGGCCGCAGCGGGTCATCCGCTCGGTGAGGGTGCCGGGCAGCACGAACCCGAGGGATGCGATCTCGGCGGCGATGCGGGCTGCCCGGACGTGCTGGGCCGGGGTGGGCGGCATGTTCTTATTCTCGCGGCCCAGGTCCCCTGTTTCACGTATGTCCATCAGTAAAAATACTGTATGACTAGTACTGATGTGGCCGCCTACGTCACGCGGTGGCAGCCCTCGCTGCTGCCGGGACAGGCGGCATGCTTTGCCCGGGCGGTGGTGGCCGCGGCGGCGCCGCCCACCCGGGCGCGGGCGAACGCGCTGCTGTGGGCGGCGGCCCGACTGGCGGCGTTCGCGGTCCCGCTCGGCCTGGAGCCGGTACCGGAGACACTGCTGCACTCGTCGGTGATCGAGCGGTTCGCGGCCTGCGCGCCGGGCC
>DASQVO010000205.1:0-3533 GCA_035640715.1 Streptosporangiaceae bacterium
GGATCGCCCGCGGTAGGGCGCCCGGAACGCCGCCAGAATCAGCGCGGCCTGGGTCGCCGCGGCGAAATAGTCAGCAACCTGCCCGCGGTCGTAATGCGCGTGCTCGTCATCCTCGTCCAGCGGCACGCTCCACGGAACCTCTTGCGGCGCCGGGTCGATCTCCACCGGGCCGCCGAGGCCGCGTACCGCCGCCAGCACCTCACGAGTCACCTCCCCGACCGCCCGGTCAGGGGTCAGCGCGATGCGTTCGGTCCGGCCGCCGCTGTGCTCGGCGACCGCCTCGTGGGCCCGCAAATCGAGCGCGACGACCAGCGACCCCGAGCCATCAGGCGCGGGCAGCGGTGCTGTCTCCCATCCCCGCGCGGTCAGGCGCAGCGCTGCATGCTGCAACTGCGGTTCAGGCGGGGCCAGCTTCACGGCCAGCTTGCCAAGGACCTGAGTATGCGCGTGCAGCGTGTCACACGTCGGGCGCCACTGCTCATATGAGAGCGCCGGCCAGGCCGGGCACATGGGTGCAGGCTATTCGATCAGTGCCGGGCACTCAACCAGCGTCAGTCGGGCGAGCCCGATTGACGCCTGAGCATTCTGGCGCGAGTAGACCTGATGCGGTCGTTCAGTTAGTTCGTGCCAAGGTGCATGCATACCTGCTACCATGTAGGCATGGAGCAGATGACGTGGCGGGCACCAGCCGAGCTGATCACACGTGTGCGCCGCGCGGCTCAGCGACAGCACCGCAGCATGAACGATTACGTGACGGCTGTTCTCGATGCCGCCACGAACCCAGGCATGGCCGGCAGCGAAGCGGAGCGCTTGCGGGAACGTCTTGACCAGGCCGGGCTGCTGGCCGAGCCGGGCGACCGGCACAGCCGGCCCTCGCGCGAAGAGACGGCAAATGCCCGGAGGCGTGCGGGTACAGGGACACCACTGTCACAGCTTGTCAGCGAAGGCCGTTGAGCACGTTCGCCGACTCTTCGGCACTCGTCAAGTTGTATGCGGACGAGGCAGGCCATGAGCAGATCCGGGCGCTGAAGAGCATCGCCATCACGCAATTGGCGAGGGTCGAGGTTCCGGCGGCACTGTGGCGAAAACAGCGCCTTGGTGAGCTGTCCGCGAGCGATGCAGGGGTACTCACGGCCGATTTCGAGGCGGACTATTTCGGGACCGACTCCGAGCCGCCGCGGTTCGCCGCGATAGCAGCCGCAGGCCGGATTCTCGACAAGGCTGCAAGACTGTGCGCTTCTCACGGCCTGCGGGCCTACGATGCGGTTCAGCTATCCAGTGCGCTCGCGGCACGCCGAGCTGATGAAAGCTGCACGGCATTCGCTGCCTTCGATCGCTCGCTGCGCACCGCGGCAGCCGCCGAGGGCTTCGCCCTTGTGCCATCGGGCCTGCCGCCCCTGAGCTGACCGCCGGGACCGTGGCCGGGCGGGCGCTGTGGCTGTGGGACTTCGACGCCCCTTACCGGCATCCCGGCCGCTCACTGGGTACCGCGACCCAGATCGGCATCTCGCTCGGCGTCGCCCTCGCCCACCGCGGTACCGGCCGGCTCGTGGTATGCCGCCGCCGCTGACCCGCAGGTAAGTTCGGCGACGAGGACGTCTGTTGCTAAAGGTATGACGTCATGCCATATTTGACATGGCGGCGCACATGGCCAGGCGTTCATCTTGCCGGTCGTAGAGGCATTTGCCTCTACGGCCGGCAGGAGCGTATGGATCTATTCACTGGCCATCATGGCCAGCGCTAAGGAGGTCTCCCGTGCCACCAGCATCCCGGGGCAGGGATGACGCGTGGGCAAAGGCATCTGGCGCGGCCCGCTACGTAGGCGACGTGAGCCTGCTGGGAATGCTGCACGTGGCGCTCGTCCGGAGCCTGGTCCCGCACGCGCGCATCGCCCGCATCGACACCAAGCAAGCGGAGGCGGCGGACGGCGTGGTGGGAGTGTTCACGGCCGCCGACGTGAACCCGGCTACCTACGGGCGTTCGGTCCGGGACGTGCCGATCCTGGCCCGCGACAAGGTCCGCTTCACCGGGGAGCGGGTCGCCGCCGTGGTGGCGGAATCGCGGCGCGCGGCCGAGGCCGCGGCGGCCATTGTCGAGGTGACGTATGATGACCTGCCGGCCGCGCTGTCGGCCGAAGAGGCGATCTCGCCGGATGCCCCGGCCGTCCACGACCAGCCATGGACCTACCCGCGGGCCGCCGTGAGCGAGAGCGACGGGCACAATGTGCAGTCCCGGCTGGTGCACGGCTCGGCCGATGCGGCCGGCGCAGCGCTCGGAGCGTCGGACCACGTGATCGACCAGACGTACACCACCCCGTCGGTGCATCAGGGCTACCTGGAGCCGCAGGCCTGCGTCGCCGCCGTGGAAGACGGCCGGATCCGGGTCTGGGCGACCAACAAGTCGCCCTACCGGCTCCGTTCCCAGGTCGCGGAATGCCTCGGCCTGGACCCGGCGTCGATCGACATCCAGCCGGGCCCGCTGGGCGGGGACTTCGGCGGCAAGGGCTCGCCGATGGACATCCCGCTCTGTGTCGAGCTGGCCCGGCTGGTGGGCCGCCCGGTCAAGCTGGTGCTGCGCTACGCGGAGGACCTGACCGCCACGAACCCCCGGCACTCGTCCCGCATCAGGATCCAGGCCGGATGCGACCGGAACGGCCGCCTGACCGGCATCACGGTCCGGGCCCTCCTGAACGGCGGGGCGTACGCCGGCTTCAAGCCGCTGGCCAATGCGAACCTGCACGGGATCGAGGACTGCACCCTGGCCTATGACGTGCCGGCCCTGTTCATCGAATCGGTGATCGCCTACACCAACACTGTCCCGCGCGGCCACATGCGCTCACCGGGCTCACCGCAGGCGGCCTTCGCGCTCGAGTCCGCGCTCGACGAACTGGCCGCCCAGGCCGGCCTGGACCCTGCCGAGCTCCGGCGCCGCAACCTGGTCCGCCCCGGCACACCCAGCGTCACCGGGAAGGTCTGGGCGGAGGCCCGCGGCGAGCCGGCCCTGGATGCCGCGATCACGCAAGCCCGGCTCAGCCGGGCCGAGGCGCCGCCGGGATGGCGGCGGGGCACCGGCCTCGCGGTGTACGCCAGGGAAGCTCCCGGCCTGGCCGGCACCAGTGTCCGGCTGGTGCCGCTGCCCGGCGGCAGGATCCGGGCCGAGGTGCCGATCCCAGAGACCGGCACCGGGAGCCATACGGTGGTGCGGAACCGGCTGGCTGCGGAGCTGGGGATCAGCCTGGGAGACGTCGAGGTGGCGCATGTGGCAACGGGCGAACTGCCCGGTGACCCCGGTGTCGGCGCCAGCCGGGTGACGGTCGGCATGTCGGAGGCTCTCGCCCGGGCCGCGCAGGGGTGGCGGGACCGCACCGGCGATGAGCCCGTCGTCGTCCAGGCCGGGCCCGGCGGGACGGGCGGCGCGGACGGGCACGCCGGGGGAGCCGGCACTGCACCGGTGGCCTCGTATTGCGTTCAGGTCGCACAGGTGGCCGTCGACCCGGCCACCGGCCAGGTCAAGGTGCTCGAAATCCTGTCCGC
>DASQVO010000206.1:0-14019 GCA_035640715.1 Streptosporangiaceae bacterium
CCGGCGAAGCAGCCGATTCGCGTCAAGCCAACGAACTGCGGACGGACACCCGGGTGGTCGGTGAGGCAGCCGATTCACGCTCGACACGCGATGCCTCCGGTGCCGCTACGGATGGTGCGGGTCCGGACAAGATCCCCTGGGGCAGGTCGGGCCCGAAGCGCGACGCACCGGACATCGGCGTCGAACGGTGGTGGTCGCATCCGCCCGAGGAAAAACCCGAGCGCGATGTCGAGATAGGCCGAGGCTATTACTGGACCGAGGTCCCGAGGTTCCTCGCGAACTGGCAAGATCACAAGGACCGATGGCCTGACGTCCGGTGCCGGGAAGTTGACCAGTCGATCGATCCGGAGCAGCTGGCCGAGGTGGTGGAGTCGGCCGAGACAGTGCCGGAAGCAGAGCCGCCAATTAGCGACAACATTCAGAGAATTGAGAGTGAGAACGTTCATAGTGGATGGCTGGAAGGATTTGAGTTCCGCCTAAAGGGCCAGGATCGGCTCATAGAGAAGGCTGTTGAGAAGCTGACTGCTGAGGCGGATCGTACACCGAAGGATATTGTGCAAGGGATTCCTGATGCAATTCGCTATACTTTTTGTTTCCGAGAAGATATCTATTCGGCTGGGTACTGGGACGTTAAAGGGCGACTTGAAGCATGCGGATACGAGATGTACCACAGTAAGAATTGGTGGGCTAATCCCGAGTACAAGGGCATCAACACCCGTTGGGTAACGCCTGAAGGATGGCGATTCGAAGTGCAGTTCCATACAGAGGAGAGTTTCCATGCGAAGCACGAGGTCACACACCAGGCGTACGAACGAGCACGCAGCCCGCTAACTAGCAAAGCCGAGCTTGCTAAGATTGAGCAGTTCCAGCGGGAAGTATCGTCCTGGATTCCGATTCCCGATGGAGTGAAAGAGATTTCAGACTATAAGAAGGGTTTCTAATGCCGCATCAGATCACCTACTATGCGATCGTCGGAGGTGACAGGACCGTCGATAACCCGTACGGCCTGGTGCGCCGACTAGAGCATGATGATGGTCCCGCGGACGAGGTTCTGCGCAAGGATTTTAGCTGGTCACACACACCGGTTATCGTCGAGTGGAAGCATGGCGACTTTGACGATGAGCTTGTTGAGGTTAGTCATGAGCAGGCTAGCAAGATTATTGAGTATTTCCGCGAGCGCTGGGGTCCCTCCGGGCAGTCGGCCGGTTCCTGATCTCGGGCGCCTTGTGCAGGACGTGACGGCTGAGCGGATTTGAATGCATGGCCACGATCATTTCGTCGGCGCTCAGTTCCGGCTCCGGTAGCGGGCTGAACGAGTCGCGGGCTGGCCGCAGGGCATCCAGCATGAGAGCCAGATACCGGCGCCAGATCGTGGGCCGTACGTGACGGGTGTATTCGGCGGCGGCGCCGAGCATGAACTCTATGAGAGGAATGTCGGTCGGGCCGAGATCGGGGCGCACCTGGCCGTCAGCCTGGGCTCGTTCGAGCAGGCGGCCGATGGCCGGTCTCATCCGGTCCCTTGCGTAGCCGACACGCTCGTGGCCGTATGCGGCGAACATGAGGATCTGGCGCAGGCCGCGGTCGCTGGTCAGCATCTCGGCCCCGCGCTCGAGGAATGACACCAGTGCCGCCCATGCGTCCGGCTCGCCCTGGGCGTGCTCGGCCATCTCAACGAGCGCGTCGATGCGTTCCTCGAACAGGGCGTCGGCCAGGGATGCCTTGTCGGGGAACCGCCGGTACACGGTGCCCACGCCCACGCCCGCGTGGCGGGCCACGTCGTCAAGGGTCGCCTCAAGCCCTCGTTCGGTAAATACCTCGGCTGCGGCCTTCAGGATGCGCTGCCGGTTCCGCTCGGCATCCTTGCGCAGCGGGCGCACAGGGAGCGGGCCGCTGGCTCCTGCCGTGTCGGCCTCCTCTTCCCCGCGGTCGCATGTCTTATCGCTGCTGGTCACGGGTGCATTCTAGCCATGAGTGGAGATCGCATCTCCATTTCTGCTATTCTCGCCATCGAAGCGGAGATGCTACCTCCAGATGGGAGAAAATCCATGTCCGCAACGAGCTTTTCCGGCGGCGTCGCTCCTGCCGGTCAGGCAAGCCAGCCCGATCGGCGGCGCTGGTTCGTGCTGGGCCTCGTGGGGCTTGCCCAGCTCATGATCGTGCTTGACATCACGATCATGAACATCGCGCTGCCGTCGGCTCAGCAGGCACTGCACTTCTCCAACGTTGACCGGCAGTGGGTCATCACGGCCTACGCGCTCGCCTTCGGCAGCCTGCTGCTGTTTGGCGGCCGGCTGGGGGATCTCTTCGGCCGGAAGGTAACGTTCCTGGCCGGTCTGATCGGTTTTGCCGCCGCCTCCGCGGCGGGCGGTGCGGCGACCAGCTTCACCATGCTCGTAACGGCGCGCGCCTGCCAGGGGGTCTTCGGTGCGCTCCTGGCGCCGGCGGCGCTGTCGCTGCTCACGACGACGTTCAGCGATCCGAGGGAGCGGGGCAGGGCGTTCGGTGTCTACGGCGCCATCGCCGGTGGTGGCGGGCTCGTGGGCCTCCTGCTCGGCGGTGTGCTGACCGAGTACCTGGACTGGCGCTGGTGCCTGTACGTCAACCTGCTCTTTGCCGGGGTGGCTGCGGTCGGGGCGGCGGTCATCCTGCCTCGCCAGCGGCCAGCAGAAAAGGCCCGGCTGGACGTGCTGGGCGTGCTGGCCGTCTCGGGGTCGATGTTCTGCCTGGTCTACGGGTTCTCCAATGCCGCGACCCACAATTGGCACACGCCATCGACGTGGGGCTACCTGGCCGCGGGGGCGGTGCTGCTCGTGGTGTTCGGAGCCTGGCAGGCTCGCTCGGCGAACCCGCTACTGCCGCCGCGGGTCGTGCTCGATAGGAATCGCGGCGGTGCGTACCTGGCGGTACTCGTCACGGGCGCTGGCATGTTCGGCATCTTCCTTTTCCTCACCTACTACCTGCAGACGATCATCGGTTACTCGCCGGTGATCACGGGCGTCGCGTTCCTGCCGACGATCGCCATGGTCATGCTCTTCGCCCAGATCGCCAACATCGTCCTGATGCCGCGCATCGGCCCGAAGCCGCTTGTCGGGCTTGGCATGCTGGTCGCGGCGTGCGGGATGGCCTGGCTGACGCGGATCGGTGTGCACTCCGGGTATGCATCCGCCGTACTCGGGCCGATGCTAGTCACCGGCGCCGGCATCGGCATGTCGATGCCTCCGTCGATGAACACCGGAACCTTCGGCGTGGCGCCCCGCGACGCGGGCGTCGCATCCGCCACCCTGAACGTCGGCCAGCAGCTTGGCGGCTCGATCGGTACCGCCCTGCTGAACACGATCGCGACGAGCGCGGCCGCGAGCTACGCGGCCAGCCATCTCAGCGCCACGATGCATTCCTCGCCTCAGGCCGTCCGGGCATTCCACGCGGTCGCGGCCGTGCATGGTTACACAACCGCCTTCTGGTGGACGGCCGGGATTTTCGCCGGCGGTGCCATCGTGTGCGGGACCTTGCTCCGCCGGGGGCCGCTGACTCAGCGGGCCGGGACCGCTCAGGAGGGCGCCCCAGCCGGGCAGCGCGAGGCCGGACCGCCCGTCCGCACATGACGGCCCGTCAGGCCTTGCGGCCACTTCCGCGGCTCCCGGGACGGTGCGGGCGCAGCCCTCGCGACGGTAAGGCGCGGTGCCCGGGACGGCACGTCCGCGATGCCCGGGACGCGGAATGCCGGCGGTGCTCAGGACGGCACGTCCGCGGTGCTCAGGACAGGGTGCTCAGGACAGTGAGTCTGTGGGGGAGGCATAGGGGAGCTCTGGGCAGGGGGGCTCTCCGGCATAAGGCGATTCCTGCAGGCGCGGAAGCACGATGGTGAACGATGTCCTGCCGGGCCGGCTGGTGACGCTGACGGTGCCCTGATGCGCTGTAACGACAGCCTTGACGATCGCCAGGCCGAGCCCGGTGCTGCCGGCGGCGTGCGATCTGGACGAGTCGCCGCGCACGAACCGCTCGAACAGGTCCGGCAGCAGATCTGCCGGGATTCCCGGGCCGTCATCCGTGACGCTCAGCTGGACCGCCGGGATCGGCGCAGGTGCGCTGGAGTGGCGTGTCCTCCCGGCGTGGGACGAGGCGGGTGCGGCGCCGGCCGGGTGCTCTTTGACTGAGCCGTTGCCTGCCCCCCCGCTGGGGGCGTGGCCCGCGGTGCCGGGGGAGTACGTCGTTGCCGCCATGGCCACGGTGACGGTCGAGTCGGCCGGAGTGTGCTTGCCCGCGTTGCTCAGCAGGTTGGCGAGGACCTGACGCAGCCGGTGCTCGTCGCCGCGCGCCATCAGTGGGGCATCCGGGAGTTCCAGCAGCCATCGGTGCGTGGGGTTTGCCACCCGCGCGTCACTGGTGGCGTCGATGGCCAGCCTGGTCAGGTCGACGGGCTCCTGGGCGAGCGGACGGCCGGCGTCCAGGCGCGCTAGCAGGAGCAGTTCGTCCACGAGCACGCTCATCCGGGTCGACTCCGACTCCACCCGCCGCAGCGCGTGCGTCACCTCCTCGGGAACGGGACCCCGGTGACGGAGGGCCAGTTCCGCGTACCCGCAGATGGCGGACAGCGGCGTCCGCAGCTCATGACTGGCATCTGCGGCGAACCTGCGCAGCCGCGTCTCGCTCGCCGCCCGGCGCGCCAGTGCGGACTCGACATGCTGCAGCATCCGGTTGAACGCGGCGCCCACCTGGCCGACCTCGGTTCGCGGGTTGTCGTCGGGGACGTGCGGGGGCATCGCGACCTCACCGGTGTCCAGCGGCAGCTGGGTTACCAGTGTGGCGGTGGCCGCGACCCGCCGCAGCGGCCCCAGCGAGAGGCGCACCAGCCCGGTGCCGATGTACCAGGCGAACACCACGACGATGGCGAAGACGATGCCTTCGGCCATCTCCACGTCCCGCAGCGTCCCGTCGATGCTTTTCAGCGGGAGGCCGGTGATGAGCGTATCCCCGTCGCCTCCCCGGATGGCTGTCAGCCGGAAGTCACTGCCGATCGAATGGAGATCCCTGCTGTAGGTCGGTGGGTTGTAGGACGGGGGAGGGTTGTTGCCCTCAGGGCCGCTCTGGGAGGCGTTGTAGACCGGCAATGCCCGCAGCGTCGCCTCGTCGGCGGCCGACAGGTGGCTTGTGCCCCTCACGAGCTGATAGTCGGTGACGACCCCGTTCTTCAGCCGCGCCCCGAACGTGTCGGCCGCCTGCCCCGTGATGGTGCCGCAGCCCGGCTGGTTGTATCCATCCGAGCTGTAGTGCTCAAGGCATGCTGCGTAGTGCCGGCTGGTCGCGGCCTGGAGTTGCGTGTCGAGCGTGTTCAGCAGCGACTTGTGGAGGACCATGTTCGTGGTCACGCCGACCACTGCGCAGGCCAGGATGACCAGGAGCACCAGGCTGGCGACGAGGCGCGTGCTCAGGCTCCCGTGGGCCAGCCAGCGCCACGGCAGTGCGGCCAGGCGGACGGGCGCGGCGGCCCCGCGTAGCAACAGGGTGCGGCTCCGCTGCGCGGTGTGGTGAAGCACCGGAGCCGCCGCGGCATGGCCCGTGCCAGTGTCCCCGGCCATCAGCCGGCTGGTCTCAGCACGTAACCGACGCCGCGGACGGTGTGGATGAGCGGTGGCCGGCCCGCATCGATCTTCTTCCGCAGGTAGCTGATGTACAGCTCCACGACATGCGCCTGGCCGCCGAAGTCGTAGTTCCACACCCGGTCCAGGATTTGGGCCTTGGACAGCACCCGGCGCGGATTGCGCATGAGGAACCTCAGCAATTCGAATTCGGTGGCCGTGAGCTCGATCAGCTCGCCGCCCCTGCGGACCTCACGAGCATCCTCATCCATTGTCAGGTCGGAAACCGTCAGCGAGCCCTCACTATGCGTGCGGGTGAGGTCGGCCCTGCGGAGCAGCCCGCGGAGCCGGGCCAGGACCTCCTCCAGGCTGAACGGCTTGGTCACGTAATCGTCGCCGCCCGCCGTGATCCCCGCGATGCGGTCCTCGACCGCGTCTTTGGCGGTCAGGAACAGGACGCACACCTCCGGGATTTCTGCCCGGAGCTTGCGAAGGACATCGAGCCCATCGAAATCCGGCAGCATGATGTCCAGGATGACCGCGTCGGGCTGGAACTCCCGCGCGATGCGTACCGCGTCGCTGCCGGTTCCCGCGGTACGCGTGTCCCATCCTTCATAGCGGAGCACGCTGCCGAGAAGCTCGGCGAGGCTGGGCTCGTCGTCCACGACGAGCACGCGGATCGCGGTGCCGTCAGGCCGCCGCCCGGCTGCCTGAGCGGTCCCCGCGGCGACGGGAGTCTCCGGGTTGTTCATGACCATCCATCAGTTTGCTCGGCTACAGTCAGTATGCCCTGGTCAAAGTCAGTATGCCCTGGTCAATGCCATTGCTGAGCCGCTGGTTGGCGGAGCCGGCGGTAAGGGAACCGGCAGGAACGGGTTATTACTGGACGCGCAGCAGCGTCCCTTCCTGTGGAGCCGGACCTCCTCGCCGAAGACGCCCAGTGCGCAGTGGACGAACCGGGCCGCGCCGAACTGCGATTCTGTCGCGAGGTAGCGGGCTACCCGGGACGTCTCGGCGAGACCGCACCGGTCGGCGGGCAGGGCCGCGAGCACCCCGGCGCCAACGGAGGCCCCGGGCAGGTGCAGCGCCGCCTCGCGCAGCCCTGCATTGCTCAGCGGCAGCGCTGCGGCCCGCGCCGCCGGCAGCCAGGTCCCGTGGTAACCACCTGCCAGCACTGCCTGGGTGCCGCCCAGCATGACCAGGTCGCTGACCGCCGCCCCGATGGGCACCTCTACGACATCGGCCCGCCCGTCCGGCTGGCAGACGGTGCACAGCATGGTCCCCGGCTCGGTGCGCGTGCCGGCACTGCGGAACGACGCCGCGCCGTACCGTGCGATCAGCGCGATATGGGCGAGGGTCTCCACGTTTTCTGCCAGCACCGGATGCGCGGCACCGCCATCCGGGCCCGGGAACGGGCCGGGGACGCCGGCCACGTCGGTTGGCACGAGATCGATGCCGGCCTGTGCCCTGCTGGCAATGGCGGTTTGCAGGCTGTCGCGCAGGCGCGTGCTGGGCTGACGGCCCACGCAGAGCCGTGCCCGCTGCGCGCGGACGGCCGCGGCGGCAAGCTGCAGCCCGTCCAGGACCAGGTGAGGTGACATCCACAGCAGTGCTGTGTCCTTGCGGCTCGCGGGCTCACCCAGTTCCGTATTGGCGTGCACGACCGGCACCCCGTCGGCGCGCCGCGCTGCCACGGCGTCCGCCAGAGCGGAATGCGCGGGGCGGCCGAAGCTGTCGCGACCTGTGAGGCCTGCCTCCTGCAGCAATTTGATCAGCCCTGGGGTATCCATCGTGGGTGGCCGCCCATGCCGGGCCAGGTGGTCTGTCAGTACCACCGGGACGGCTCCGCGCTCGGGCAGCAGCCGGCAGACGCGGCTAGTGGGGAGTATCGCGACCTCCCAAACGGCTGTGCTGTTTCAGCAGGGCCCTTCACGGCCCAGGCGCCTATCCCGCAGAGCTTGGCGCAAGCTCCGCAGCGCCGCTTCTGCGAAAGCTATGAGTTTCCTATGAATACGGAATGAATATCCACATTGACGCAGCGGCGGCATCAGGCCTCGTCCGGCCAGCCGGCCACGGTCTCCACCCGGCCGCCGATGTCGACGAGGCGCGCCGGCAACCCGAGCGCTTCGAGCCAGCCGGTAGCGCGGTCACCGCGGATGATCGCCGCGGTGCTCGCCGCGTTGGCATCCGCGCATGTCGCTGCCGTCACCGAGACCGTGCGCCAGACCGGCGCGGGCGGTAGGCCGGTACGTGGATCCAGGATGTGGTGCAGGATGCTGCCGCCGCGCCTCCATCGCCGGGCGGCCGTGCTTGAGGTGGCCAGCCCGCCACCGTGGATCGCCACGACTGCCGACGGTTCCCCGGGAGGGTCCTCTGGGCGGCCCGTGACGTCCTGCACGCGGACCCGCCAGCCGCCCGGCGGCGTCTGGCCCGCCACGGCGATGTCCCCGCCGAGGCCGACCAGCACTCCGCAGCCCAGCTTGGCGGCGAGGCGCTCGGCGGCGCGGTCGGAGGCCCATGCCTTGGCGGTCGCGCCGAGGTCCAGGCGTACCCCGGCTGGCATGATGAGAGTGCGCGACGCCATGTCCAAGCGCACCTGCTGCCATCCGGGGACTGCCTTGACCGCGAGATCAAGCGCCGGGCCGTCCAGCGGCAGGAGGGCGAAGTCTCGGTCATAGCCGATGGCGACGATGGCGTCCCCGACGGTCGGATCGACGTCGCCGTCAGTCAGCGCGGCTGCGCGCAGCGCGACGCCGATGGCCTCTGCCAGCAGCGGGCTCAGCCTGACCGGCCGCCCCGCTGCCCGGTCGAGGGCGACCAGCTCCGAGTCAGGCCGGAAACGGCTGCAGGCGGTGTCAACCTCGGTGAGGAAGGTTTCAAGCAGCGAGCGTGCCTCCTCCAGCCGGGAGGGATCGGTGACCACCAGATGCACCCTGCAGCCCAGCGCCATCCATCCTGCCGAAGCCGTCGCCGCCGCCGCATCCGCCGCCGCGCCAGCCGCCGCATCCGTCCCCGAGCCATTCGGGTCCGGCCCGGTCAGGCCGCCGTACGTGGCGGTCGCGGGCCTGGCGGTATCGCCCTGGTGCTTTTCCATGCGGCATCCTCCGGCGTTGTATGGCCACGTAGATCCAAGTGTGGCGCGCCAGCGGATCGCTGAGTAACAGCTCTCAGGCGCCTGTGCGAATCTCAGGTGCCTGTGCCAAGGCGCCGCGGTTCCGGGTGAGGGCCGCGCCGACGGCAATTCAGGTCCGGGGTGAGGGCCGCGCCGGCGGCAACGCGGGTCTGGGGGTGAGGGCCGCACCGGCGGCGCGGCGCAGGGCTATTCCGGCGGCGCGGTGCGGTCCCAGAGGACTAGTTCCCCGTGCTGAGCAGGCGGCTAAGCTTGGACGAGGCCTCGGATGGCCGCGCTCCGGCCTCTCGCAGGAGCTTGCCGGCCGCCTCGAGCAGGCCGGGCTGGGCGGCGGCGATCTCCACCTCGATCTCGCGCCACCGCAGCGGACTGTCCTGCCGGGCCGACGGCCCGCTCCACCGTGCGGTCACCAGGTCGTCCGCCACCTCGGCGAGCACCTCGCCGGCGGGGCCAGTCAGCCGCCGGACGGTACGGGTAGTCTCCAGGATCCCGACGGGGTGCAGCGGCATCCCCTCCGTGATCTCCGCCACCAGGGCTTCCAGGTGCTGCGGGACGCTCCCGGTGGCAGCGCTCAGCGGCACGTGCGCTTCGCGCCTGGTGCCTGGCCGGACGGGAAGCTTGAGGTGCCATCCCTCATCGGTTCCGCCCGTCCGGCGGCGCAACGTCACGCCGTGAGCGGCAAGCCGCATGTCCCTGGTGTCGAAGTAGGTGGCGGAAAGCTGATACCGCTCAGGTGCGCTGACCCCGGCGCACCCGGGGATGGAGCGGAAATCCGGCACGGCGAAGTCCGGGTCCACGTCGTACTTCTGCTCAGTTTCGAGATGACTCGTCTCCATGCCGCTCATCCTTCAACGTTACGGGATTATGAACAGCTGGCAAACACGTGACAGATTAAACGGATGTTAAACCTGCGGCGCAGGGGGAGCGGGGCTCCTGGCGGGCCCGGGGTAGACGACGAATGTGGTGTGCGGCCGGTCGATGACGATCGCGTCTCCGCCGCCTGCCGGGCCGCTGGCCGCACCGGCGGCCGGGACCCCGGTCGCCGGGGCGCTGGCCGATGCCTCGCTGGCCGGTGGGCCGGCCGGCTTAGGATATGCGCTGATGCGCAGGCTTCCTGTGCCGGGACGGCCCGCGGCGTCCCACTCCCGGAGCAGATCCGCGAGCTCGCGCGCGAGCCCGGAGCCTTGAGGGCCGTAGCCGATCGCGCTGAGCGCGAATTCCGCGACCCGGGCCTGCTGATCACGGTGGTCCGGCGCCCATGGGCTGGGCGCCCGTGGGCGGGGCGGCCGTGGGCTGTGCCGGTACGGACGGCCGCCGGGAGTGCCTGGCCGCATGAGAGCCGCGAAGCTGTCACCATCGAAGATGCCGGCGGTGATGTGCCGGTCCTGGATCCGTACTGGCGCGCGGCCCAGCAGGGCGGCACCGGCCGGGCCGCCCGCACTGAGCACGCCCCAGCGCGGCTCGCGCAGGGCCATCCACAGCCCCAGCCCGTCGAAGAGCTGCGCCGGGCCGGCGGCGACATCCGTGGCGCACTCGGCGGCCGGACCGGCGAGGGCGCGTGAGACGGCGGCGATGTCGAGCTCGCGGCCGTCCGGCAGCGTGACCGCCAGCTCCCTGTCGTCCCCTGTCACCTGCGTGCGTTCGGGCCCGGCAAGTGTTCCCCGCATGCGCATGAATCCGCACGGCACCACGGAACGGCTCTGCCAGGCCCCGCCGGCCTGCTCGAACGCCACCGAGCGCTGCGCTCCCCGCACGTCAAGCGGTACGACGATGCGGCCGCCGGGCGCCAGCTGGCCGAGCCACGCGGGGGCCAGGTCGCTGACCCCGACAGTCGCGATCACGCGGTCATAGGGCGCACCGGCCGGGTGACCGGCCGCGCCATCCCCGCACGCGACGGTCACGTCCGGGTAGCCGGCCGCCATCAGGTGCGCCCGGGCCTGGTCGGCCACGTCCCGGTCGATGTCGACGGTGACGACGTCGCCCTCCGCGCCCACGATGCGCTTCATCAGCGCCGCGTTGTAGCCGGTGCCGGCGCCGATCTCCAGTACCCGGTGCTGCGGGGCAAGCCCGAGCTGGTCCAGCATGATCGCCATGATGGTGGGCTGCGAGGATGAGCTGATCGGCTGGCCGTCGGCGCCGCGCTTGGTGACGATGGCCTCGTCGCGGTACGCCGAAACGGGCGGCAGGTCCGGCAGGAATACGTGCCGCGGCACTGCGCGCAGGGCCTCGGCCACCGGGCCGCTGACCGGGTACCCCCCTGCGGTCACCTGGCTCACCATTTTCTCCCGCATCCGGGCCAGGTCAGCGTTCACCGCACCGCCCCCTGCGGCCGGCCACCTGCGGGGCGCCCCGAAGGTGGCCAACGTGCCGTTTTCCGTGCCGAACGAGTGCGGGTGATACCAGGGACGCCGGGCCGCGATCGTGCGGTCACGGCAATTGCATGATCTGTCTGAGCATGCGGAGCGCGGGCTGCCGCAGGCGGACCGCGGCGATCAAGAAGCCCGCGAAGGCGATCAGCCCGGCGAAGACCATGGAGTTGCCGGCCAGGATCTGCAGCCCATGCCAGTGATATTCCTTGTACCAGGGCTCGTCGCCGTAGGCGAAGTACGTGCTCGGGCCGTACCAGAATAGGCCCGCCGGCGTCACTCCCTGCGTCGGATCCCAGAACTGGGGCCAGGCACCGAAGACGAGCACCAGCGCGGCGGTCGCCGCCCACCAGGCGCAGCGGGCGGTGCCGCGGGCCTGGACCGCCAGGTGGCCGAGCAGCGCGATGCCCAGCGCGACCCATACCCAGTGGTGATCCCAGCTCAGCGGCGACACCAGCAGCCCGGTCAGCGCGCAGGTGAGCATTCCGGGAACGGGGTGGCCGGCGTGGTACAGCGCGGCGGCGATGAGCAGGCCGAGGACCCCGATCACCAGGGCCGTGGCCAGCCATGGCCCGCTCGAGGCCGCCACGCTCCCGGCGAAGCGGGTGAGGACGCCGTGGAGTGACTGATTGCCCCTTGTGCCCAGGAAAACGATCCGGTTCGCCTTTATGAACATCCCGGACTGCCAGTACTCAACGGAATCGTGCGGCAGGATCACGTACCCGACGACGATGGTGGCGATGAACGTCCCCGTGGCGGTAGCTGCCTGCCGGAACCTGCCGGTGAGCAGCAGGTAGGGGATGAAGATCAGCGGCACCAGCTTGATGCCGGCGGCGACGCCGATCGCGGTTCCGTTCCACCAGCGCCGCCCAGGCAGCAGCAGGTCCACGGTGACGAGCAGCATGAGCAGCAGGTTGATCTGGCCGAGGGCGAGGTTCTGCTGCACCGGCTCCGTCAGCAGCGCCACGGCGGTGACGAGCAGGGTGGCGCCGGCGCGGACCCGCCGGCTGGAGTAACCGAGGGCGCCGAAGGTCAGCCAGATCGACAGGGTGAGCGCACCCAGGCTGGCCAGGGTCATCACCCAGCGCAGCACGGTCCACGCCAGCAGCGAGCCGACCGCGAAGCTGATCGCGGCGAATGGCGTGTACGTGAAGCTGGCCTGTTCCTGGCCGCGCCAGGAGTACAGCGGAGCGTATCTGGCGGGATTGTACGGTGGCGAGACGTGCCGGACGATCAGGCCGCCCTCGCGGTACACGACGAGGTCCCGCATGGCGGCCAGCACGGACAGATGGGTGACCAGGTCCGCGACGTAGACAGCCAGCACGAGCACGAGCACCGCGGCGCCAGCCGGCAGCAGCCACCGCCCGGCGTCCCGCGCAGGCGGGGATCCTCCCGCCCGTCCCGGGGCAACGGCCTGTCCTGCCTGTGCCACGAAGATCCCTTCGCCGACGCTGTCTGGCCGGGTGCCTGGCGCCAGCCGCGCGGGCCATGTCCCGGTCTCAGCGGCACCGTACCCAGGCCCGGGCAGATGATAGCGGCTGTAGCGGCTCCATGACCGGCATTTCGGTACGGATGCCGCCTATCGTAGCGCTGCTGAGGCAAAACTCGCCCCGCATGCGAAGGTGGCCGGCGGCAGGGCCGCCGGCCACCAGGCTCGGATCAGCGTTGGGTGATCAGCGCTCCTCTCAGGCGCCGGTGCCGCGGGTGCTGGTGCCCGCGACGCGGGTAGCAGTGACGTCATCACCCGGCGTGCTGGCCTCCGGCACTCGCGCGTGCGCGGGAGCCGGCTGCGTGGCCTCCGGGGCAGGCCGCTCCCTGGGAACTGTCCGCTCCCGCATGCCGATGACCGTGAACCGGCCGAGCGCTACCGCCGCGAGGAACACGATGACGACGCCGAGGCCGGTGAAGAAACCGATCTGCTCAACGGCCCTGGACAGGGTGCCGCCGACCGGGCTGCCGGCCGCGACGGCGCCGCCAGCCGTCCATAGCGTGCTGACCGCGGTTCCGATCGCGAACCAGGCGCCGCTGAGCGCGGCGAGCCACGCGCCGAAGATGGCAACGGGCCTGCTGGCGGTGCTGCTGACGATCAGGCCGCCGACGACGGCGGCGGCGGCGGGCAGGATCTCCAGCCACAGGCGCCCCGTGGTGTAGGTCCACGCCTTGTCCGGCGTATATGCGTAGTGGAAATATGGGCCGACGAAGGCTATCAGGCCACCCCAGATGCCGAGCAGCACCAGCAGCACTCCGTTGAGGGCGCCACGGCTCCGCGGAACGCGCAGCATCCCTGTCATGACAATCACTCCTCCCGCGAGTGGGGGCGACGGAAGTTGTATCAGTCAAATACCCGCAGTGCCGCCTGGTATGCGTGATGACGCGGCGGGTAAGGTCGCCTCCGTGGACACCCGGCGCCTCGTTCCGCGCACCGACGTCCTGCTCGCTGATCCCAGGCTGGCCGCTGCCGAGCGGAAACTCGGCAGGGCGCTGGTGAAGGCTGCCGTCGCCCGCGCGCAGGACCAGGCACGCAACGGGATGATCGCGCCGGACGGCGTGGCGGACGCGGCGGTCGCGGCCCTGCCGGCGCGGGCGGCGACGCTGACGCCGGTGATCAACGCGACCGGGGTGCTGCTGCACACGAACCTGGGCAGGGCACCGCTGTCCGAGGCGGCGCGGGAGGCGCTGCTGGCCGCGGCCGGCTGTACCGATGTGGAGTTCGATCTCGCTAGGGGAGTCCGCGGCCGCCGGGGGCGGGGGGCGCTCGCGGCACTGTCGGCGGCCGTCCCGGCCGCCGAGAGCGTGCACGTGGTGAACAACAACGCCGCCGCGCTGGTGCTGGCGGCGACCGCGCTCGCCGCCGGGCGCGAGATCGTGATCAGCCGCGGCGAGATGGTCGAGATCGGGGACCGGTTCCGGCTGCCCGACCTGCTCACCTCGACGGGGGCCCGGCTGC
>DASQVO010000207.1:0-6137 GCA_035640715.1 Streptosporangiaceae bacterium
CCGGGCAGTTACCAGCCCCGCCCGGAGGGCCAGTCCAGGCGGTTGCCCCGGGCGCGGAGAACGCGGCGCACCCGGCGGCGGAAGGTGGCCGCAGCGATCATTCCAGCCAGGGCAATCACCAGCCAGAACAGCAAGATCAGCTTGAGGAAGGCGAAGAGCACCCAGCCACCGGGAAGCAGCAGTCCTGCGAACAGCACCACAAGCACCAGCGGCAGAAGCCGCGGGCCGCGGCGCCGGAGCGCCCAGGGCGGCGGCGCAAACGGCATCGCCGGGTCCGGCTGGGCCATTGACGAATCAGGCAGGTCGGCCATCACACGCCGTAGGTCGCCGACTGTCCTGGCGTTGAATGCTGCCGTGATCCGCTCATCGAGCTCTTCGGCGGTGAGCCGGCCCTCGGCGTAGTGATCGCGCAGCCGTGCGGCGGCGCGCTCCCGGTCGGAATCGGAAATTCGCATGCGATCGTTCATTGGCCGACCTACTTTACTCCTGCTGTTCGTGGTGTAGCCCCGGCCGGGCTATTCGGCCGAGCCACCGGACTCCTCGTCGGTGTCGCCGGCGGCCAGGAACTCATACAGTGTGCGCCGGGTCCGCTTGATGAGCTGCTCGGCTTCACGGATCTGCGCCGGAGTGCCGGCGTGGGCCATCTGGGCGATGGCGCCCCCCAGCCGGGCCGCCTCGGCGAACAGCCCGTGCAGGTCCCCCACGCCAGCGTGGGCCCCTGCGCTGGCATCGGCCATGGACTCCCACGCGCCGCGCGCCATCTCCGGGTTGTCCGCGACATATTCGCGGCCCGCGTCGGTGAGGCTGAACGTGCGGCGGCCGCCCGCCTCTTCGCCGATGATCAAGCCCTCGTCCGCGAGCTGCTGCAAGGCCGGGTAGACGGCGCCAGGGCTCGGCCGCCACGCGCCCTCGCTGCGCTCCTCGATGTCGGACATGATCTGGTACCCGGTCCGCGGGCCCTCACTGAGCAGGGCCAGGATTGTGGCGCGCACGTCACCGCGGCTGGCCTTCGGGCGGGGTGCCCAGCCGGGGCCGCCGTGCGGGCCACGCGGGCCGGGCGGCCCGGGCGGGCCCGGCCACCAGCCGCCGCGCGGGCCGCCGAAGAAGCCCATCCAGTCTTTCGCCATACCGAAGCCGCCCCAGGGGCCACCCCCAGGCGCCGTCCGGCGGCGGCCGCCGCCGTGGCGGTGCTCGTGGCTTTCTGGGCCCGGGTGGTGGCCGTGGCTTTCTGGCTCCTCGTCCGGGTCGGGGTGATGGCCATGGCCGGGTCCGCCGGGGCCTTCCCACGGCATGCCCGCGGCGCTGTAGGCGTGGCGGAACAGCTTCCGTGCCTGCCCGATGGCCTCGGACAGCCCCGCCTCGAAGTCTCCCGCTCCCCATGCTGAAGCGTTCATCGCCCGCCTCCACCCTAGTCATCAGATACGGTCTCGATATATCGCTACTGTACGACATCATGACCGCTAATGACAAGATATAACTTGAGACAGTCTTGGTTTGCACCCGGGAGCCGAGGCGTGCGGGCCCGGGTGGGTGGCGTGCGGGCCCGGGCGGGCGGCGTGCGGGACCCCTCGTTACCTGCGTCGCTCGACGCCTTCCCAGCGAGAGGTCCGTCCGCTTGAACAGCGTGACCTGCTTGGTCCAGTCCGGCGAATAGCCGTTAACTTGCGGGGCCGGTCACCACGCCACGAAGGCGTCAATGTCCTGGTGGGTGCCGGACGACGCCGCATTCTTGCCGCTGGTGACAGTGATCGTGACCGTGTGCGTGCCCGGGGTAAGGCCGTCTTTCTCGAAGAGGACCCGCTGCTTGTCCCATTGCGGGGAGTACGTGTCAACGGTGACGGGCGCGCCGCCGTCCACCGACACTCTCGCGTACCCGTGGTCGCGGTTGGTCGAGCCGATCCACTGGATGGAGGTCCCGGTGAAGGTGAAGCGGGCCGAATTGCCGGGCGTACCGCTGCTGTGCAGCGTCTCGTCGAGATAATCAGCCTGGCCGCCCGTCCCGAGCTGCTCCGGGCTGGATGTGCTCCAGCTGCCCTGGTACGTGATCGCCGGTGAGAAGTCGTCGGTGACCTGGTAAAGCGAGCTGGACAAGGTCAGCGGCAGGGCATGCAGCGCGTAGAGCTGCGGGTCGCCGTAGCGAGCCGGATCGGCAAAGTCACCCGAGATGAAGATGGTGTCGCTCAGGCCGTCTATCCGGGCGAACTTTGAGACCTGTGCCACGTCGTAGAGGCCGAGCGGCATGGTGTTCTCCGCCTGGCAGTCGATATAGCAGACCGTCATTGTCACCGGCTTGGACAGGAATTGCGTCCACGGGCCCCACGGATGCGGCGCCTCGTAGAACGAGAAAGTGCTGCTGTGTGCGGAACGGCCGCTCGGCCAGGCCGGGGTGAACGGGAAGTAGGAACTGGTGAGGATGTAACTGTGCAGCGCCGGGTAGTACTGGATGTCGGGCTGGCTGATCTGGTGCGGGGCGGTGAGGATGTGTGTGGCGGCGCTGACATGAGCGGACCAGTCCGCGGGATTGGAGCCGTCGCCGCCGGGCGGGCCGGTGTAGAACTGCCAGTCGGCGGCGTTCAGGTTGCCGATCTTGCTCCGCAGCACGCGGCCGAGAATCAGGTAGTTGCCGTCATAGGCGTAGCCGTCATTGGAAACCGCATAGACGTACTGGTTCCCGCCGTCGGCCGTGCTGGCTGGATTGTCGTTCTGGCCGTAGTTGATGAAGAAGGGGGCGGAGAATGCCTGCCCCGGGAACATCGCCTGGACCCGGCCCCGCGAAGCGTTCCACCGTGGCGCGGCGCCGCCCGCGTTGGCGGTGATGCCGAAGCCGTTTGACCAGGTCCGCCCGCCGTTGGTGGATTTGACGATGCTCGCGTTCAGCGACGGCTGCTCACCGTTGCTCTCATTCTTGCACGCACCAGTCCACCCCTGCCGTGACACCGCGAGGTACAGCGTGCCGCTGACCGAGATAATGCCGCCGCTCTTCCAGCTGCAGCGGTCCGGCATCTGCGCGACGTCGGCCTTGTACCCGAAGCTGGTCATGCAATTGACGAAGGGCGCGGTGAGCTGGGTCGGGTCATTGCCGGCCAGTTCGTTGATCGCGATGTCGCTGTTGCAGGTGCCATTGAATCCGGATGTGTCATCGGACGTGGCGTAGATGTTGCCGTCGGCCGCCCAGGTGTTGAAAAAGGTGTCACCCTTGCCCCGGGTGTATCGCGCCGGCACGCCGAACGTTCCGCCGGTAACGGGCAGGGACGCCGCCCCGGGGCTGGACCTCGCGGCCAACGCCGGCCCGCTGGACCTGGCGGCCGACGCCGGCCCGCCGCTGGAGGCTGTGATCGCGAGGACGGTAAGTACGGTTAGCAATGAGATAAAGACGCTGAGAAGTGACCGGGACCTCATTGCAAACTTTCCTCCTCGGAACGGCGATGCCTGCTTGGACAGGCTGGCCGTCACCTCAGACGGTGAGTGAGATTGTCGCCAGCCCGACGTTTCTGTGGCCACGGAACGTCATCATGCCAGAGCCCAGCCTGCGCCGTGCGTAAATAGAAAGGCTCCGCGAGCCGCGCCAAAGCCCGGCACAAGGCCGCGTGTTCAGCCTGCGGTGCGGATGATGGCACCAAGCCGCGAGCGTCCGGGCCTGACGTGCCAGGCTTGCGGCGCGTTCCACGGCCTGGACATCAATGCCGCGAAAAACATCCTTGCCGCCGGGCGTGCGGAGAGGCTAAACGCTGTGGAGCCGATGTAAGACCCTCGCGTGCGTGGCGGCCGGCGTTGACGCAGGAACCTGCCGGAGCGTGACGTGAGCCGCGCTGGAGGAATCCCCGTCATTCACGGCGGGGGAGAGGCCAATTTTGGCCCGGGCTATTGACGCAATGCAAACGTGGGGTTACGTTCATTACCGCCCAATATGAAACTTTCCTATATATTACTGAACGAAAGTGGGCTCGGCTACTGGCCGGCCTTCTGGATGCTCGGGCCCGGTCGGTGGCCGGAAAACGGCGAGATCGACATCATGGAGGACGTCAACGCGCTGTCCGAGGTCTCGGGGACCATCCATTGCGGTACCGACCCGGGTGGCCCGTGTAACGAGCCGAACGGCATCGGGAGCGGGCTCACGTCCTGCTCCGGCTGCCAGACCGGCTACCACACCTACACGATGATCCTCAACCGCACGAACACGTCCAACGAGTCGATCACCTTCTACCTGGACGGCAATCAGTACTTCAGCGTGAGCGAGAGCCAGGTCGGCACGTCGACGTGGCAGGCGGCCTTCGACCACAACCTGTCCATCATCCTTGATCTGGCCATGGGCGGCGGCCACCCGAGGCTGGCTCACGGGGGCGAAGGGTTACGCTCGCCAGTAATGAGCGGAGCTATGACCTGGGAGCTGTTGATGACCGAAGGCAAGGCAGACATCGGCGTAACCGGCCTGGCGGTGATGGGCCGCAACCTGGCCCGGAACCTCGCCCGGCACGGGCACACCGTCGCGCTGCACAACCGCTCACCCGAGCGCACCCGCAGCCTGGTCAAGGAGCACGGCGACGAGGGGACGTTCATCCCGAGTGAATCTATGCGGGACTTCGTCGACAGCTTGGAGCGGCCGCGCGCGATCATCGTGATGGTCCAGGCCGGGGCTGCGACCGACGCGGTGATCGACGAGCTCGTTCCGCTGCTTGACAACGGGGACATCGTGGTCGACTGCGGCAATGCGCACTACATGGACACGCGCCGGCGGGAGGCCGCGCTGCGGGAGCACGGCCTGCACTTCGTGGGCTGCGGAGTCTCCGGCGGCGAGGAGGGAGCGCTCAACGGGCCGAGTATCATGCCCGGCGGCTCCAAGGAGTCCTACGCGAAGCTTGGCCCGATCCTGGAGTCGATCGCGGCCTCCTACGACGGGACGCCGTGCTGCACGCACGCCGGCCCGGACGGCGCCGGGCACTTCGTCAAGATGGTGCACAACGGCATCGAGTACGCCGACATGCAGCTCATCGCCGAGGCCTACGACCTGCTGCGGGCCGGCCTCGGGGCGGCACCGCCGGAGATTGGCGAGATCTTCCGCACCTGGAACGAGGGTGATCTGGACTCTTATCTCATCCAGATCACCGCTGATGTGCTGTCCCACACCGATGCTTTGACCGGCAAGCCGTTCATCGACATCGTGCTCGACGAGGCCGAGCAGAAGGGCACCGGCCGCTGGACGGTGCAGAACGCGCTCGACCTTGGGATCCCGATCACCGGCATCGCCGAGGCAACCTTCGCGCGCTCCCTGTCTGGTCATGCCGGCCAGCGCGCGGCGGCCCGCGAGACGTTCGGCACTGATCTGGCGCCGCTGGCGATCAGCGACCGGGACGCATTCGTCGAAGACGTCCGCCGCGCACTGTACGCGTCCAAGGTGGTCGCCTACGCGCAGGGCTTTGATCAGATCGCCGCGGGCAGCGCGGAGTACGGCTGGGATATCAACCGCGGCGCGATGGCGACGATCTGGCGCGCCGGCTGCATCATCCGGGCCCGTTTCCTCGACCGCATCCGCGCCGCCTACGACGAGAATGCGGCCCTGCCCAGCCTGCTGGTCGCGCCCTACTTCGCGGCCGCGGTGCGGGACGGCGTCGAGAGCTGGCGGCGGGTGGTGGCCCAGGCCGCATCGGCCGGGATCCCGGCGCCCGCCTTCTCTTCCTCGCTCGCTTACTACGACGGCCTGCGCAAGGAACGGCTGCCCGCCGCCCTGATCCAGGGCCTGCGCGACTACTTCGGTGCGCACACCTACCACCGCACTGACTCCGGCGGGACCTTCCACACCGAGTGGGGCGGCGACCGGCGCGAACACCAGGCCTGAAATCAGGCCCGCTGCGCCCCCTATACCACTTTTCTCGTGATATAGGGGGCGCTCAGTTTATAGCTTGCCGGCAAATCAATTTAACGTTCGGTTTCCTTACGCCCCCGTACGGTAAGTGGGCGATTCAGCCAGTCCTTAGTGGCCTCTCTGGTGGCCGCAACCGAGGAAAGGGAGAATCATGCCCGCTGCCCATAAATCTCATGTTTCGGACCGCTCGTGGCTGCCCAGGCTCGCAGGCGCGGTATTGTGCCTGGCTGTGGCCGTCATCCACGTGATCGACCAGGGAGGGTTCCCCGGCTCGAAA
>DASQVO010000208.1:0-2998 GCA_035640715.1 Streptosporangiaceae bacterium
GGAGAGGGCCCGCCGAGCTGGAAGCCCTGCGACCAGCGGATCGGCAGCCTGACAAAACGGTCCACCTCGTGCTCACTGGAGGGGCGCGTGGCTTCCGTGATCGTCTCCGGTTTCAGGATGCGGACACCGTCCAGTTCGCCGCCTTGGAGAAGCGCCTGGTAGAACCGGGCGACGTCACGGGCAGTGGCGGAAATGCCCGCGGCGGGGATGATCGCCTGGCGGGTGTGGCGCCGGTTGATGACGGCCTGGGTGATCCAGCCGGCCGGGTCCTGGCCGCGGACGTTCACGTGGCGATACCAGAGGTCGCCGGGAAGTCCGAGGTGGATGTCGTGCAGGCCAAGCGGGTGAAAGAGTTCGGCGGCGAGGACCTCCTGCACGGGTCTGCCGGTGATGCGGCGGACGAGTTCACCCAGGATGAAGCCATAGCTGAGGTAGTGGTAAGCGGGCACCTGGCCGGGCAGGTAGCGGACGTGCGCCTGCTCGATGTTGCCGACCGAGCGGTTCCAGTCGGTCATGACCAGCGCGTCTTCAACGGCGCTGCGGGCGACCGGCAGGCCCGAGCGGTGCTGGAGCACCTGGCGGATAGTGATGGCGTCTTTCCCGTTGCGGGCAAACTCCGGCCAGTGGCTGGACACGGCGTCATCGAGGGAGAGCGCGCCGCGTTCGGCCAGCAGGTGAACCAGGAGGGCGGCGAACGGCTTACTGGTGGAGAAGATCCAGAACAGGTCGTCCGGGCGGCAGCCGAAGGCGCGGTCAAGAATTACCTGGCCGTTCTGGAGGACGCAGATCTGCGCGGCGGTGCGGCGGCCCTGGATGAGGGCTAGGGCACGGGACAGCGCGGCATGGTCGATACCAACCGAACGCACACCGCAAGCTTGCCACGATGAGGTCGCCCGGATCTCTGCATGACACAGACCTCCTGGGTGGAGCTCACTGCGAGGCTGCGGCTGTGACCGGTGAGGTTGCTGTGCTGATACCGGTGTCAGGTTCGGGCCATGAGGATGACGATGTCGTCGGCCGGGCTGGGGGCCAGGGTGGCCAGCAGGGCGTTGCAGGCGTCGGTGACGGGCAACGTGGTGAGAGTGGCGAGGGTGCGGGCCAGGCGCGCCATGCCGGTGCTCATATCGGCGCCGGGGCTTTCGATGAGCCCGTCGGTGTACAGCAGGAGGGTGCTGCCGCAGGGCAGGTGCAGGCGGGTGGCCTGGTACTGGCCGTCGGCCAGGCCGGTGCCAAGAGGCAGGCCGGGAGGCAGATCGGGGAAGACGGGGTGGTGGCCGGGGCGGGCGATGGCGGGCGGGGGGTGCCCGGCCCGGGCGATGTCGCAGGTGCCGGTGGCGGGGTCGTGGACGGCGTAGAGGCAGGTGGCGCTGGTTTCGGCGTCGGTGAGGTCGGCGGTGATCTGATCCAGGCGGGTGAGGATTTCTGCGGGGGTGAGGTCGAAGGTGGCCAGGGTGCGGGTGGCGGTGCGGAGCTGGCCCATCAGGGAGGCGGCGGGCATGTCGTGGCCGGTCACGTCGCCGACGATGAGGGCGCAGCGGTTCCTCGGGAGGGGGATGACGTCGAACCAGTCGCCGCCGATCTCGACGGTGGCCTCGGCGGGGACGTAGCGGTAGGCGAGCTGCAGGCCGGGGACGCCGGGGATCTGGCGGGGCAGCAGGCCGCGCTGCAGGGCCAGTGCGGTGGCCCGCTCGCGGGTGTAGAGCCGGGCATTGTCGAGCGGGACCGCCGCGCGGGAGACAAAGTCATGGGCCAGTGACAGGTCCGCATGGGTAAACGGCTCCGAACCGCCCAGGCGGTACAAGACGACGATGCCCATGATGACGCCCCGGGCGACCAGCGGGACAACCATCAGCGAGTGGGCGCCTGCCGCGTGCGCGGCCAGCATGCGATCGAGGCCCGTGCCGGAGTCCATCTCCGCGATCTGTTCGGGGGTCATGGCCCCGAACGCCGGCAGGTAGACCGGCAAGCCGGCGACCAGGCGCCGGTGGTACAGCTTCGCAGGGTCGGTCTCGAACCATGCATACCGCGGGTATCCCGGAGAGACCGGCTGGTAAGCCGGCCACCGCACCGCCGCCCGCCGCAAACGCATCTTCTGGTCACGTGCATGCGGTGCGTGCTGGTCACCGTCGATGACGGTGGCCAGCAGGTCGACCGCACCCGCGTCGGCCAGGCGCGGGATGGCCACCTCCAGCAATTCTTCCGCGGTCCGGGTAATGTCCAGCGTGGTGCCGATCCGCGCGCTCGCCTCATCCGCCAGCGCGAGCCGGCGCTGGCTGCGGACGCGCTCGGTGACCTCCCGCATCACGTGGGCCACCCCGGCGGGCTCACCGTCCGGCCCATCGATCCGGAACTGGACGCAGCCCCAGAAACACTCACCGCCGGGGTCATCGCCGACGCGGCAGCTCACCTCCAGGTCGGTCACGGGCTCGCCGGTGGCCAGCACCCCCCGCAGTGACTGCTCGACCGGGCCGGCGTCCAGGCCGGGCAGCACCTCGCCCAGCCGGCGCCCCGCCCACCCCGTCGCCGGAATGCCGTCACCGAGACGCTCGGCTGCCTCATTGGCCCAGACGACCCGCAGGTCAGTGTCAAACATGACAAAGCAGAACGGGGACCGCATCAGCCCCGTCGGTATCAGCGCGTCCAGAGCAATCGGATTCAAGGCCACCCCATATCACTAAAATTAGTTGACTTTACGGCTAATTGACAATATTTTTGCTCAACTTGACATGCCTGGTTAAGGCAAGGGCGTCAGCCCGATGCGGTCGCGCGCCACGGCGGTCACTCCGAGACGGGCGGCGAGGTGCCATGCTTTTAGTTCTGCCACTTGAGGATGTCCGCGGCTCGTTCGGCGATGGCCAGGACAGTGGCATTGGCGTTCGCCCCCGGAAGGGAAGACATCACGGACGCGTCCGACCTCCACCGGCCACCGGCAGCACCGCGAAATAACGTGGCACCTCACGACGACGCCGTGACTTCATCCACCGTATGGACGGCGGCC
>DASQVO010000209.1:0-14913 GCA_035640715.1 Streptosporangiaceae bacterium
GCGTCGTTACGGTGTCCGCTCCGGCGCGTCGGCCGGAGCGGACATGGCGCCCCGGACGCTGTTCTCCCGGAAGCTGATCCGTCGGAGTCGGCGAAACCCTCACCGCGATTGGGCGGAGGGGGCCTAAAGCGCGCACTGGTCTCGCGACAATGGACCATTGCCGGGATTGGAGAAAGCGTGACGATGGATATCGCTGCCCTGGGAACACAGCTACGTCAACGTCCTCGGCCTGGGCGCGGCCGTCCGGCAGGCCCTGGACCTGGGCCTCGCCGCGATCGGCCAGCGGACTATCGCGCTGGGAGCCCGGCTCCGCGACCAGCTCAGCGCGCTGCCCGGCGTGACCACCCATGACCTCGGCCAGGAGCGCTGCGCCATCGTGACCGCCAAGATCGGCGGCCTGCCGGCCGAGCAGGCCGCCCAAGCCCTGGGTCGCGCCGGAGTCAACGTGACCACCACCGTGCCCGAGCACAACCCGCTCGACACCGAAGACCGCGGCGTCCACCCGCTCATCCGCTTTTCCCCGCACTACTACAACACCGAAGACGAAATCGACCGCGCCACCGAACTGGTCGCCGGCCTGGCCAGCGCAGCGATGTGATCCGGTTGTCAGGCGGGCTCCATGCCGAAGCGCACCATCAGCGCCCTTTCCTCCCCGTCGCCGATGCCCCGGTCGGTCATGGTTCCTTCCGGGGACAGATGCTTCCGTGGGCCGGCGACCCCGGCCCGTCGTCCTGCTCAGTCTGTCATGTTGAAGTAGGCGATGACCTTCGTCGGGCGGACACGGACCGCCAGTTCGCCCGGCACGCCGTTGCGCCGCCCGAACTCCGCCGCGCGGTCAGCTCCGACGTAGCGGGCAGCGATCGCGGTCGCCGTTCGTAGCAGTTCGGCCGGATCCTCGGACAGCTCCGCATTGCCCTGAACCTGGACGAACCCGTACGGCTCCTGCTCGAGATCGACCGAGATCGCCACTCGGGGATCCCGGGCGAGAGAGCGGCCCTTGGCGGTGTCCTTACCGGTATTGAAGACCAGCTCGTCGCCCTCGACGATGAACCAGACCGGGGCGACGAGGGCGCGGCCGCCCGAGCCGAGATAGCCGAGCTTGCCCGTCCGTGTGCCTTCGGTGAGAAAGGCTCGGATCTCCGGATCGGTGAGAGATGGCACAGGCTCAAGTCTAAGTTCGCGGCGGCGGTCACCGTCGGCGCCCTCGCGCCAGACCGGGCGTCAGTTGCCCCAGCGGGCGAGGCTCGTCTGACGCTCCATGGTGGAGCGGGGCCAGCCTGCGCTTGCACTTCCGCCGGCCCGTGGGCACCAGCCTCACCGCCTACGCAAGGCCTTCGCCCAGTTACGGCGACGGGTGGAGTTCCCGCAGCTTCTGCGGGAACTCCACCCGATCTTGACCGCCCAGTGCTGGCGGCGTGGCCGTGCGGCCCAGGACCCCGTATCCGCAGGGCTTCCCTGTCCTACGCCTCGGCGGGCGCTGTTGGCGCGCCGATGGTCACACGCCGGCGCTCATCGGGTTGACGCCGGCTAGGTCCTCGCGGCGGACCCGGATCGCGAGCACGGTGATCACGAGACCCAGGAACGCGATTCCGGCCGAGACGAGGTAACCATGAGAGAAGCCCACCGACAGGGCGTGATGGTAGATGGACGTCTGGAGCGCAGCCGCCTTGGCGTGGGTCAGCGGGTGACCCGTCTTGGCGGCCGCGGCTGCGGCATGCGTCGCCGTCACCATCTGGCTCCTGACGCTGTTGGCCACCGCGCTCCACGCCACGGTCCCGAGCACGGCCAGCCCGATCGAGCCACCGACCTGCTGGCCGGTATTGAGCAGGCTGGACGCCACACCGGAGTCCGTATCGGCGACCTTACTGAGCGCCACCAGTGAGATCGGCACGAACAGCAGGCCCAGGCCGAACGCGGTCACCATCATCGGGCCGAGCAGGCCGCCGGCATAGGTGCTGTGCTCGTTGATCCGCGACAGCCAGAACATGCCGCCGGTGCCGATCACCGAGCCGGCCAGCATCAGCGGCCGGGCCCCGATCCTCGGGACGAACTGTGAGCCAATCCCCGACGACAGCATGATGGTCGCCACCATCGGCAGGTAGGCGAAACCCGACTTCAGGGGGCTGTAGCCCCACACCTGCTGGACGAAGAGGGTGAGGAAGAAGAACATGCCGAACATCGCGGTGCCGACGCACAGCATGATCAGATAGGAACCGGAGCGGTCCCGGCTGCGCAGCACGCGTATCGGCATCAGCGCGTGCTCGCTCCGCCATTCAATGATCGCGAACGCGACGAGCAGGACCACGGCGGCGACGAGCGAGACCACGACCTTGGTGTCACCCCAGTGAGACACGCCGTTCGCGCTGGTCGCGGCATTCGACAGGCCGTAGACGAGTGCGGAGAGGCCCACGGTGGCCGTGATCGCGCCGGGCAGATCGAACCGGCCGTGCTGCCTGGCCGACTCACCGAGGACGCGCGGCGCCGCCAGGGCAACGGCGAGCCCGATCGGCACGTTGACGAAGAGCACCCAGCGCCAGGACGCGTAGTTGGTGAGCAGGCCGCCGGCGATCAGGCCGACGGCGCCGCCGGCCACGCTCATCGCCGCGTACACGCCCATCGCGCGGTTACGCTCCCGCCCTTCCGGGAACGTGACGGCGATCAGCGACAGTGCGGTGGGCGCGGCGAAAGCCCCGCCGATTCCCTGCACCACCCGGGCGGCGAGCAACCAGGCTTGGTTGGTGGCGAAGCCTCCGGCGAGCGATGCCAGCGAGAACAGCAGGATGCCGAAGATGAAGATCCGGCGCCTGCCCAGCAGGTCCCCGGACCGGCCGCCCAGCAGCAGCAGCCCGCCGAAGGCGAGGGTGTACGCGTTGATGACCCACTCCAGGTTGGTGCCGGAGAAGCCGAGCGCAGCCTGGATGCGGGGGAGTGCGACGTTGACGATGGTCGCGTCGAGCACGACCATGAGCTGAGCCGTCGCGATGACGGCGAGGGCCAGGCCCAGATGGCGCGGGCGGGCGGCCGTCGCGCCGTCCGAGGCGGCCCGCCGGGCTGTTTTCGTGGCGGTACCCGGCAGTGCCTGGGCAGCAGCCCCGTTTGTGGCAGGATCCGAGACCGTCTGGGCGGCCAGGCTCGTGGCGGGTTCGCCGCGCGGCGCATCTGCCGTCGGGTCCTCGCGCCCAGTGTCGCGTGAGGTTGCGGACAAGTCATTCTCCCTTGCATGAGGACGCATAAGTCTTGCTCAAGGGCGCAATGATCCATGGCCGTGGCACTATGTGCCCGGCACCTAGCTGGATGCTTAGCGGAATCCCCGATTTAATGACGCCGTAGGGCCGTCAGCTGTGACATTGCGGGATGCGCCCGCCGCCCTGATATGGAGCCGGCAACTCCGACGGCTCTCGGCATCTCTCGATAGCGTGCAAGATATGACTGGCAGTAAATTTTCTGTTAGTTCACGTAACGGCCCGATCGCCTCCCCGTGGTCGCCGTCTCGCCAGTGACGGTCTCGCTCAGCCCCTTGCAGCCGGACATGGCCTGACCCGAATCAAAGCCGGCCAGCAGTTTCCGCAGTATCCCCAGCAGGCATTCACGCTCGCCCACGTCAAGCACGTGCGCCCACGGCACTCGTGTGGAGAACTCCGTTTCCAGCCGCTCTCTCATCGCGGCGCCCTCGGAGGTCAGGACGATGCTCTTGATCCGCCGGTCGCGCTCCGACGTCTCACGCCTGGCGAGCCCGCGCTTCTCGAGGCCATTGGCGATCATGGTCACGAAGGACGGGTCACAGTGCAGCCGCTGTCCAAGCTCCTTCATGGTCAGCGGCTCCTCCAGCTTGTGCAGGCCCACGAGGTCACTGACGGACAGCCCCAGAAGCTGAGCGATTCCCTGGCCAAGCACGGAGGCCCGCTTTATAAGCTCAGACAGGGCATCCATGATCTCCAGGTTCAGCTCATCCTCGCGTGACCGGTCCGGCACGCACTCACCTCCTCAGCCGGAGGATCGCACAGGGGTCTGACATTCCGGATGACTCCGGCGCCCGTCTGCCTCTTCCGGCTGCATCTTTGAGTCACTCAACCGTTGAGTGACTCAACCATATTGCGATGCCCGGGAGAAATCAAATCTTTATGGGGCCGGCGGGCAGCGGGAAACCGGTGTCATGCGCCATTACCATGGACAAGCCCGGCTTATATGCCCAGACGCAACCGAATCGCGTCATCCACCGTCTACAACGCTGAGCGGCCGTCTCAGCATCCCGGTGCGGTGCCGGGCACACGGTTGCGCTCAGACGGGGGGCGACGACCTTGGCCAGTCCGGCGCCGGATCACAGCATGTCAGTGCCGAACGCGCGCGGGCGCCGCGCTTTCCTGCGTTCGGCGGGAGCGGCCTGCGGAGTTGCGGCGCTGTCGGCGTTCACCCGGGCCGGTGACGGCACCGCCAGCGCGCGAGCGGAACGGCAATCTCTGACTGCGAACCTTGCGGGCTCTGTCGCGGCACGACCGGGCCCAACGTCGGCCGATTGGGCGGCACTGGCACACGACCTGTCAGGCCGCCTGGTCCGGCCGGGCGCGGCGGGCTACAACACGGCACGTGAGCTCTTCGACCCCCGGTTCGACAGCATCCGGCCGGCCGGGATCGCGTACTGCCGGACCCCGCATGACGTCGCTACCTGCCTCGGCTTCGCGCGGAAATACGGCGTACCCGTCGCGGCCCGTTCCGGCGGGCACAGCTACGCGGGCTGGTCATCGACCACGGGACTGATCATCGACGTGACGTCCATGGCCACAGTAAGCGTGGATACCGCATCGGGAACCGCGGCTGTCGGCGCGGGAACGCGTCTGATCGACATGTACAACGGGCTCGCCGCCCACGGCCGCGCCGTACCCGGCGGTTCGTGCCCGACCGTCGGGATCGCCGGGCTGGCGCTCGGCGGCGGTGTCGGCGTGGTGGGCCGTGCCTACGGCCTGACATGCGACAATCTGGTAGCGGTGCAGATCGTCACCGCCGACGGCCAGGTCCGCACCTGCGACGCCCGCCGTATGCCCAACCTCTTCTGGGCCTGCCGCGGTGGCGGCGGAGGCAACTTCGGCGTCGCGACGTCCTTCACGTTCAGGACGCATCCCATCTCCGGGATCGTCCTGTTCTTCCTGTCCTGGCCGTGGGCACGCGCCGCCAAGGTGATCTCCGCTTGGCAGGCCTGGGCGCCGCACGGCCCGGACCAGCTCTGGTCCAACGTCCACCTCGCCGCCGCACCCGGTGGCACCACGCCCTCGATCCAGGTCGGCGGCACGTACCTGGGCAGCGTGGCCGAGGCAGCCAGCCAGCTGGCGAAGCTGTACGCGGCGGTCGGCTCGGACCCGTCCGGCCACTTCCTCGAGAGCACCTCCTACCTGCACGCCATGCTGGTGGAGGCAGGCTGCGCGTCGCTGGACGTCAGCGCGTGCCATCTGCCGGGACAGGCGCCCGGCGGCAGGCTCGCCCGCCAGCCGCAGTACGCCAAGTCGGACTTCTTCACGCGCCCGCTGACGGGAACCGCGATCGGGACCTTGCTCAGCGGCGTGGAGAGCCTGCAGAAGACCAGCGGAGCGGCTGGCGGCAGTGGGGGAGTGGCCTTCGACGCCCTCGGCGGCGCGATCAACCGGGTCGGACCGGGCGCTTCGGCGTTCGTCCACCGGAACGCGCTGTTCCTGGCCCAGTACACCACCGACTGGCCGTCCGGGGCTGCAGCAGCCGCCGTCGCTCGGCAGCACGCGTGGCTGCGCGCCTTCTACGGCTCCATGCGCCCGTACGCCAGTGGGGAGTCCTACCAGAACTACATCGACCCCGACCTGTCCACGTGGCGCCAGGCGTACTACGGCGCGAACTACCCTCGCCTCGCGCAGGTCAAAGCCGCGTATGACCCGGCCCACCTGTTCAGCTTTCCCCAGGCGATCAGCTAGCGACCGCCCGCCGTTTCAGTGCGCGCTCGACGCCGCCCAGATGTTGATGCCCGACTCCACCGCGTGGTGGTCGATCTCGGCGAGGTCTTCGGTGCTGAACTCGGTCGTGTCCGCGGCAGCGAGGTTCTCCTCGAGCTGGGCGACGCTGCTGGCGCCGATGAGCGCCGAGGTGACCCGCGGGTCCCGCAACGTCCAGGAGATCGCGAGCTGGGCGAGCGTCTGCCCCCGCCGCCGGGCGATCTCGGCCAGCGCGCGGACGTGCGTTAGCGTCTGGTCGCTGAGCTGGTCGGCGGTCAGTGACCCGTTACGGCTGGCCCGGGAGCCGGCTGGCACGCCGCCGAGATATTTCCCGGTGAGGACACCCTGGGCCAGGGGCGAGAACGCGATGCAGCCGATGCCCTCCTTCTCGAGGACGTCCAGCAGGCCGCCCTCGATCCAGCGGTTGATCATCGAATACGACGGCTGGTGAATCAGCAGCGGCGTACCGAGCCCCTTCATGATGGCGGCCGCCTCGGCCGTTCGTTCGGCTGAATAAGAGGAGATCCCGGCGTAGAGCGCGCGCCCAGACCGGACGGCCGCATCCAGCGCCCCCATGGTCTCCTCGAGCGGGGTGTCCGGGTCGAACCGGTGGCTGTAGAAGATATCCACGTAGTCCAGGCCCATCCTGGCCAGCGACTGGTCCAGGCTGGCGAGCAGGTACTTGCGCGAGCCCCAGTTGCCATAGGGGCCGGGCCACATGTCGTAGCCCGCCTTGGTCGAGATGATCAGTTCGTCACGGTACGGGCGGAAGTCCTCCCGCATGAGCCGTCCGAAGTTGATCTCCGCGGCGCCGTAGGCCGGCCCGTAGTTGTTGGCCAGATCGAAGTGGGTGACGCCGAGATCGAAGGCGCGCCGCAGGATCGCCCGCTGGTCATCGAGCGGGCGGTCATCCCCGAAGTTCTGCCACAGGCCGAGCGAGATCACGGGAAGCTGGATGCCGCTTCTACCGGAACGGCGATAGCTGATCTTCTCATAGCGGTCATTGGCGGCAATGTAGGTCATGATCTGGAGTCTGCCACCCGCTGCGCCGGTGCCGGCGGGCACCCCGGCCTGTCGTGGGACGGGACGCTAGGGCATCGGCCCGGGCCTGGCACTATGGCGGCGATCCGTGGTGATGACCCTGCCGTACGGGCCGCTTGTCGCCCGGCGTAACGTACCGGTCGATATGTGATGCGGACGGCAGATCATCCATCGAGAGGACCGCGTATGTACGACGCTGTGATGGCCGAGACCATCAACATCACCGGGCACGGCGGAGACCAGATCGAAGCGTATCTTGCCAGGCCGCTCGGGCCCGGCCCGTTCGGCGGCGTCGTGGTGATTCACCATATGCCCGGTTACGATGCCCAGACCAAGGAGATCACCAGGACATTCGCCGTCAATGGCTACAACGCCATCTGCCCGAACCTCTACACGCGCGAGGCTCCCGGCGCGAGCCCGGACGACGCGGCGGCAGCGGCCCGGGCCCAGGGCGGCGTGCCCGACGAGCGGCTGGTCGGGGACGTGGACGGCGCGGCGAAGTTCCTCCGCTCGCTGACGAACTCCAACGGCAGGGTGGGCACGATCGGATACTGCTCGGGCGGCCGGCAGTCGTTCCTCGCCGCGGTCAGCCTGCCGCTGGATGCGGCCGTGGACTGCTACGGCGCGTTCGTGGTCGGCACGCCGCCGGAAGGCATGCCGCTCAAGGTCGGCCCGATCGTTCACCTGACGAAGAACCTGTCGTGCCCGCTGCTCGGGCTGTTCGGCCTGGAGGACAGCTACCCGTCGCCCGAGCAGGTGGACGAGCTAGAGAAGGAGCTCAAGGCACAGGGCAAGACCTATGAGTTCCACCGGTACGAGGGCGCCGGGCATGCGTTCTTCGCCGTGAACCGGCCGAGCTACCGGCCCGAGGCCGCCAACGACGGCTGGCAGCGGATCTGGGACTTCTTCGGGCGCTACCTGGCCGCCTGAGTAGTTCGTGAGCCGATCGAGCCCCTGAGGAGGCGCTGCATATGTGCACGTACCTGACTGAGCAGATCAAGGTCACCGGGAGCGGGAAGGGCGCGGAAGGCTGGTTCGGCCTCACCGACGCGAGCGTCTATTTCGACCACCCGGTGCACGCGCCCGCCGAGCACAGCCTCAACATCGATTTCCTCAACCCGGGGCAGGGCCCGTCGGCGCGGGTCGCGGTGGAGCTGACCGCGGAATCCGCGCGGGCGCTCGCCAAGGCCATCGAGGCCACCCTGGCCTCGGTCCCGCCCGGCCTGGCCTGAGCCGGTCCTGGCCTGGGCCGGTCCTGGCCTGGGCCGGTCCTGGCTGAGGCGGCACCTCGCCCGGGGCCGGTTCTGGCGCAGGGCCGATTCTGGCCCGAGACAGCACCTCACAAGCCCTCCACCAAGATCACATCCTGGTTCAGCAGGTAACCGGCGGCCGTCAGCCGATGGCGGCAGAGATGATCTCCTGCGCTTGTTCCTGGATCGCGGCGAGGTGATCCGGGCCGCGGAAGGATTCGGCGTACAGCTTGTAGACGTCCTCGGTGCCGGACGGGCGGGCGGCGAACCAGCCGGATGCGGTGACCATCTTGAGGCCGCCGATCGGGGCGCCGTTGCCCGGGGCGGTGGTCAGCGCCGCGATGATCTTCTCCCCCGCCAGCTCGCTGGCCTGGATCTGGTCGGGGGACAGCCTGGCCAGCGCGGCCTTCTGCTCGCGGGTGGCCGGGGTGTCGATGCGGGCATAGATGGGCGCCCCGTAGCGGCCGGTCAGGTCCCGGTAGAGCTGTGAGGGCGACTGCCCGGTCACGGCCGTGATCTCGGCAGCGAGCAGGGCGAGGATGATCCCGTCCTTGTCCGTGGTCCACACCGATCCGTCGCGCTGCAGGAACGAAGCCCCAGCGCTTTCCTCGCCGCCGAAGGCCACGGATTCGTCCAGCAGCCCGGGCACGAACCATTTGAACCCGACCGGGACCTCCAGCAGCGTCCGGTCGAGGCCGTCGGTCACCCGGTCGATCATCGACGAGCTGACCAGGGTCTTGCCCACTGCGGCGTCCGCCGGCCAGCCGTGACGGTGCCGGTACAGGTAGTCGATGGCCACCGCGAGGTAGTGGTTGGGGTTGAGCAGCCCCGCGTCCGGGGTGACGATGCCGTGCCGGTCGGCATCGGCGTCGTTGCCGGTCGCGATCGTGAACTCGTGCTGGCGGCCGATCAGGCTGGCCATGGCGAACGGTGAGGAGCAGTCCATCCTGATCTTGCCGTCCCAGTCCAGGGTCATGAACCGGAACGTCGGGTCCACCTCTGGGTTCACGACGGTCAGGTCCAGGCCGTAGCGGTCGCCGATCTCGCCCCAGTAGGCCACGCTCGCCCCGCCGAGCGGGTCGGCGCCGATGTGCACCCCGGCGGCCTTGATCGCCGCGAGGTCCACCACATCCCCGAGGGCCGGCACATAGTTGTCAAGGAAGTCGAACTTCCCGGTGGTGCGGGCCGCGATCGCGCGCGCGTAGGGCACCCGGCGCACCGCCTTCAGCCCGCTGGCGAGCAGGTCGTTGGCCCGGTCCTGAATCTCCCGGGTGATATCGGTGGCGGCCGGGCCCCCATCGGGCGGGTTGTACTTGAAACCGCCGTCCGAAGGCGGGTTGTGCGAGGGCGTGACCACGATCCCGTCCGCGCGGGACCGCTGCCCGGAGGTGTTATGTGCCAGGATCGCCCGAGACACCGCCGGAGTCGGCGTGTACCCGCCGCGGGCGTCGACCATCACCCGGACGTCGTTGGCGGCGAGCACCTCCAGGGCGCTGACCTGGGCTGGCTCGGAAAGCGCATGAGTGTCGGTGCCCATGTACAGCGGCCCATCGATGCCGTGGCTGGCCCGGTACTCACAGATCGCCTGAGTGGTGGCCAGGATGTGATCTTCATTGAAGGTGGCAGTGAGCGCGGATCCGCGGTGGCCGGACGTACCGAACGACACCTGCTGTGCGGCATCACCCGGATCGGGATGCACCGCGTAATAGGCGGTGACCAGTTTCGCAACGTTGACGAGATCCTCGCTGGCAGCGGGCTGCCCCGCACGCGGGTCTACCATGCCGTCATACTGACACGCGAAGCAGACCGTGCACACTGCCCGGTGTGAGATCTCCTCGCGTCATCGGCTGCGCTCCCCGGTCAGACGGTCCGCCAGTCACCGCTGCGAAGATGTGATTACGCGGCGAGGCCGGCGTAGCGGCCGTTATCGGCCATGAGGCTGGCGTGGTCGCCGGCTTCGACCACCCGGCCGTGGTCCAGGACAGCGATCTGGTCAGCGTTGCGCACGGTAGATAGCCGGTGGGCGATCGTGATGGTGGTACGGCCCCGGGCCAGGGTGTCGAACGCCTTCTGCACCGCTCGTTCGGTCTCTGTATCCAGGGCGCTGGTGGCCTCGTCCAGCACGAGTACGCGCGGGTCGCGCAGCAGGGTCCGGGCGATGGCGATGCGCTGCTTCTCGCCGCCGGAGAACCGGTGCCCGCGGGAGCCGACCATGGTGTCGTAGCCGTCGGGCAGGCTGGCGATCAGGTCGTGGATCTGGGCGGCGCGGGCCGCGTCCTCGATCTCGGCATCGGTGGCCCCGGGCCTGGCGTAGCGCAGGTTCTCCCGCACCGTGGTGTGCAGCAGGTAGGTCTCCTGGCTGACCACGCCGACGATCGCGGCGAGATCGGTGAGCCGCAGGTCACGGACGTTGATGCCGTCGATACTGACCCGGCCGCCGCTGGGGTCGTACAGCCGGGCGATCAGTGAGGCGACGGTGGTCTTGCCCGATCCGGTCTCGCCGACCAGGGCCAGCGTGCTGCCGGCCGGAACGTCCAGGTCGACGCGATCGACCGCGGGCCGGTCGGCGCCGGGGTAGGTGAAGCTGACGTTCTCGAACCGGACGTGGCCGCTGACCTGGGCTGGTTCGATCTCGACCGGGTGGGCGGGGTCATCGACCTCGACGGGCAGGTCGAGGTATTCGAAGATCCGGGCGAACAGCGCCAGCGAGCTGATCACAGAGACACTGGTGTTGAGCAGCCCGGTCACTGGTCGGAAGAGGCTGCTCTGCAGGGTGGTGAAGGCGATCAGGGTGCCGATGCTGATCGTTCCGGCGGTGACCGGCAGGCCGGCCGCGAGGTAGATGATCGCGGGGATCGCGGCGAAAATGACGGTCAGCGAGGCCATCCGCCAGCGCCCGGCCAGCTGGGAGCGCAGTTCCAGGTCGATCAGGCGGGCCGAGGAGGCGGTGAACCGCTCAACCAGGGACGGGCCGGTGCCCATCGTCTTGGCCAGCTGGACGCCGTTGATCGACAGGCCCTCCTCGATGGTGACGTTCAGGTTGGCCAGTTCGCGCTGCTGCTGCGTGGTGATGGCGCGGCGCATGCGGGCGACCTTGCGGGTCAGGTAGATGGCCGGCGGCATGACGACCAGAGAGATGAGGGAAAGCCGCCACGAAAGCGCGACCATGGCGACCGCGGTGGCGATCGCGGTGGTGAGGTTGGCCGCGATGGAGGTGGCGGTCGAAGTGACCACGGATTCCATGCCGCCGATGTCGTTGGTGATGCGGGACTGTACCTCGCCGGTGCGGGTGCGGGTGAAGAAGGCGATCGACTGGCGCTGCAGGTGACTGAAGACGCTGGTGCGCAGCCCGTGCATGACGCGCTGGCCGACCAGGGTGGCGATCCAGGTCTGGATTACCCCGAACGCCGAGGTGACGCCGGCCACGGCGACCATGCCGATCACCAGCCAGGCCAGCAGCCGCAGGTTGTGGTGCGGCAATGCGGTGTCGATGACCGCGCGGAGCAGGAACGGGGAGGCCAGCCCGACGATGGAGGAGGCGACAATGATGGCGGTGACGATCGCCAGCTGCCAGCGGTAGGGGGTGAACAGCCGGCCGATGCGGCGCAGCGACACCTCGCGGGCCTGCGCCTTCTCCGCGGCCGTCACGGTTCTCGAGCCGCGAGTCCGGCCCGTGCTACTGGTGTCTCGAAACGCGCGAGGTGACTCCAAGAAGTTGCTCGATTCTGCCGGGGCGGGTCTGGGCTCGGATGCGCAGATCCTCGTGAAGGAATTACTGAGGTTGCCTCAATATGAGGCTGCAACAACAGATGCGGGTATCCTATTCCGGTGACCCAGGATCGCGGCCGGGCGGCCGATCGCGACCCAGCCGGTGATGAGACGCTCCCAGAAGCCTTCTGGGCTGTCGCGCGCCGGCTGCGCGAGACGTCCCAGGAGACCCTGGCTCCCTGGGACATCACCCCGGCCAACCTGCGGGCGCTGCGGGTGCTCCAGCGGCACGGGATGATGCGCCTGTCGGAGCTGTCGGACCACCTGGGCATCGCGCCGCGCTCCGCCACCGAGGTCGTCGACGCCCTCGAAGCCCGGGGCCTGGTGCAGCGGCGGCCCGACCCCGGCGACCGGCGGGCCATTCTGGTCGAGGTGACCGAGCACGGCGCCAGCGTCCTCGACGCCATCCGCGCGGCCCGCGGCACCGAGACCGAACGGGTCTTCGGACGCCTGAGCGAGACCGACCGCGCCCACCTCGCCCGCATTCTCCGCAAGCTCCGGGACTGAGCGGCTCATCACGGGTAGAGGCGCCGGTCACGATAGGTAGCCCGGCATAGATCACTCTGCCGCGCCGTCGGCAGGCACGGGCGTCGTACCGGCGACGAGGATCCGGTCCCCGGCCACCACCGCCCGGGAGAAACCGATGACTGGCTCATACGGCGAGTGGCCGCTGATGAGGTGCCGTTCCATGCCGGCAGCATGCTGCTCCATGCTGCTCTACGCCAATAGCATGTTGCTCCATGCCGGCAGCGCTGGCCAGGCTGGCCGAATTCTGCCACCGTGACCGGGAGAACGCCGGGCCGCGCCCGGGATCTCCTAAATGTCAGTGGTACGTGCCAGTATGCGGACATGCGATCGAAGCGAACGGCAACGGTGCCGTGGCGCGGAGCCGACCGGGAGGTGGCGTGATGAGGTTCCAGGTTGAGAGAGACGCGCTGGCCGACGCGGTCGCGTGGGTGTCCCGCGCCCTTCCTGGCCGCCCGGTGATTCCGGTGCTGTCCGGGCTGCTGCTGACCGCAGCGGACGGCCTGACGCTGTCGTGCTTCGATTACGAGGTATCCGCGCGGGTCCAGGTGGACGCCAAGGTCGTCGAGCCGGGCGTCGTGCTGGTGCCGGGCCGGCTGCTGGCCGAGATCACGCGGAGCCTGCCGAGCCTTCCCGTCGAATTCGCGGACGACCCGGAAGGCGTGAGCCTGACGTGCGGGAGCGCATCCTTCACCCTTGTCACGCTGCCCGTTGAGGACTATCCAGACCTGCCCGGGCTGCCGCAGGCCGCGGGAACAGTCGACGGCGGGGCGCTGGCTGCGGCCATCGGCCAGGTCGCGCCCGCGGCCAGCCGTGATGACACGCTGCCGTTGCTGACCGGCGTGAACATTGAAGTGAATGGCAAGACCATGACACTGGCGGCAACCGACCGCTACCGGCTGGCAGTTCGCGACCTGCGCTGGAACCCGGTGCGGCCAGGGATAACCGGAGCGTTTCTCGTCCCGGCGCGAACGCTCGCTGATGCCGCCAAGACGATGTCCGCCGGCACGCCGGTGACGATAAAGCTGCGATCCGACGGCGGTCTCGGCGGCACGAGCGGGGATGGCGAGGACGAAGCCGGCGGAGACCGCGGCAGGGGAGCAGCCAGGCCAGACGGGGCAGCAGGGGCAGGTGAGCCAGCGGGGGCAGGCGCAGCCGACGCGATGATCGGCTTCGAGACGGGCGGACGCCGCCTGACCACGCGGCTGATCGCCGGTGAGTTCATCAGGTACCGTTCTCGATTTCCCAGTGACTTCGGATGCCGGGCAGACATGCCGGCCGGCCAGTTTGCCGAGGCCGTCAGGCGAGTGTCGCTCGTTGCCGAGCGCGGCAGCCCGGTCCGGCTCTCCTTCGGCGGCGGCGAAGTCACCATAGAGGCAGGCACGCAGGGGCGGGCACGTGCCAGGGAGATGGTCCCGGCAGATTTCGAGGGCGCCGAACCCGTGATCGCGTTCAACCCGCATTACCTGCTCGATGGGATCACAGCCGCCGCGATCACGACCGCCGCGCCGGACGCGGACGGTTCTGCCTCGGTCCCGCACGGCGGTTCGCCGCATCGGGAGGACCCTTCCTCCCCGGCTGGTGCCGATCCGGCCGGGATCACTGACGTGGAGCGGGGAGACCGTGGGACTGCGTCCCACTCACCCGTCGCCTGTATCCGGCTGGAGTTCACCAGTGCCACCAAGCCGGCCGTCATCACCGGTATCCACGCCGACCAGCCCGCCGGCGCTGGCTCTGCTGCACCTGGCGGTGATGGCCCAGCTGTGCCGGACTTCCGTTACCTGGTCGTGCCGCTCCGTGCTCCTGCCCCGCAGTGACTGGGAGGTCACGCCGGGAGGAAAGCCGTCCGACAATAGGCGGGTGATCGATGTCGAGCGCGGCCGGTTCGAGGAGATGGTCGTCAAGGCGCTGGATGAACTGCCGGAGGAACTCGGGCGCCTGATGCGCAATGTCGCCGTCACGGTGGAGCACGACGCTGGCCCTCCTGGGCTGCTCGGTCTCTACCAAGGAATCCCGCTGACCAGCCGTACATCCCAGTACGCGGGAGTCCTGCCGGACCGGATCACTATTTACCGCCGGGCGATCTGCGCGGTCTGCCACAGTGAGGAAGAGGTCGCCATCCAGGTGCGCCGCACCGTCATCCACGAGGTCGCCCACCACTTTGGCATCGACGACGCGCGGCTCCGCGAGCTCGGCTGGTGAAAATCCCGGGTGACGTCGGGGTACACCGCGAATAGCGGCCAGGCACTAGCCTTCCTCTTTCATGCGGGGCTTGTGAGCGTCGCGTCCGGGACCGGATCGACCGGGAGTGCACGCAGCCGCTGGACGTCGAGGCGCTCGCCCGCGGCGCGCACATGTCGGCCGGGCACCTCAGCCGC
>DASQVO010000210.1:0-11236 GCA_035640715.1 Streptosporangiaceae bacterium
CGCCTCCCGCGAAGTCCTGGAACTGGCGCGCCTGGTGCTGTCCCCGAACGAGTACCAGGAACTCCAGCTTGAGGTCAAACCCGCGGAAGGCGAAGATCCCGAGGTGTTACGGCTGGTAGGCCGGCGTCGCCGCCGCCCGCTTCGGGGGGCAGCTCACAGAGCCCGTCGGAGCCGATGTTGAGGCCGGCGTTGCTCATGTTGTACAGGTGCTCGCTCGCGACGAGCCGCACGAGCAGCGGAGGGGATGTGACAGCGGCAGCGGGACCCCGTGATAAACATGCCCAATGGCAGTTGTTCTCGCTTCCGCTGAGGGCACGGTCAACGCGCCCGCGGACAAGGTGTACAGCTACATCGCGGACATGCGCGAACACCACCCGCGCTTCCTGCCGCCGGCATTCTCCGACTTCCGGGTGGAGTCCGGCGGTGTGGGCGCCGGCACGGTGACGCGGTTCCGGGTGACTGCGGGCGGCCGCAGCCGCGAGTACCACATGACGGTGGCCGAACCCGAGCCGGGCCGGGTGCTCACCGAGTCCGATTCCGGCTCGACGCTGGTCACGAAGACCACCGTGATACCGCAGGGCGACACCTCGCGGGTCGAGATCTCCACGACCTGGCAGGGCGCCGGGGGGATCGGCGGCTTCTTCGAGCGGATCTTCGCCCCGAGAGCCATGCGCAGTATCTACGAGGACGAACTCCGCCGGCTCGATACCTACGCCCGCGAGCAGCAGCAGGCTTCCTGAGCAGACGTCCTGAGCTCCGGGCCGCCCCGCCAGACCAGCGGTATTTACGGGTACCACAACTCGGTACGCTCGGGTACCGTTGGCCTTGGGCACCCCCGCCGGCGGGCGGCGCCGGCACGGAAGGGGCAGCCATGGCCGTGGACCACCTGGACGTCATCATCGTCGGGGCCGGGCTGTCCGGCGTGGGGGCCGCGTGCCATCTGCGCCGGGAGTGCCCCGGCAAGACGGTCGCCATCCTGGAGGCCCGCGACGCGATCGGCGGCACCTGGGACCTGTTCCGCTACCCGGGGATCCGCTCCGACTCGGACATGTTCACGCTGGGGTATTCGTTCCGGCCGTGGCTCGGCGCCAAGGCCATCGCGGACGGCCCGTCGATCCTGGAGTACATCCGGGACACCGCGCGGGAGCACGGGGTCGAGGAGCAGGTCCGGTTCGGGCACCGCGTCGTCGCCGCCGCGTGGGACAGCCCCGCGGCCCGGTGGACCGTCCGCGTGCAGCGCACCGGGCAGCCGGAGCCGGAGACGCTGACTTGCTCGTTCCTGTACGTGTGCGCGGGCTACTACCGCTACGACGAGGGCTACACGCCGGAGTTCCCCGGACTCGATCACTTCCCGGGCCCCGTCATCCACCCGCAGCACTGGCCCGGGGGCCTGGACTACGCGGGCAAGCGGGTCGTGGTCATCGGCAGCGGCGCGACGGCGGTCACGCTGGTCCCCGTCCTGGCCGAGACGGCCGCGCACGTGACCATGCTCCAGCGCTCCCCCAGCTACATCGCCGCCCTGCCCAGCCGCGACCCGATCGCCGACCGGCTGCGGCGGCGGCTGCCGGAGCGGGCCGCCTACGCCGCCGTGCGGTGGAAGAACGCGCTCCTGGGCATCGTCACCTTCCAGCTGAGCCGCCGCCGGCCCGAGCTGATGAAGTCGCTGCTGCGCAAGGCCGCGATCCGGCGGCTGCCGGCCGGCTACGACGTCGACACCCATTTCGCGCCCTCGTACAATCCCTGGGACCAGCGGATGTGCGTAGCGCCGGACGGCGACCTGTTCCGGGCCATCCGGCACGGCCGGGCCTCGGTGGTCACCGATGAGATCCAGACCTTTACCGAACGAGGCGTTGCGCTGCGTTCCGGTGCGGAACTCGATGCCGACCTCATCGTCACCGCCACCGGGCTGAACCTGCTGCCGGGCGGCGGCATCGCCCTTACCGTGGACGGCCGCCCCGTGGACCTGGCCGCCTGCGTGGCCTACAAGGGCATGATGCTGTCCGGCGTGCCGAACTTCGCCTGGACCATCGGCTACACCAACGCGTCGTGGACACTCAAGGCCGACCTCGTCGCCCAGTACGTGTGCCGGCTGCTGCGGCACATGGACCGCCACGGGTACGCGTCGGTGACGCCTGACGCGCCGTCCACCGGGCCGCTCACCCCGATCATCGACCTGACCTCGGGGTACATCCTGCGCAGCGTCGCCGCCCTGCCCAGGCAGGGGCTGGTCGCGCCGTGGCGGCTGTACCAGAACTACGTCCGCGATGTGCGGTTGCTCCGCCGCGGGCCGGTCGACGACCACGTCGTGTTCACCCGCCGCGCGGACGTCCTCCCCCGCCCGGCCACCGCTCCCCCGGCTGCCGGGTCGGGGCCTGCTCGGCGCAGCCTCTCGATCGCCCAGGACAGCGCGGTGACCTCTCATAGACCCGCGAGAACCTTGGCGGGGCGCACCTCCGCTGTTACTAATTTCCCGCAACGCGGGGCGCCCTGAGCGGCGGGTGGGGTCAGCTCAGCGCAGCAGCGTCTTCGCCACGGTTTCGTGCATGTCCCGCCGCAGCGCCTTGATCGCGCGGTTGTCGCGCCCGACGTGCACGGCGTTGGTCAGCAGCACGACCCAGGCCCCGCTGACCGGGTCGAGCGCGAGGCTCGTGCCGGTGAACCCGGTGTGCGACACGGCTGTCGGCGGCCAGGCCGGGCCCAGGATGTCCAGGCGGTCCCCGATCCGCACCCAGCCAAGCCCCCGGCGCCCCTCCATCCCCGGGGTCTGGCAGGCCGCCGCCGTCTGGCGCAGGCCGGCCGGGACGACCCGGTCATCGCCGCTCACCCACCACTGGGCGAACCGGACAAGATCAGCGAGTGTCGAGAACAAGCCGGCGTGGCCGGAGACGCCGCCCGACGCCCGTGCGTTCTCGTCATGCACTGTGCCGATCCATGGACGGCCGTCATCACCGCGTTCGGTCGCGGCCACACGTGTCAGTGGCACGGCGAGCGGAGCGTACCCGGTCGAGCCCATGCCGAGCGGGTCCGTTACCAGACGGCGGACGCACGTCCCGAGCGGGGTGCCCGCTGCCACGCGCGCCACCTCGCCCAGGGTGATGAAGCCGAGGTCGGAGTAGATGACCTGCGCCCCGGGCCGGACCTTGAGCGGCGTACGGAAGAGGGCGCTGAGAAGTTCCTCCCGGGAACTGCACCATCGGTAGAACTCCACTGTGGCCGGAAGGCCGCTCGTGTGGGTCAGGAGATGGCGGATCGTCACCGGCCCATCGGGCCCATCGGGCCCTTCACGCCCCTGCGGCTTGCGGCGGCAGGCCGTGAAGCCGGGCAGGTAGTCCGTCACCGGATCATCCAGGCCCAGCGTTCCCCTGCCGGCCAGGGCAAGCACGAGCGTGGTCGTCGCCACCACCTTCGTCAGCGATGCCAGGTCGAATACCGTGCCCGCCGTCATCGGGCGAGCGGCGCCCGGCGTCGTATCCGCCCAGCCGGTTACCCATTGCCCGCATACCTGCGGTCCACGGCCGGCCGCCGCGACGGCACCCGGAATGTGCCCCCCGCCAACGGCCGCCTCCAGCAGCCCGCCAACCTTCTCCTGGAGCCGCCAGGCTCCATGCAGATAAGCACCAGCATCCTCCGCAGATGACATGTGGCTGCGATTCCCTCCCTCCGCCCGTCACCGGCACCTACCAGGAGGGGGTCTTCTACAAGGCCATCTTCTCGAAGTACCGCCTGACCCCGCCGACGACGTACTCCCAGTTCATCACCGAGCTGAACACCCTGAAGTCCCACAGTCCCGCTTCCTCGCCTGCCAGGGAATGATGTGGCGGGCGCCGGGTGCGTCGGGGTCGGCGACGGTCAGCGTGCGGATCTGGTCATCGTCGGGGATACCGGCCGGGGTTGCGTTCATGCTGTCTCCTTGGTGTCGGCTGGTTCGCGGGTAGCGGGCTGCGCTGCGAGTTCCTCGAAGTAGCTGCGCAGCGTACGCGGGGGGTGCTCGAGCACCGCGCGCAGCGTCACGTCGTTGCTGACCAGGCCGCTGGAGTCGTAGTGCTCGAACATGACCCGCATCGGCGCGGGGGTGTCGCCGAGGCGGCCGGGGTCGAGTCGCTCGGCGCGGATCGGCCGTCCCGTCACCTCGCTGATGAGGGCTGCGACGTCGTACCGGTCCAGTTGCCCGTCCGAGGCCAGTTCATAGGTGCCGCCGAGCAGCCGGTCCTCGGTCAGCGCGATCGCCGCGGCCTCCGCGACGTCCCGGTAGTCGACGCGGGAGAACCGGGTCCGCGGCGACCAGGGTTCGGCGAGCACACCCGAGCGCACCGTCTGGGTCCAGCTGCGGGCGTAGTTTTGGAAGAACAGCGCGGGCTGCAGGACGGTGTACTCCAGGCCCGAGTCGTAGAGCGCCTCCTCGACCGGTGCCTTCGCCGCATGGTTGATGAGGCTGAGCACCGGGTGGATGACCGAGGAGAACACGAGCCTGCGGACGCCGGCCCGGATGGCGGCGGCGATCACGGCCTGGCCGACGGAGGCTTCGCCGGGCAGGAACGCCGGGGCAATGTAGAAGACGGCGTCCACCCCGGCGAGCGCGGCCTGGATGCTGTCCCCGGTCTTGCAGGTCACCGAGAACTACCTGATCGGCGCCGCGCCGCAGCACCGGCTGCCGCTGTTCTTCGCGGCGGACCAATCCGCGGACACGAACTGCCCGGCTGGCCAGGGCGGGGACGACCTCGCCGGCCGCGCTGCCCGCGGCACCGATCGCGAGGACTCGGTCAGGTTTCCAGGTCATGGTTTCTCCGGTGAATCGGGTTGAGGGCTCGGGCCGGACAGGAAGATCTCGGCCTGTCGCCGGGCGGTCTTGTCCCAGTCGGCGGCGTTAGGCAGCAGCTGGGCGAGCATGGCCCCGAAGATCACGATGTCGAGCGGGGTGACGTCCGCCCGGATGCTGCGGTCCTGCCGTCCCCGTTGCGTCGAGTCCGTCGAAGCCCAGCTGGCCGGCGAGTTCCAGCACGGCGGATTTGGCGGCCGGGTCGTCGCCGGCGACCGGGATAACGGTGCGGCCGGCGGCTCCGGCGGGTTTGCCTAGGCTGGCGAGGCTCGCCGGGCGGATGGTGTTGAACGCCTTGACCACCGGGTGGCGTAGCTGTGATTGCACCCATTGGCTTTCGGGCAGGCCGGCGTCGATGGCGTCGATGTGCCCGTCCCGGAGCTGGGGGACGTAGTTGCCGGTGTCGATGACGACCGTGCCGCTGGGCAGGCCGCTGAGCAGCCCGGCGGGAAGCTCAGGGATGCTCTTCTCCGGGATGGTGACGATCACGATGTCTGCGCTGCTGGTGACGTCGGTGACGGGGACCAGGGTCGCGCCGGTCTGGGCGGCGACGCCGGTGAGCGTCTGGGGTCCGCGGGAGTTGGCGATCGCGACCTGGTGCCCGATCTGGGTGAGCTGGCCAGCCAGCGTGGCGCCCATGTTCCCGGCGCCGATGATCCCGATGCGCATGCTGTTCTCCTTTGCTGGATGCGGGCGTTCCTTGCCCTGGTGTCAGAGGGCGGAGCCGAGGAGCGGCTCGCCGGCGAACTCGGACCCGGGCGGGAACAGGTCGCGCAGCGACGGGCGGTCGCTGTGCAGGTCGCATAGTTCGATGAGGGTGCCGGCGGGTCCCCGGTTCAGCAGCGGCGTGGTGCCGGCCGTGGCGTAGCTGGGGTATCCGAGCGCGTCGAGCCGTTTCGCCTCGGCGGCGAGGTCGTCGGCCCAGTAGCCGATGTGGTGCACCCCGCCCGATTCCGGGATGTCCAGCGGGGTGCCGGGGATCGCCTGCCAGACCTCGACGGCGAACGGCCCGCCGAGGGAGAAGGCGACGTGGCATTCCACCTCATAGGACCGGCCGGCCGCGTCGGCGAGCGTCAGCTTCCGCACCCTGGCCGGGCGCCAGCGCAGCCCGAAGACCTCACTGAGCTCCTTCTTGCCCTTCTCCAGGTCGGGGACCGCGATCCCGATGTGCCAGATGCTTGCCATTGATGAGATCTCCTATCCGGACGGCTCGTCCGCTTCGATGCTAGCAACATCCGGACGATCCGTCCACTTATCTGCTAGACTGATTCCATGAGCTTTCCCTCCACCAAGCCCAGGCGTGCCGACGCGCAGCGGAACCACGACGCGGTCCTCGCCGCGGCCAAGGCCGTATTCGCGCAGGCGGGAACCGATGCGCCCATGGAAGACGTGGCCCGGGCCGCCGGAGTCGGGAAGGGAACCCTCTACCGCCGCTTCCCGACCCGCGAGCACCTGTTCGCGGCGATCTTGCAAGAGCGGGTGGACGAGCTCGACGCGTCCGCGCAGCGCGCGCTTGACGCCCCGGACGCGTGGCGGGCGCTGAGCGAGTGGCTGGAGCTGTATGACCGGTGCGCGACCGAGTACCCGGGCATGAGCGCCCGGGTCGGGGAATCGCTGAGTGACGACAGCTCGGCCGTCGGCACCCTGTGCGGGCCGATGAAAAACAGCTTCGCCCGGCTGTTCGAGCGAGCCCGGCAAGAGGTCCCACTCCGCCCGGACTTGACCTCGACACAACTGCTGTCGATGGTCAGCGCCCTTCCCAAGGACGCCGGCACGGGCCGGACACTAGAACCCTGCCTGCGCGTCGTCCTGGACGGCCTGCGCGGATAGACATCCGGGCTCGCATTCGCCCCCGCGGCCTCATCGCCACCGACACGACCGCACACGCTCCGGATGCAGCTGCCCCTTCGATGCGAACCATCGCCCGGTAGTTCGGCGAAGGCGCTGGAATCTGAACCACAGACAACCCAAGCGCCGCGGAACAGGGCTGCAAAGACCGGTCGCTGTTCCGCCTCGGCCCTCAGACGGTGGATGACGCCAGGTAGGACACCCATAACTAGTCGATCTGGCCCGAAGAGTTACCGTGACTTAGGCGGAAGGCCACCGCCCGTATTCGGCGGTATGGAGCACTACTGGCACTGAATGGGCTGCGAGTGTCTGAAGCCACCGGTGCCGATATCGAGCACCTGGGCCTGGAGCGCGGCCACAGGACCCTGGTCATCACCCGGAAGGGCGGCAAGGTCGTCACCATCCCGCTCGCACCGCGCACCGCCCGCGCGATCGACCTGGCGATCGGCGAGCGCACCGAAGGACCGCTCTTCCGCACTGGCGACGGGCGGCGGCCCGGCCGGCACGGCGCCGCCCGGATCGTCCGCCGGGTAACCGGCCGCGCCGGGATCGCCAAGCACGTCAGCCCGCACACCCTGCGGCACGCGTTCATCACCGCCGCCCTCGACGCCGGGGTGCCGCTGCGTGACGTGCAGGAAGCCGCCTCCCACGCCGACCCGCGCACCACCCATGCGCTACGACCGGGCCCGCACCAGCCTGGACCGGCACGCGGCCTACATCGTCGCTGCGTTCATCGCCGGGGTAGCCCGGTAACCCGTCTCTCTTGACTCTGCCTGGCCGCTCTCGGCGGCCAGGCAGACCGAAGCCCGGGAGCGCAGTTACAGAGACCGCCGGGCGCTGACCTCAGCAGCGACCACGAATCGCCGTTCGGCACACCCGCAGTGCCTTGCGGGCCTAGCGGATGAGGCATGCAGAGCGGCTGGTCTGGCCAGGGGCGACCGGGAGGCGCCGTGAACGTCCGGTCTCGCCGTACTGAGCGCGCCTGGAGGGATCTCATCTGACCGCGACCGCGGTTGAGGTCTGATGCTGGTATCCACCCCGCTGGTGCTTCCGCGGATGGAATAGCACTGGCCGGCCTCGCGTTCTGAGTTCCTGTCGGTGCGTTAGTGTCCCCCGGGCTCTAATCACTGCCTTCATGGAATACCGTCCGGCTGGAGCCATGATGCGCCTTTCGCCGTGAGGCGACCCGCGCACCGGCCACGGCACGCCCTCGCGAGCACACGCTCCCGGGGGCGCTGTCATGTCCGGACCTGTCCGTCGCTGGCCGGGACGGCACAGCGCCCCTGCAGGACGAGCACGGGCAGCGCACGGGAACCGCTGTTCGGTGCGGCAAGCGCGATCTCGACGTCCCGCTACGCGGGCGCGCCGATCTGGCTGATCTGCGTGCCTTCATGCATGGCTATCGGCGTCCCGGTCACGATCGCGTTCAGTGGGAGGTACGGTGGGCAGCCGTCCTGGCGGCTGTTCATGGCCTGCCGCCTGCGGTCGGCGCTGCTAGGGTCAGGCCGGTCGCGGTCCCTGGTCCTGCTGGTAATCGTGGCCAGGGAACGGACCAGGACGAGTTCAGCGATGAGTTCCAGGTCCGGCGGGCGTCAGAACCGGTACCAGGCTCAGCTCATCGGGAGGCGACCACCATGGCCGACGAAACCGTTAGCGCGACCACAATCATTAACGCCCCGGCGGAGGTCATCTTCGCGGTCCTCACCGACCCCGCCAAGCACGCCGCGATCGACGGCACCGGCTGGGTCCGCGAGCCCCTCGGCAGCCAACCGCTGACTGCGGCGGGGCAGGTGTTCCGGATGGCCATGTACCACGCCAACCACCCGGACGGGAACTACCAGATGGCCAACCGGGTGCAGGTGTTCGACCCGCCGCACGCCATCTCCTGGGAGCCGGGCCAGGACACCGGCGAGGGCAGCCTGCGGTTCGGCGGCTGGGTCTGGCGCTACGACCTGGCCCCGGCCGGACCGTCCGGGACCAAGGTCACCCTGTCCTACGACTGGTCGGCGGTCCCCGGCTTCCTCCGCCAGCACATCGGATTCCCCCCGTTCCCTCCGGATCATCTGGGCAACTCGCTGGCCCACCTCGCCGGCTTGGTCACCGCGTGACCGGGCAGCGGGCCCGCCAGGCCCCGGGCCTGCCCTCCGGCCTGGCCAGGCCAGCCCGGCAGGCGCTGGCCGCGGCCGGGTATGCCACCCTGGAGCAGCTCACCCAGATGACCGAGGCCGATCTCGCCCGGATGCACGGTATTGGGCCCAAGGCGATCGCCCCCCTCTGCCCGCCAGCCGCCACCTGCCCAGCGATTACCTCACCGCCGCCCTCCCGCGCGGATTCCAGCTGCGCAGTTGCGCCGAGCCCACGTGGCCGACCAGCGATCTGGCTGGCGGCCCGCTGGCACGCCAGTGGTGCAGCGCCGCAGCCGACGCCGCCTACACCGGACGCCAGCGGCGATCATCTGGCACTTCCAGCGATCCGCCCGCTGATTCTGCGGTCCTGGAGCGCCGTCCGTGTCACGGAAGGGCACTGCACGGTGACGGGAACGGCTGGCTGCACCACCGTGAGCGCGCATATATCCATGATTTGCGCGACCTTTACGTGCCTCGGCCGGCTTCAACGACGGCAAATATTCGACGATCTAGCAGCAGGGCAATGCTGGGGTTAAATCACGCCCAGTGACTGAGCCTGGTCAGCGCTAGGTGCTCGAGTAACCGCCGCTATGCGCGGCATCTGGTGCACGGCAGCGCTGTCCGAGTCCGTGCAGAGCTGGCCGATCTGGGCGCCTTACAACCCGAATACGAACGCCCGGTCATGCCGATGAGCGCTAGTTGGCTTGTGGGCGCCGGTCCTGAAATGCTTCGCTCATGTCTTCCCTCCCAACGACGTTCGCCGAGGACGTCATCGATCAGCCAGCCCGGGCCCAGTTTGAGGTGTTCCTCGACGAGCACCGGAGTGAGCTCAATGGCTGCCTGGATGGGCTGACCGAGGAGCAGGTGCGCCGATCGCTGGTGCCTTCCCGGACCACATTGCTGGGCCTGGTGAAGCACGCGACCTTCGTCGAGAAGGTCTGGTTTGACGAAGCTGTCACATGCCGGTCACGTGCCGAGATCGGCATCCCTGCGACCCCAGACGAGTCGTTCATTCTTCATGACAACGACACCATTGCCACCGTCCAGCAAGCACACCGCGAGGCATGCGAGTCATCACGGCGCGCGACGTCATCCCTGGGGCTGGACGACATGGTCCACGGCTACCGGCGCGGCCCGCTCCCGCTGCGCTGGGTGTACCTCCACGTGCTGCGCGAGCTCGCTCAGCACTGCGGGCACGCAGACATCCTGCGAGAGCAGCTCATCAACGAGTAGCGCGTCAGGTGTCCGCTCATGCCGCGATCCGCGTAATGATCGCAGAGACGGCCGGGGCAACCGGCAGGTGACGGCCCCAGCCCGGCTGGCCCGGCGCGGGCCTTCCGTGGTTGGCGAGATGCCCGCCGGGAAGGGGCACGCCATGGACGTGTACCAGTACCTGACCGACATCGGCCTGAAGACCATGAGCCGCGCGCACCAGGCCATTGTCCATCTCAGTGGCGGCCAGGTGCTGAGCTCGGTCTTCGGGATGCCAGTCGTCGAATTGCACACGGTGGGACGCAGATCAGGCCGGCCCCGCTCGACCATGCTGACAGCGCCGGTCGTCGACGGCGACCGGGTGGTGCTGGTGGCCTCCAAGGGAGGAGATGACCGTGACCCTGACTGGTACCGCAACCTGGCAGCCGATCCCGACATCGAACTGACCATGGCCGGCCGGCGCCGGCCGATGCGGGCGCGCCGGGCGTCGCCGGAGGAGAAGGCGGAGTTGTGGCCTCAGGTGGTGGCGGCCTACCCGGGCTACGCCAGTTACCAGCGCCGAACCGAGCGCGACATCCCGCTGGTCATCTGCGAGCCGCGCTGAACGCTTACCGTGGCTCGCCTCCGCCATTCCTGCATGGCGGTTTCACCAGCCAGTACTGCGCTGCGTGGACCGATTGGAGGCAAATCAGTCGCCGCCACGCTCTGTACCACGTCCTGGGCTTCTTGCACGGTCCCGAGCCGCCGATATGGCCGGCAACCTGGTTACGAAGACGGTCATCTGAAGCCACGCCGAACCGGATGATCTGTGTCCGCCACGCGCATGGCCCAACGGCCGACCGACGCCCGATCTGCCGAATTGAGACGTATTGGGTGTGGCCCCGGTGTTGTGGTGCGGCTGTTACCCGGCCCATGCTTCGGGGCGTGCGGCGCGTCACCGCTTCGAGAGGAGCTTGTCCGTCCACAGCGGACGACAAAAAGCAAGGCAAGGAGGTTACCCACTCCTTGCCACTCTCACCATACAGCGCAGCGGGGGCCTTGCGGCAAGACCCGGGTCGTGCCGCAGAATCTTCAGCCGGAGCCAGAACCGCGGAAATCAGGGATTCGCGAAGGACGTGTGCTCGCGGGTGTGGGCCGCCGGACCGCGCGGAGCAGCTGGCCGGAATGCAACCTTAGTGAATGGGCGGTTCATGTTTGACGTGATCGTTGCCGGCGGCGGGCCGACCGGCATGAT
>DASQVO010000211.1:0-11169 GCA_035640715.1 Streptosporangiaceae bacterium
TGCTGCTCGGCATCGTCGGCGGCTCACTCGGGTTCGCCTGGACACCGGCGCCGGCTCGGCCGGCGCGGGGTGACGAGTCCGGGCCGCGGTCGCCGCAGGAGCCAAGGTCCGAGGGCATCGGGCTCGCGCTGGGGGAGCCACCACCCGATGACGACACCCTGGCTTACAACAGGCCCAACAACGACGCATATGACAACACCGCGCCGACCGCGGACCGCTTCCCCGGCGACCGCGATGCCGGCTGGCAAGAGCCCCGCCGGGATCCCGATGCGGACAGCATGACTAGCCCACGGCACCGCGGTCGCAGCGGCGGCCGGATCATGGCCCTTGCGGCCATATCGGTCCTGCTGGGCGGATCGCTGCTGACCGGCCGGGCATCCGCGGCCGTGGCGACGCCCGTGCAGCAGGGCCAGAGCTGCATCCTGTTCATCTTCTGCACGCCCTCGCAGAGCCCGTCGCCCTCCCCGTCCGCGACGTCGTCATCGCCCGCGCCCGGCGGCGGAACGGGCACCGCGCCGAGCAGCGCGCCGTCCTCGGGCGGTGGCATCGGCAGCCTGTTGCCCGGCGCGACGCCGAGCACGGGCAGCGGCAAGGGCAGCGCCGCAAACAAGAACGGCAACAAAGGAAAGCAGCCGAATAACAAGAAAGCTGACCCAACGGCCGGCCTTGTCGTCTGCACCTCGCCAACTGTCCTGACGGCGGCGTCTGCCACCCTGAAAGGGTTCGCCTATCAGGGCGTGGTCAACATGCCGACTGCCGGGGGCGGGACCGTGCAGATGATGAAGTTCACCTTGACGTCGCAGTCGCTGTCCTCGGCCACCCAGACGGTGACCGAGACCGGGCTTACGCTGACAACGAAGCTCGCAGCAGCGACGTTCTCGGGCAACGTCGTGCTGTACGCCACCAAGCTGTCGGGCTCGCTGGGGGGCGTTTCCCTGACCCTGACGCCCGGCAACGCCGTGTCCACGCTTCTCCAGCTCCTGAACACGCTAACGCCGACGATCCCGCTCACGATGACGAACGTGGTCGCCAATCAGCCTGTGCTACTTGCCGGATCCACCGTGATCCATGGACTCGGTGTCTCAGCCAGCTAACCTCGCCTTCCCGTAATCTCGCCTTCACAAGGCCACCAGAGAGCCTCAGTCAGCGTCAGCCGCGGCCGCGCGGCCGCGCGCGCACGCTCAGGGCGCGCGCACGCGGCCGTTCGCCTCGGCGTCCAGGCCCGCCGGGGCCGTACCGGACGCCGTCCCGCGGCCGACCTCGTCACCCGGGGGCGGCATTTCCGGCTGCCGCTTCCGCAGCAGCACGGCAGCGGCCGCGCCAGCCGCAGCGAGCACGGCGGCGAGGCCGAACACGCTGGTCCAGCCGCGCATCCTCCTCCGCCACGTCTTCGCGGGTGATGGGTCGACGCGGCGGGCAGTGGCCTTGAGTGCCGCGGACACTTTGGGCGCGACCGTGTCGGTCACCGCGTCCGCGGCATCCTCGATCCGCGGTGCCGCCCATTCCCGCGCGTCTCGGACGCCCAGCTCCACGCCCTGCTGCACGCTCTGTACGGCCGTCGCCCCGGCCCGCTTGCCCAGGGGAACGACCTGTGAGGCCGCGTCCCGGGCAAGCGGCATGACGTGTGAGGCCGCGTCCCGGGCATGTGGCAGGACCTGTGAGGCCGCGTCCCGGGCACGTACACGTGCGAGCGTCGCGCGGCGCCGCGCGCGGTCACGCGCGACGTTCACTCCCGAGGTCGCTGCTACCGATGCCAGGGATGCGGCGGCCCTGGCCTTCTTTGTTCTCATAGGGGACAAGTTGACCTCCTGCAGATGATCCTGCGACAAACTTTCCCGTGACCAGCATCCTCAACCCTCCGCCGGCGGGGCGGGCTTCGCCGGACCGCGGCGCATGCACCCGGATCCCCGCTGGCGCGCCGTGCGGCCGTTATGCCTGCGTATGCATTACGGCCGGGTCACGCCGCAATGCTTGTACGGTGGAGTGGACGGAGAATATGCGTATCTATACAGCCAGCTTCCCTGCTGGCTATGCGAGGATTCCGGGCATGACCAATACGCTTACCGCAACGCTCAACACAAGCCAGGGCACGATCACCGTCCGCCTCTTCCCCGATCAGGCCCCGCAGACCGTCCGTAACTTCGTCGAGCTCGCCGAGGGTACCAGGAAGTGGACCGACCCACGCACCGGCGCCCAGACGAGTGACAGGCTCTACGACGGCACCGTCTTCCACCGCGTCATCGCGGACTTCATGATCCAGGGCGGGGACCCGCTCGGCACCGGGACCGGCGGGCCGGGGTACAAGTTCGGCGACGAGATCCATCCCGATCTCGCGTTCGACCGCCCCTTCCTGCTGGCGATGGCCAATGCGGGACCGGGCACGAACGGCTCGCAGTTCTTCATCACGGTGGCCCCCACCCCGTGGCTCACGGGGAAGCACACCATCTTCGGCGAGGTCACCGAGGGGGCTGACGTCGTTCAGGCGATCAGCCAGGTAAAGACGGACCGGCGGGACCGCCCGTCCCAGGACGTGGTCCTCGAGTCGGTGGTCGTTTCCCGCGACGACACGCCGGGCTCCGCCGACACGGCGAGGTAGGACCCATTGGACGCCCCAGCTTCCGGACAACCCGACCGCCGCATGAGCGATCCTGCCGCCTCACCCGTGCCGACCTGCTTCAGGCACCCCGGCAGGGAGACCTACGTCTCGTGCGTGCGCTGCGGACGTCACGCATGCCCGGACTGCCTACGGTCCGCCGCAGTCGGCCAGCAGTGCGTGGAGTGCATCCGGGGATCCAACCGGGGCGCCCGCCAGGCGAGGACGGCGTTCGGCGGCCGGGTGGTGACCGGGGCCGTGGTCACCTGGGCGCTGGTCGCCATCAACATCGTGATGTTCCTGGTCGTGCTGGCCCGCCCGAGCATCCAGTATGACCTGGGCATGCTGGCACTCGCGCAAAACGGCAACGGCGCGCTCGTCGGCGTCGGCGCCGGGCAGTGGTACCGGCTGATCACCTCGGCGTTCGTCGCTCCGGGCGGCCTGGGCGGCCTGGGATTCATGGACATCCTGTTCAACATGTGGGCGCTCATCATCGTCGGGCCCGCACTGGAACGGATGCTGGGCTCCGCGCGCTATCTCGCGGTGTACCTGCTCAGTGCGATCGGCGGCGCGGTGCTGCTGTATTACCTGGCGCCGCCCAATGAGCTGGCGCTCGGCGCCTCCGGAGCGGTCTTCGGTCTCTTCGGGGCCTGGTTCGTCGTGTCGAGGCGGCTGCGGCTCGACAGCCGGGGCATCGTCGGGCTGATCGTGATCAACCTGGTGCTCGGCTTCGTGGTGCCACGGATCGCCTGGCAGGATCACATCGGCGGGCTGATCACCGGTGCCGTGATCACGGCGGCCTACGCCTATGCGCCGCGTTCCCGGCGATTCCTCGTGCAGGGCGGGGCGACCGTGGCCGTCCTGGCCTTGCTGGCCATCGCCATCATCGCGCGTAACGGCCAGCTCGGTGTGACGGGATTCTGACCGTGTGGCGGTAGGCGCCCGGGCAGGCGCGCCGGTGCGCCTACCGCCACCTCGTCGACAGTCCGATGCCCCCGATGATCAGGGCGAAGCCGATCACCATATTCCAGTAGCCGAGCGTTGAAATCACTGGCATGTTGGCGTTCGTCACGTAGTACAGGGCGATCCAGGCAAGGCCGATCACCAGGCAGGCCACCATGGTGGGGGCTAGCCATCGCGGGCTGGCCTTGGCCCGCACTCGCTTCGGCGGAGGCGTGTACACCGTCTTCTTACGGACACGGGACTTCGGCACGTTATCTCCTGGTCCTTGGCGCGCGCTGACGCCTGGCTCGGCCTGCTGGCGCAATCGTAGTTGCTGACACGGCTCCGCGCAGGCCGCCGTGGCCGCCGGTACTCCTGAAGAGGACACCAGCAGGAACCGTGACAGGCAGAGGTAACGGATGCCGCATTCCACGCCCGAATATCGTCACTATCAGCTATGATTCAACAACGCCAGGTAATCACCTATTGATTTGGGCAAACAGTGCGAACTGTCATCCGCGGTATCGGCGAGATTTTCCTGACGATAGGCGCTGTCGTCCTGCTCTTCATCGCCTACCTGATCTGGGGCACGGCGCTGCGGGCCAGCAGCGCTCAGCATCAGCTCACGAACGAACTGAACCACGACTGGTCGGCTGCGGGTGCCCCCGCCAACGGCCGCGGGGCGGCATTGCTGCCCCGGCCGGACCCGATTCACCTGGTGACCGGCCAGCCATTCGCGTTCATCCGGATTCCCGCCTTCGGCGCGCACTGGCGGTTCACGATCGTCGAGGGCACGGCCCTTGCGCAGCTGAACATGAGTCCCGGGCACGTGCCGGGCACCCAGCTTCCCGGGCAGGTAGGCAACTTCGCCGTCGCCGGGCACCGGGTCACCGCGGGAAATCCCTTCTGGAGCCTGCCGTCCCTGAAGGACGGTGACCTCGTCTACATCGACACGAAGGTCAATACCTACACCTACATGGTGACCGGCAAGCAGATGGTGATGCCATCGGACACGGCGGTCCTGGACGCGGTGCCGGGCCACCCTGGGCGCCGCCCCAGCCAGCGGCTGATCACCCTGATCACCTGTGATCCGGCGTGGACGGGCACGCACCGCGTGATCGTGACGGGCGTGCTCGTCTCGGCGGCGGCCCGGTCATCCGCCCCGGCCGCATCCGTCCCGGCCGCCGTGGCCAGGTAGAGAGCGTCCACTCAAACCAGCCAGATTCAACCCGATCAGCGAACAGGGAAGCGAACAGGGAGCGGAACGCATGTACGGATGGCTCTGGCGGAAGCTGCCGGGACGTGCGGTCGGCAAGGCCGCCTGCCTGGTCCTGGTCGTCGCGGCGGTCGGCGCCGTGCTGTGGTTCGGCATCTTCCCGTGGGTACAGCTGCACGTTCCCATCGACGGCAGCACGATCAGCGGCTGAGGCGCGACAGCGCCCGGGATCCCGCGAGGGCCCCGTCCGGGGATCGCGCGCGATGGTCCCTTCCGGGATCGCACGACAGCGTCCGGCCGGATTACAGCTAGTTCCCGCCGCCGTTCCCGCCGCCGCCCGGGTTCCCGGTCGGGAGCAGGCCGCCGCCGCCGGGGTTGCCCGACGTATCGGTGGGCGTCGGGCTCGCCGTCGGCGTGGGGCTCGCCGTCGGGGTGGGGGACGCGGTCGGGCTCGGCGGGGTGGCCGCGACGTAGATCGTCACCGTGCTGCCCAGCGCCACCGAGCTGTTGGGCGTGGGCGTCTGTGAGAAGACATCGCCCGGCGTGGAATTGGCGGACCCTGTCACCGTCCTGGTCACGACCTTGAGCCCGTTGCCCTGGAGGATCTGCTGTGCGGTCGACGCCGGATCATTGATCACGTTGGGCACCGACACGGCACCACCGGAGACGTAAATGGTGACCGTGGTGTTCGGGTCGACCATCTTCCCCGGTGCCGGGGACTGCCTCGTCACCGTTCCCTTCGGCTGGGTGGAGCCCAGGTCCGTCTTCGGCGTCACGTTCAGGTTGTCGTTGTTCAGCGTGGTCTGCGCCGAGGTGGCCTGCTGCCCGACCACGTCCGGCACGGTCACCTTCCTCTGGCCGCTCGACACGAACAGCGTGACGGGGGTGTTGGCGGGAACGAGGTTGCCCCCCGGCGGGTTCGTCTTGATCACGTCTCCCTTGGCGACGCCGGAGCTGGGCTGGTCTACCACCTTCCAGCTCAGGTGCGCGGCGGTGATCTGCTGTTCCGCCTTCGCCAGCGGCTCGCCCTGCACCAGCGGCACCGCGTAGGTCTTGCCGCCACCGCCCAGCATCATGTACGCGAGCGCCCCCACCGCGCCGAGCACGATGAGCAAGCCCAGGATCCACAGCAGGGCACTGCGGCCGCGATGCGGCGGCTCGCCGTACATCTCGTCCTCGGCATAGTCGTAGGGCGGGACCGCCGTGGTCGGGCTGGCCAGCATCGTCGCGGCGCCCATCTGCTGCGTGCGCTGGTACATGTCGACCCGCGTCGGCGCGGCGACCGGCATCCCCGACATGGCACGCTGGACGTCCATGCGCATCTCGGCCGCGTTCTGGTACCTGTCGGCCGGATCCTTGGCCATCGCCTTCAGCACGATCGCGTCCGCCCACGCCGGGACCTCCGGATCCACGACCGACGGCGGCACCGGGTCCTCCCGCACGTGCTGGTAGGCGATCGCGACCGGAGAATCACCGGTGAACGGCGGCCGCCCCGTGAGCAGCTCATACATCAGGCAGCCCGTCGAGTACAGGTCACTGCGGGCATCGACCCGCTCGCCGCGCGCCTGCTCGGGCGAAAGGTACTGCGCGGTGCCGATCACCTGCGCGGTCTGGGTCATCGTGGCCTGGGTGTCGCTCATCGCCCTGGCGATGCCGAAGTCCATGACCTTGATATCGCCGTTGCGGGTCACCATGACGTTGCCCGGCTTGATGTCGCGGTGCACGATGCCGGACTTGTGGCTGTAGTCCAGTGCGCCCAGCACTCCGCTGATGATTTCCAGCGCCCGCTCGGGCAGCAGCCGCTGATCATCTTGCAGCAGGTCACGGACGGTCCGCCCGTCCACGTACTCCATGACGATGTAAGGGACGGGGACGCCGGTGGTTACGTCCTCGCCAGTGTCATAGACCGCGACGATGGAGGGGTGATTGAGGGACGCCGCCGACTGGGCCTCGCGGCGGAATCTCGCTTGGAATGTCTGGTCTCTTGCGAGGTCGGCGCGGAGCGTCTTGATGGCGACTACGCGGTCGAGGCGGATGTCGCGGGCCCGGTAGACCTCGGCCATGCCGCCGCGCCCGACGACGGCGTCGAGCTCGTAGCGATTACCGAGTAGCCGGGGCTGTGTCATATCTCGCACTTTGCCAAACCATCCTGCGTAGTCTCATCACTGGCCCCGTACGGGCCCGGACACGTTCGTCGTCGTCAACGGCATGTTGCTGGTGCTGCCTGATGATGCAGTCGGTGACGTCGACGGTGAAGTCGGCGGAGTCGTCGTCGGCTGAGTCGGCGGAGTCGTCGTCGGCGGAGTCGTCGTCGGCTGAGTCGTCGGGGCAGCCGTGGTACTACTCACCACCGGTCCCGGCGTCATCGTAGGTGTTACTCCGGGAAGATGGCCCCTCCCGGGTCCCGCTCCCACTCCCGGGTTAGGACCGTTGGACACCGTGGCGGGGGGAACAACCTGGGCCGTGGCCTGGCTGGTGGCCGCCGGGGCGGCCGGAGCGGCCGTGCTGACGACCGCACGCGGACTCGCCGGGGCCGTGCTGGCGCGGGATGTGCCGGTGGTCACCGTCACCGGATGACCGGAGAGCATGACCGCGGCGATTATCCCGCCGATGCCGGCGAACGCCACGCTCACGACGGCCACGGCCACCGTACGCCGGTGCCGGCCGCTGCCACCGCGCACCCATTCGGCATCCGGGAAAGCCCCAGCGTAGTCTGCCAGGGCAGCGGCGGTTGACGGGTGCAGGGCGAAATCGGCCCTGGTAGGGGCGGCACCGGTGGGGGTGGCACCGTGCAGAGCGTCCGTCATCGCGTCCGCGATGGCCGCTGCGGCAGTGGCCGACGCTGTAGCGAAGCCGGGAGAGGTCGGCAGCCCGCCGCGCAGGAGGCGGGCGCGGTCGGCGACCCACCGGGCGCTCTCCGGCCGGTCGGCCGGCTGCTTGGCCAGCATCGCCAGGACGAGATCGGCGACGGGCTCGGGCACGTCGGCGGGCAGCGGCGGCACCGGCCGGTCCATGTGGGCGACGGCGATCGCGATCGGAGTCTCCGCGACGAACGGGGGCTGGCCCGTGAGGCATTCGTAGGCGACGACGCCGAGGGAATAGATGTCCGACGCCGACGTGATGATCCCGCCGGAGGCCTGCTCCGGCGAGACGTAGCTGGCGGTGCCCATCACGATGCCGGTCTGGGTGAGGTGAGCCTGCGAGGTCCGCAGCGCCCGTGCGATCCCGAAGTCAGTGATCTTCGTCGTGCCGTCTGCGGTGACGAGCAGGTTTCCCGGCTTGATGTCGCGGTGCACGATGCCTGCCTGGTGCGCCGCGTCCAGCGCTTCGGCGGACTGGCCGACGATGTCGAGGGTGACCGGCGCGGACAGCCGGCCGTGCCGGGCGATCATCGCCGAGAGCGGCTCGCCGGGCACCAGTTCCATGACCAGGTAGGACCCGCCGGACGGCAGATCGGAACTCTCGCCGTAGTCATAGACCTGCGCGATGCCCGGATGTGACAGCGACGCCGCGTACCGTGCCTCGGCGCGGAACCGGGCGCGGAATTCCTCGTCGTCCGCATACGCCGCCGACAGCAGCTTCACCGCGACCGGGCGGTCGAGCAGTTCGTCGGTGCCGCGCCACACCTCGCCCATGCCGCCGACCGCTACCCGGCTGGTCAGCCGGTAACGTCCGCCGACCAGGTAATCATTCACCCATTCTCCAGGTAGGCCTTGAGGACACTGACCGCGATGGGAGCGGCCGCTGAGGCACCGTAACCGCCGCCCTGGATGATGACGCCGACGGCCATCGATTGGTTGCCGCTATTCGCGAAGCAGGTGAAGACCGCGTCATTCAGCCCGGTGTTGTTGACGCCGTTCTGCGCCGTCCCGGTCTTGCCGTAGATCTGCACGCCGGGGATCGCGCCGGCGAACGCGTGCGCGGTGCCGGACGGCGAGTTCACCACGGACTGCATCATCTGCTTGACCTCACCGGCGACGTTCGCGTTGACCGGCTGGCTCAGCATCGTGGGCGTGGCCGCCTGGACCGTGCTGAGGTCGGCGGCCTGGACCTGCTTGACCAGGTAGGGCTTCATCAGCGTGCCGTTGTTGGCGATCGCCGCGGAGAGCATCGCCTCCTGCAGCGGCGTCACCGTGTCGTCCTTCTGCCCGATGGCGGACAACGCGGTATAGGAGAGGGCCGGCTCGAGCGGGAAGTTGCTCTGCGTGACCGGCATCGGGATCGTCAGGCTGCTGTTCATGCCGAACTTCCCGGCCATGTTCTGCAGCGCTGTCGTGCCGAGTTGCATGCCGATGTTGGCGAACGCCGTGTTGCACGACAGGGTGAACGCGGTGATGATCGTCGCCTTGCCGTTGCCGAGGGGCCCGCAGACTTCGCCGTTGTTGTTGATCAGGCTGACGTTGCTCTGCGGCAGCTTCAGGCTGGTGGGGGCGCTCACCAGGCTGTTCACATTCTCGTTGCCCTGGGAGAACAGCGCGGAGCTGGTGACGATCTTGAACGTCGAGCCGGGCGGGTACGTCGCCTGGATCGCGCGGTTCAGCAGCGGGTTCCCCGGGTCGGTCAGCAGCCGCTTGTCGTTGGTGTTGAGCTGGGTACCGTCGAGGACGCTGAGCTGGTTCGGGTCGTACGACGGGTAGGACGCCATCGCCAGGATCGCGCCGGTCTTCGGGTCCAGCGCCACCACGGCGCCCGGCTTCCCGGTGGTCTGCAGCGCGTTATACGCCGCGGTCTGTGCGCGGGAGTCGATCGTGAGCTCGACGTTGGCGCCCTTCCTGGTCTTGCCCGTGATCATGTCGATCACGTTCCGGACGGCGAGCTTGGAGTCGCTGCCGGTCAGCAGGGCGTTCTCGGACTGCTCGATCCCGGTCGTGCTGTAGAGAGTGTCGTAGCCGGTGACCGGCGCGTACTCCGGGCCCTGCGGATAGTATCGCTGGTACTTGTAGATGCCGCCGACGGGCTTTGACTCGGCGATGACCTTGCCATCCGAGGTCGTGATCTCGCCGCGCTGGTACTGGTACTGCGCTTCGAAGGCGCGCACGTTCCCGGGCTTGCTCGCCAGGCTGTTGGCCTCGAATGCCTGTAGGTAGTTAACGTTGGCGAGGAGCAGCACGAACATAACCAGGACGGCGATCGAGATACGGCGCAGCGCGCGGTTCATGAGATCCTCACCACCTGCGTCATGCCCTCCTCCTGTATCGGCTGCGGCGGCGGCCGCCGCGCGGTGTCACTGAGCCGCATCAGCATCGCGATCATCATCCAGCTCGCGACGAGTGAAGACCCGCCCTGGGAGAGGAACGGGGTGGTGATGCCCGTCAGCGGGATCAGCCGGGTCACCCCGCCCACGATCACGAAGACCTGCAGCGCCAGCATGAAGGCCAGGCCGCCGGCCAGGATCTTGGAGAACGGGTCCTTCACCGCGATGGACGTGGCCAGGCCGCGCTGCACGATCAGGCCGTAGACGAGCACGATCGCCATCAGGCCGGTCATGCCAATCTCCTCGCCGAACGCGGTGATGACCAGGTCGCTCTGGACAAGCGGCGTGATGTACGGCTGGCCCGCGCCGAGGCCCTTGCCGAGTACCCCGCCGGACGCCATCCCGTACAGGCCCTGAAGCAGCTGGAACGCGTTGCCGTGCGGGTCGCTGAACGGATGCAGCCAGATTTGGAATCTCTGGCCCACGTGGGCGAAGAGCTTGCTGGCGGTGTAGGCGCCGACCACGAACAGGCCGAAGCCGATGAGTAGCCAGGACGTCCGCTGCGTGGCGATATAGAGGGTGCAGACGAACAGTCCGAGGAAGACGGCGGACGTGCCGATGTCGCTTTCGAAGACCAGCAGCAGCAGGCTGGCGCCCCAGGCGATGAGGATGGGTCCCAGGTCACGGCCTCGCGGCAGGTCGATGCCGAGGAAGCGGCGCCCGGCCAGCGACAGCACGTCCCGCTTGGCCACCAGGTACCCGGCGAACGCTACCGCCAGCGCCAGCTTGGCGAACTCTTCTGGCTGGACGGTGAACGAGCCAAGGCGGACCTGGATCTTGGCGCCGGTGCCGGCGACGCCGGAGATGGACGCCGGAAGGAAAGCCGGAAGGGCGACCAGGAAGAGGCCGATGGCACCGAACGTATAGGTGTATCGCTGCAGTACGCGCGGCTCGCGGATGACCGCCAGCACGCCGACAAAGCACCCGATCCCGACCGCCGTGTACAGCACCTGGATATTCGTGGCCGACGCGGTGAGCGTCGTGATCTGCTGGCCGGGATTGCCGTTTCTGCCGGCCTCCTGGAGCCGGTACAGCATCACGATGCCAAGGCCGTTCAGCGTAGCAGCCAGCGGCAGCCGCCAGCTGTGCCTGGCGGTTCTTTACCCAGGTTTGCTGGCTGACGTAGGCCTGCTTGCACTGGTTGACCTGGGTGCGCACCTGGCC
>DASQVO010000212.1:0-3507 GCA_035640715.1 Streptosporangiaceae bacterium
GCGCCGGAATCACACCAGACTGATGTGGGCCCTGGCGTTCGGCACCGCTGTGGCAGTGCTCATGATCGGTGGGCTGGTCAGCGTCTTCGGGTCGATGACCACGGCGCACACGGCGCCGATCGCGAGCCAGCATCCCTCGGCGGTCCGCCATCTTGCGCCGAGCCCGCCGGTGTCCCCGTCGGCCACGGCGTCTCCGGCCGCGACGACCGGTACCCCGGTCACGGACGCTGCTTCCGGCCTCTCTTATGCGATGCTCGCCGCCCCGTGGCAGCCGGGCTGCCCGACCTTGCTCAACAATTCGGCGTTCACCTGGACGGCAGGTGAGAGCGCGGTGGCCGGGACCGTCGGCTCAGGAGTCGATAGTGCGTGGTACGGCAGTGCCTGCTCCGGATTGCTCGGCCAGCAGTACGGCTACACGGGCGTCGCCGACCTGGCCCAGACGGCGATGAACCTGGTGAACGCGTTCGACCCGGCGTACTACAACGGCCTCGCGCATACCCGCTCCGCGGAGCAGAACGATCCGCTGCAGGTCAGCGGCCACCCGGCATGGATCGTGAAGTTCCTGATGACCTATCCGGACGCGGCGAGCCAGGGCCTTGCCTGGCAGACCGAAGCCGGTGCGGTTGTGGTCGTGGATCGCGGCACCGGGCAGGCGCCCGCGGTCCTGTACGTGGCCGTGCCAGACAACCTCGGTATGGCCAACGTCGACGTGATCCTCCAGTCGCTGCAGCTGGCGGCCCCGCCGGCCGCGACCACGCCGCCGTCACCCGCGCCACCCGGGCAGCCGCCCGGCGACGGGGGGCCTCCCGGCGGAAATCCGCGGGGAGACGCCCACCACTAGTAGCAGCCGGCCGCCGGACGTTCCTACGAGTTCACCGGGAACCCGAGGCTGACGCCGCCGTGACTGGGGTCCAGCCAGCGAGAGGTGACGACCTTGCCGCGGGTGTAGAAGTGCACGCCGTCGGTACCGTGCACGTGCGTGTCGCCGAAGAGCGAGGACTTCCAGCCGCCGAACGAGTAGTACGCCATCGGCACCGGGATCGGCACGTTGACGCCGACCATGCCGGCCTCAACCTCGGATACGAACCTGCGCGCCGCTCCCCCGTCGTTGGTGAACACCGCCGCCCCGTTCCCGTACGGGTTCGAGTTGACCAGCGAGACCGCCGCCTCATAGCTCTCCGCCCGGACCACGCTCAGCACGGGACCGAAGATCTCGTCCTTGTAGCAGCTCATCGACGGCGTGACATGGTCCAGGACGCTCGGGCCAAGCCAGAACCCGCCCGGCTGGCCACCGATCACCGGGTGCGCCCGGCCGTCCACCGCAAGCGTGGCGCCCTCACGGACGCCGGTGTCGAGATAGGATGCCACCCGGTCCCGGTGCGGTCCGGTGACGAGCGGGCCCATCTCGGCCCGCTCATCGGTGCCTGGCCCGACACGGAGGCGGCCGACCCGGGCCCGGATCCGGTCAAGCAGCTCGTCGCCGACGGGCTGCACGGCGACAATGGCCGAGATGGCCATGCACCGCTCACCGGCCGAACCGAACCCGGCGGACACCGCGGCATCCGCGGCCAGGTCAAGGTCAGCGTCCGGAAGGACCACCATGTGGTTCTTCGCGCCGCCGAGTGCCTGTACCCGCTTGCCCGCGGCCGTCCCGCGGGAGTAGATGTACCGTGCCACCGGCGTGGAACCGACGAAGCTGACCGCGGCGATGTCCGGGTGGCCGAGCAGGGCGTCCACCGCCGTCTTGTCCCCCTGCACCACGCTGAACACGCCGTCGGGCAGGCCCGCTTCGGCCCAGAGCGACGCGAGCAGCAGCGATGCGGACGGATCCTTCTCCGAGGGCTTGAGCACGAAGGCGTTCCCGCAAGCGATCGCGAGGGGGAACATCCACATCGGCACCATCGCGGGGAAGTTGAACGGAGTGATGCCGGCCACGACGCCGAGCGGCTGGCGGATCGAGTATGAATCGACGCTGGTGGACACATTCTCGGAGTAGCCGCCCTTGAGCAGATGCGGGATGCCGCAGGCGAACTCGACGACTTCGAGCCCGCGCGCAACCTCCCCGGCCGCGTCCGAGGTCACCTTGCCGTGCTCGGCGGTGATGAGCGCGGCCAGCTCGCCTGCGTGGGCGCGTACCAGCTCACGGAAGGCGAACAGCACGGCCGCCCGCCGGGACAGCGACACCTTCCGCCAGTCGGCGAACGCCTCCGCGGCGGCCGCTACCGCCGCGTCCACCTCCGCGGCGCCGGCGAAGTCGACGTGGCCGGTCACCTGCCCGGTGGCAGGGTCGTACACATCTCCCCTGGCGGTGGCCTCGCCGGTCCACGGCTTGCCGCCGATCCAGTGCGTGATGTGCTTGAGGCCCGGCGCCGGGCTCGCTGACTCGCTCATTTAGAAGCCTCCTCGCTGACCGCCCGCAGCGCGTCGATAAGAATGGCCAGGCCCTCCCTGGCTTCCGCCTCTGTGAGCGTGAGTGGCGGCGCCATCCGCAGCGCGTGGCCGTACAGGCCACCCTTGCCGACCAGCAGGCCACGCGCGCGTGTCTCCTCCAGCACGCGGGCTGCCAGCGGCGGGCTCGGCTGCCCGGTCGCCGGGTCGACCAGGTCGACGGCGAACATGAGTCCCTTGCCGCGGACGTCGCCGACGGCGGGGAGCCCGGCTGCCGCCTCCCGGAGTCCGGAGATGATGATCCGCCCGAGGGTGTCGGCGTTGCGCTGGAGGTCATGGGAGAGCAGGTAGTCCAGGGTCGCGTTGGCGGCGGTCGTCGAAACCGGGTTCCCGCCGAAGGTGGAGATGCCGTTGCCGCGCAGCCCGTCCATCAGGTCGCCACGGGCCACGACGCCGCCGATCGCGAACCCGTTGCCCAGGCCTTTGGCGAACGTCATGGCGTCGGGGACCACGCCGTGCGCGCCGATACCCCAGAAATGCTCGCCGGTGCGGCCCCACCCGGTCTGCACCTCATCGGAGATGAACAGGATGCCGTGAGCGTCGAGGATTTCCTTGTAGGCGGCGAGCAGCCCGTCGGGCGGCATCGTGAAGCCGCCGACACCCTGCACCGGCTCGGCGATCAGGCACGCGACGTCAGCGCCGTGCGCGGCGGTGGCGAGCACGTTGCGCAGGTCCTCGGCGCACGCCGCGATGTAGTCGGTGTCGGACATCCCCGCGAAGGCGGGCAGGTGCCGGTCGGTGCCGTGCAGGTAATGGACACCGAACGGGGCCAGCGAGGACGGCTTCCAGCCCGCGTTTCCCGTCACCGCGACCGCCCCGAAGGACCGGCCGTGGTAGCTGCCGCGCAGCGCCAGCACCTGATCGCAGCGCCGGGCCGCGGTGGCGAGCAGCAGCGCCGTCTCGTTGGCCTCAGTGCCCGAGTTGGCGAAGAAGACCTTGGCGTTGGCTATCCCCGACAGCTTCGCGATCTTCTCCGCGAGCTCGACCTGGCTGCGGATCAGATACAGCGTCGATGTGTGCACCACGCCCGTGGTGAGCTGCCGCTCGACCGCCTCCCGC
>DASQVO010000213.1:0-6956 GCA_035640715.1 Streptosporangiaceae bacterium
CGAACAACAGCCCAGCGGGGCCGGTGGGCCAACGGACGCCGACGCTGCCGCAGCGCCGGCGTCCGCCGCCCCGGCTCCTGCTGGCGGGGCTCCTGCTGCCGCCGTCCCGGCCGCCAGCCCCGCGGCCGGGACGGGACCAGCCTCCTTCCCGGTCAGCCCGGCGCTGGCCGAGGAGGCCACGGTCGTCCCGTTCAGCACCATCCGCCGGCGCACCGCGCAGCACATGGTGGCCTCCAAGGCGATCTCGCCGCACACGCTCATGGCGATCGAGGTCGACTACTCGCGCGTCGACGCCGTCCGCGTCCCGGCCGCCGCCGGGTGGAAGGCGGCCGAGGGCACGAGCCTCACCTACCTCCCGTTCATCGCGCGGGCAGTGGTCGACGCGATCGCCGCCTTCCCGCACGTCAACGCCAGCGTGGACGGGGACCGGCTGCTGGTGCACCGCCGGGTGAACCTCGGGATCGCGGTCGACCTGGACGGCGACGGGCTCGTCGTGCCGGTGATACGGGACGCCGACGGCAAGCGGCTCCGCGCCATCTCACGTGAGGTGGCCGCCCTGGCCCGCCGGGCGCGGGCGCTGAAACTGACCCCGGACGAGTTCGCGAACGGCACCTTCACCATCAGCAACCCCGGTCCGTACGGGACGCTGATCACGGGAGCGATCATCAGCCAGCCGCAGGTGGCGATCCTGGCCACCGATGCCGTCCGGCCGCGGCCGGTGGCGGTGCCCGCCGACGGCGGCTACGCCGTGGCCGTGCACCCGGTCGGCAACCTCGCCCTCAACTTCGACCATCGCGCGATCGACGGCGGCTACGCCGCGCGGTTCCTCAGCAAGATCAAGGAGATCCTGGAGCAGCGGGACTGGGCCAGCGAGCTCTGACGGGACGACGGCCCGGGCACAGCGTGCACACGGTGACGGAGCCGTGTCGGCAAGGACGCCGAGAAGATCGGAGAGATTTCTGATGACGACAAGAACGCTCATCCGCGGCGGCATGGTGTTCAGCGCCGATCCCGGCATCGGGGAGCTCCCGCGGGGAGACGTGCTGATCGAGGACGCGCGCATCGCCGCGGTCGGGGAGGATCTGTCCGCCGCGGACGCGCAGATCGTGGACGCGTCCCGCCGGATCGTCATGCCGGGCCTGGTCGACACCCACCGGCACCTGTGGCAGTCGTCGCTGCGGCAGATCGCGGCCGACTGGACGCTCGGCCAGTACGTCGAGCACATGCTGTTCGGCCTCGGCCACCGGTTCACCCCGGAGGACGTGTACATCGGCACACTGCTCGGCGCGCTGGAGGTGCTGGACGCCGGCATCACCACCGTCATGGACTGGGCGCACATCATGCGCACGCCGGAGCACGCGGACGCCGCGGTCCAGGGACTGCGGGAATCCGGGGTCCGGGCGGTCTTCGGCTACGGCAACCCGCACCCGCCGGCCGCCGAGTGGTACCGCAAGGACGTGATCCGGGTGGCGGAGGAGTACTTCTCCGCCGACGGGCGCCTCACCTACGCGATGGCCAGCAATGGCCCGGAGTTCGGCCCGTTTGAGGACACGATCGTCGACCTGGAACTGGCCCGTCAGCTCGGAATCCGCGCGTCGCTGCACCTCGGGGTGGGCCTGCTCGGGCAGAAACGGGCGGTCACCGAGATGGGTCGCCGTGGCCTGCTCGGCTCGGACCTCATCTACGTGCACTGCAACACCTGCACCGACGAGGAACTGCGCTTGATCGCTGCCACCGGCGGCCACGTCTCGATCTCCCCGCGGGTCGAGATGCAGATGGGGCACGGCTACCCGGCGACCGGGCGGCTGTGCGCCGCGGGCATCCAGCCCAGCCTGAGCGTGGACATCGTGTCCGGGGTGGGCGGGAGCCTGTTCGCGGAGATGCGCGGCACCCTGGAGGCCGAACGCGGCTGGCAGAACCACCTCGCCCTGGCGCGGGGCGAGAGCCTGGCCGAACTGACCATCACCGCTCGGGACGTGGTGCGGATGGCCACCATCGAGGGGGCGCGTACGCTGGGGCTGGAGGACAGGGTCGGCTCGCTCACCCCCGGCAAGCAGGCGGACATCATCCTGCTCGACATCGACCAGCCGGACCTTTCCCTGGTGAACAACCTCCCTGCCGCGGTGGTGCTGTCTGATATCCAGAACGTGGACACGGTGTTCGTCGCGGGGCAGATGGTCAAGTCCGCGGGGCGGCTGCTCGGTCATGACCTGCGGGCGGTCCGGCAGCGTGCCCTGTGCTCCCGCGACCACCTGCTGGAGGGCTGCGTAGCCCCTGGCTTCGCCGCTTCCCTGGTCAGGTAGGAGACCGGCCCGGCTCCCCCCGGCGATCGTGAACAGGACACATCCCTACGTTCAGGCGGTTTCATGATTGTGCGGCACAGCACCGCGTACGCGGACACGGTGTACCTCAACGGGCGGATCTGGCCCGGCGCCGGGGAACTCGCTGCCCCCCCAGCCCCGGCGCCCGAACCCACGGCGCTGGCGACGGCCGCCGGGCGGGTCATCGCCTGCGGCAGCGACGCGCGGATGCGCGAGCTGGCCGGGCCGGACACCACCGTGATCGATCTGCAGGGCCGGCGGGTGATCCCCGGGCTGATCGACGGCCACCTGCATGCCGCCAGGGCGGGCGCGACCTGGACCGAGGAACTGCACTGGACGGGCGTGCCCGGTGTGCCGGCCGCTCTGGAGACCATCGGGAACGCGGCCAGCCGCGCGGCGCCGGGCGAGTGGATCCGGGCCATCGGCGGCTGGCATCCGTGCCAGTTCACCGAGGGCCGCGAGCCCACCCGCGCCGAGCTGGACAAGGTGGCGCCCGATCATCCCGTCTATCTCCAGGCCCTCTACGAGGTGGCCATCCTCAACTCCGCGGCTATCCGGGCCAGCGGCCTGGACAAGATCTCCGGCGACCCGCCCGGCGGTCACATCGAGCGGGATCCGCAAACAGGGGAGCCGACCGGCCGGGTGCACGGCATGGGCGCCTTCACCTTCTGCCTGCAGGCGGCCGGAACGCCCGGCCCGGCGCAGCGGCTCCGGTCGACCGCGGGCATGCTCGCATCCCTGCACGCCAGCGGGCTGACCGGCATCGTCGACCCCGGCGGCTTCGGCATGGCCCCGGAAAGCTACGACACGCTCTTCGAGCTCTGGCGCCGTGGCAAGCTTTCGATGCGGATGCGGCTGTTCCTGTCCGCGACACATCCCGGCCAGGAGTACGCCGAGCTGGACGCCTGGCTGCGTTACGCTCAGTCCCGCTTCGGCGACGAGATGCTCCGCTACCTGGGCATCGGTGAGGTCGTCCATTTCGGCTGCCACGATTTCGAGGGCCTGGAGGACTTCTCCATCTCCGGCGAATCACTGGAGGAGCTGCGCCGGATCAGTTACCGGACGGCCGAGCGTGGCTGGCCGATGAACATTCACGCGGTCACGGACTCCTCGATCACGGCCATCCTGGACTGCTGGGAATCGGTGAACAAGCAGATCCCGCTCGCAGGTCTGCGGTTCTCCCTCTCCCACGCCGACCAGATCAGCGCGCACAACGTGGGCCGCCTGCGCGCGCTGGGCGGGGGCATCGTGCTGGACGATCACCAGGTATTCAAGGGTGCGATGTCGGCGGCCGCCTGGGGGGCCGAGACGATGAGCCGCGTCCCCCCGCTGGCCGACATCACCGCCGCCGGGATCCCGCTGGCCGCGGGCACGGACGCCACCCGGGCTTCCTCTTACAGTCCGTGGCTGTCCCTGTGGTGGCTGATCACCGGGGAATCACTCGATGGCGTCTGCCACCGCGCGGACGAGCATCTGGCCTCCCGCGCCCAGGCGCTGGAGTGGTACACGGTGGGCAGCGCCTGGCTGAGTTTCGAGGAGAGCGACCGGGGGCACCTCCGGCCCGGCGCACGCGCCGACCTGGCCGTCCTGAGCGAGGACTACTTCACCGTGCCCGCGGACCGCATCCCGGCCATCCGCTCCGACCTCACCGTCGTCGGCGGCAGCACGGTCTACTCCGCCGGCACCATCGGGTAACCGTGGGACCGGAGACCAGCAGGCGCGTCATGCCGTAGCGCCGGTTGATCCCCTGTCACTTCCAGACGTTGGTGATCGGCGCCGCGCTCGCGCTTGCTCCCGCGTGCGCCAGCCCGTACATGTCCTCGACCGTACGCAGGATGCTGTAGTGGCTGATGCGTTCGGTGTAGGTTCCCGGACGTACATGTGCCCCGTAGAAGATGGTGGCCACCCTGTTGTTGTCGCCGCCCGTTCCGAGGACAGTGCCATCCTCGTCCCAGGTGATGATGAGCAGGCTGTTGTGGCTCTGCGCCCACGTGGCGTAGCCGCCGAGATGGTGCTGTATCCAGCTGTCCCCGGTATCGCGCGGGCAATAGTGCATGTCATGGCACAGATTCGGTATGGCAAACGACACGGCCGGCAGGCGGCTGTAGTTTCCCGGGAAACTGGCGAAGGTCAGATTGCTTGCGGCGGGCACGTTCCTGAAGTCGGCCCAAGGGTTGTGTGTGCGGATGTAGCCGAGTGAAAAATAGCTGCCACATCCGGTATACCCAGCCGATGGCATGCTCTCGGAGTATCCGGCGAATTTCAGTCCTGAGCTGATCAGCTCAGCGCCGAGGTTGGGTACATTCCCGAAGTTCTGCGGGCAGTTGTCGTTCGTGACACCCTGGGTTGACCCGGAGAACAGCGCCAGGTAGTTAGGCTGGCTGGGATGGGTGATCGCATATGAGTTGCTGAAAACGGCCCCGCCGGAGGCCAGTTTGTTGAGGTAGGGGGCCTCACTGGGGCGCCCGATGATTGCGTTGTAGTTCTTGTTTTCCATGACCACGATCACCACGTGGCCAAATCGGGGCACCGCGCTGGACGCCGATGCCGCACAGGAGGGCAGCAGCGCCGCGGCCGCACTCAGCGCCGTGGCTGCGATCACAGCGGGAATCCGGCCCATTGTTCTGTTGATCATGCGTATCTCCTGTGCGCTCGCTAGCCAGTTTGTGGATAACGCTCAGTGCGCGTGAACGTGGGCTGCCTCAGCATAACTGCGTGAAGTGTCGCGAGCGTGGCGCCGAGTTGACGCGCAGCGGACATCCCCGGTGCGCTGACCACGACGCGATGCCCGGATCGGGCATGGTTATAAGCCTGGACGGTGCCCCTTTTCCCAGGCCAGGCTTGGTTACAGCTCTCTCAGGACTGCCAGCGGCGGGCGGCGGGCGGCGCGGATCGCGGCGACAGCGGAAACTATCAGCCCCACGACCGCGAGCGCGGCCACCACGCCAAGGTAGGCCCAGGGCACCGACAGCTGCGCCGGCGGCGGGTCGAACACTCCGCTGAGCACCTTCACCAGCATCTGCGAGAGGATCCAGCCGGCCGCGCCGCCGAGGACCGCGCCAACGGCTCCGGTGACCAGGACCTCGCTCCACACAAAACCGCCGAGCTGGCGGGGGTGGGCACCGAGAACCCGGGCGAGCGCAAAGGTCCGGCGGCGTTCGACGAACCCGAGGGTGAGCAGCAGCGCCGTCGCGCTGATGGCCAGGGCGAGCGCGAAGGACAGTTCGACCTTGGTGAGGCCGGAAAGGTCCACGGCGGTCAATGTGGATCCGATGACCTGGCGGGACGTGAGGATGTCGGTGATCTTGGCGGCCGGCCCGAGAGCCGCGCGCAGGCGGCCGGCCACGGCCGGCGGTGACGTGCCATCGGTGGTGACGAGGAACTCGCCGACCGACGGGTTGCCGGTCCGCGCAGCCAGGTACGCCGCGTTGGCCACGAAGAAGCTGTCCTTGGGCGCGGTCGGGAATTCCTTGACGATGCCGGCGTAGTGGAACGGGACCGTGACGAGCTGGCCGGTGCGCCCGTCCTGGAGCCGCAGCCGGACCAGGTCGCCCGGGTTCAGCTGGAAATCACGCGCTGTCTCCGCGCTGATCAGGATGGCATCGGGACGCGCGGCGAGCGCCGCCATCAGCTGCGTGGCCGTGCCGCCAGTGAAATAGGCGTCCTGGAGCCCGGTGGCACCGGCGACGGTGGCCGCCCGCACCCCGTACATGTCCTGCAGGTCGGAGCCGACGTAGGCGAACCGGTGCTGCACCGGCTCCACCGAACGGACACCAGGCACCCGGGCGATGGTCTGGGCCAGGGCTGGCGAGGCCATGGCACCGGGGGATTCGGTGACGGTCACGTCGGCACCATTGGTGAGCAGGGCGTCCACGCGGGCCTGCTGCCGGTAGGTGGCGTCGAAGATCGCGGTGGATGCGGCGAAGACGATCGCGAGCGCGAGCAGGGTGACCGTGCGGGTGAGGATGCGGCGCTGGCGCGACAGGCTGGCGGCGACGGTTCCGGACAGGCTTCCGGCCAGTGGCCGGCTGAGCCTGGCCAGTAGCCCCCGGCCCCGGCTCAGCAGGAGATCGGTCACGCGCCAGGACAGCAGCGCCGCCCCCGCCCAGAAGAGGGCGGGACCGGCGAAGGCCCAGTAGCTGACGGAAAGCGTCGGCAGGCCTTCCGGCACGAGAACCAGCTGATAGCCGTTCCGGGCGGTGGCGTAGAAGACGGCGGCCGAGCCGAGCAGCAGCCACAGGTCGACGCCGTACCGCATCCACCACGAACGCTGCGGCCGCCCGACCACGCGGCGCGCCTGGGCCACCGTGATGGCCCGCTGATCCCGCCATGCCGGGACGAGGACGGCAGCGGTGGCGATGAGCAGGCCCGCGGCGGCCGCCCCCAGGGCCCAGCCCAGTGCCGTGCTGCCCGCCGCGCCGAAGCTGGCCGATCCGAACGCGGCCCGGCCGATGATGGCGGCCAGCGCAAGCCCTGCGAGCCCCCCGGCCAGCCCCACCACGACGGCCTCGACGGCGGCCAGGCGCAGGATCTGGCGGGCGGTGGCGCCGCGCGAGCGCAGCAGCGCTTGTTCCCGGCGCCGGCGGGTGGCGGCCGAGTTCGAGATCATGATGGTGAGCACCCCGGCGAGGACCG
>DASQVO010000214.1:0-3650 GCA_035640715.1 Streptosporangiaceae bacterium
CGCGAGTGCCACCGTTCGCCCCGTTCGTTCGTCGGCTCGAGCGTGAAGTCGCGCAGCAGCGTGCGCAGCACCACGTTCATCTCCATGTGGGCGAAGGCGGCACCGATGCACCGCCGGACACCGCCGCCGAAGGGAATCCACTGATAGGCGCCCGGCCTGGTGCCCACGAACCGGTCCGGGTCGAAGCTGCCTGCGTTCGGGAACACCTCCTCGTTGTCGTGGATCAGGTAGATGCTCACCAGCACGACCTGCCCCTCCGGCAGCGTCCATCGTCCCAGCTGGATGCCCGGGGCGCGTACCTGACGGGCCGTTCTGTCGATGACCGGGCGCACCCGCTGCACCTCGAGGATCGTCGCCTCGCGCAGTTCCGACCCGCCGGCGTCGGCCTCCTCGGCGAGCCGGCGCAGCACGGCCGGGTGCCGGCGCAGCCGCTCGACCGCCCAGGCCAGGGTGGTCGCCGTGGTCTCATGCCCGGCGGTCAGCAGGGTGAGCAGCTGGTCGGCGATCTCGCCCCGGCTCATGCCCGAACCGTCGTCGTACCTGCTCTGCAGCATCAGCGCGAGCACGTCGTCACGCTCGCTGAGCCGGGGATCCTGCTGAGCCATCGTGATCAGCCGGTCGATGATCGTGTCGTAGGCGCGGCGGTAGATGTGGAACCGGCCCCATGGACTCCACCGGCCGAGATCGGTGCGCGGAATCGGCGCGACAGCAAGCCGCGAGCCGAGCTTCACCGCCTTGGGGAGCAGCTCACGAAGGGCCACCAGCTCGGCGCCGTCTGCGCCGAACACCGCGCGCAAAATGGCATTGAGCGTGATGCGCATCATCGAGTCCAGCGTCGGGAACTCGCGGCCCTCCGGCCAGGACGCCATCTCACGGACCGCCTCCTCTTCAATGACGGCCTCATACACGCTGAGCCGACGGCCGTGGAACGGCGGGACGAGGAGCTTGCGCTGCCTGGTGTGCTGGTCGCCTTCGAGAGCAAACAGCGATGTGGGGCCGAGCACACGGCCCAGGTTGATGTCCAGGTTGCCGGCGATGTCCGGGCTCGCCGTGAATAGCTGCCTCACCTCGGCCGGATCGCTGATGACCACTACCTTGCCGAAAATCGGCAGGTTGAGGGTGAAGGCGGAGCCGTAGCGCTCGCGCATCCGGCGCATCGCCCACAACGGCGCGGCAAGCGCGCTACCGCTCTGCACGATGCGCGGGGCAGACGGGCCGTCCGGCAATGTCACGGTGTTCACATCGCGCCCTTCCATCCGTGATACGCATCCATCCGCGGTACGCAGGTGTACCAGACCGACGGTACGCCGATGTCCATGACGTGCAAACTGCATGGTACGGGAGAGGTAGCGTGACGACCGTGACTACCGCGTGGCGCGACGTCGCGGCGCCCGAAACCGCGGAGGCGCCCACCGTGTTCCGCCGGCGGCTGCTGGACGGCATGGCTGCGGCCATCCGGGAGCGTGGTTTCCGCGAGTCGACGGTCGCCGACGTCGTCCGCCATGCCCGCACCTCGCGGCGGACGTTCTACGAGCACTTCACCAGCAAGCAGGCCTGCTTCATCGCCCTGCTGCGGGAGGCCAACGCGGCGATGGTGCGCCAGATCGCGGCCGCGGTGGACGTGCACGCGCCGTGGGACACCCAGGCACGCCAGGCGATCGAGGCCTGGATCGTTTCCGCGCAGTCTGAGCCGGCCCTCACGCTGAGCTGGATCCGCGAGGTCCCCTTGCTCGGCGACGACGCCCGGCAGTTGCAGCGTGAGTCGCTCGAGGCCTTCATCGTGCTCATCCAGACGCTCACCGATACCGCGGAGCTGCGCGCCGCCGGCATCGTGCCCCCGCCACGCCAGTTCGCGATCATGCTGCTCGGCGGCCTTCGTGAACTCATCGCCACGACCGTCGAGGACGGCGGCGACATCAGCGGCATCACCGAAGTCGCCGTACAGGCCACCATGGCAATGCTCGGCCCGCGCAACTGAAACGAGCAGGGAACATGGAGCTGACCGAAGCGATGCGCACGGCGGCTGCGGTCCGCCGACGGCTACCGGGCTCCTGTCGGGTCTTGTGCCAGTTACGGCTCCCCGCTGATACCCGCCGGCTGTGCCTGCCAGCCCCTGAGGACATCTGCGGTCTTGTCGTCGGCCGGGTAGAACAGTTCCACGGCCAGTTCCGCCAAGGTGATGTCCCGTGGGGTGCCGAAGCTGGTGAGCGTGGTGAACAGTGATAGTTCAGTGCCGTTCAGCTCCACGTTCCACGGCACCAGCAGGGCCGGCTCTTCGGGCCAGTGCCTGGCCGGGGGCCGGGTTCGCAGCGCGGTGACGTTGGGGTACCGGCTCACTTCATCGGCGAGCGCGGCTACGTCCGGGCCGGCGGTGAGCAGCTTCAGCCGGTTTAGCTGGCCGAGCAGGTAGGTGGCCCACTCGGGGAAGTTCAGCGTGGATCTGGCCAGGCCGTCAGGATGCAGGCAGGCCCGGAACACGTTCATTGGCGGACCGGCCAGAGGCGGGGGCAGCGCGGCGGCGAGGCAGCTGGCGGCCTCGTTGGCCATGACGACGTTCCAGCTATGGTCGATCACCACGCCCGGGTAGGGATCGTGCAGGCCGAGAAGGCGCTCCAGCGCGGCACGTGCCGGGGACATCGCCGGATCATCCAGCCGCGTCTGCTGATAACGGGGCGCGTACCCGGCGGCGAGCAGCAGTGAGTTCTGCTCGCGCAACGGCACCTGCAGCCGGTCGGCCAGGGCCAGCAGCAGTTCGGGGCTGGGCTTCGAGCGGCCGGTCTCCACGAAACTGAGATGCCGGGTGGACACCCCCGCCTCCAGGGCGAGGTCCATCTGGCTCAGGCGGCGGCGCTGGCGCCATTCCCGTACCAGCGCCCCGGCCCCGCCACCAGTAACGACGGTCGTCATGCGACCCACGGTACGAGCCGCCGCGCGCGAGGGCCATTACCTGCCAGGTAATGATCCTGAACGCTGCCGCGGTTGCCGTTGAGTCCTGTGGCTGGCCGATCCGATGACTCGCACAGCCTGACCCGGCCACCACCAGATATTACCTGCCACATAAAAAATGCATTACCTGTGGCGTAATCGACAGCCCGCTTTCCCCGCTGAAGAATCACAGCATCAAGAAATCACACCTGCGGCAAGGAAAGGAAACCCGGTGCAGGAAATTGTGGAGCGTTATATCGCCAGCTGGAACGAGACCGACCCGCAGCGCCGCCGCAAGATGGTCGGTGAGCTGTGGGCGGAGGACGCGAGCTACATCGATCCGATGGCGGAGGCCCATGGGCAGGAGGAGATCGACGGGGTGATCGGCGCAGTCCAGGCGCAGTTCCCCGGCTTCATTTTCAGCCTTACCGGCCCGGTCGATGCGCATCACCGGCAGGCCCGGTTCTCCTGGTCGCTGGGACCCGCGGACGCGGAACCGGTCGTGCTTGGCTTCGACGTCGCCGTCGCGGCCGAGGACGGCCGGCTGACCAGCGTCCTCGGCTTCCTCGACAAGGTCCCAGCCTGACCGGCCGACGCGCGCCGAAGGAGCGTTCTCATAGCCACGCGCACCGCGCGCGGGCCGGTGGCCGCCTGGGCCGGGCCGCAGCAGCGGCCCGGCCGGGCGCCGCTGGCCGTGGTGCTCGCCGGCACGACGCCGCGGGGCT
>DASQVO010000215.1:0-23332 GCA_035640715.1 Streptosporangiaceae bacterium
CGTCAGGTCCGTCAGTGATGTGGCTCTGCACCGCCGGGTAGAGCTCGTGACCCTGGGACGGCTGCTCGCCGACTACGGCGCCATCGGCCAGCAACGGTGGGCAGCGTGGCGGCGCAGACAACGCCTCGATGATCGGCTTCCGGACCAGTTCGGTGACGTGGTGACCGCCGTCGTGACCTTCGCTGACCCCGCGATCACGGGCACAGCAGCCGGGCAGTCCTGGGATCCGGCAACCGGCACGTGGTCATGAATGCCAGCGTAGGATCGCCGGTCCACGGCAGGTACAAGACCAGGCGACGATCTCCATGCCGCCTGCGGTGGCGGCTCCGCTATCCGACGGATGCCGCCTGCGGGCGGGCCTCATCGAGGTCGCCCCGGAAGCGGGCGAGCAGTTCGGCGGTGCGCTCCCGGTAGGCGGTCACGTTGCGGAGCTTGATTTCCTCATACCCCCGGACCAGATCCGGCAGCTGGGCAATCTCGACCGCGAGTGCATGGTTATCAGCGGTCAGCCCGCCCAGCAGCGCCTCGATGGTGGTGCGGTACTCGCTGACCAGCGCCCGTTCGGTGCGCCGCACCTGGGTGCGGCCGAACGGGTCGAACGGGGTGCCGCGTAGCCGCCGCAGCGCGACCAGCGTCCGGAACGCTGGGCGGAACCACGGGCCGAGGCTGATCTTGCGCTTCATCCCCAGGGCCCGCAGTACCGGCGGGTGCAGGCGGTACCGGTACCGGGCCCCGGCCCCGAACTGCCCGGCGATGTCCGCGGTCAGCTGCGGGTCGACAGACAGCCGCGCCACCTCGTACTCGTCCTTATACGCCATGAGCTTGTGCAGATTGCGCGCCACCGCAGCGGTGAGCTGCGAGCCTGCCGTGACCCGGGCCTCGGCGTCGCGCACCCGCGCGACTACCTCGGCGTAGCTGGCAGCGTAGGACGCGTCCTGGTAGGCGGTCAGGTCGGCGCACCGCTGGCTGATGAGTTCGCCGACGTCCGCGGTGCCGGGTTCCCCGTCCCGGTCCGGGGACCCGGCGGGGCCGCCTGCCGTGGCGGCGGGCTCACCTGGCGTGGCGCCAGTCCCGCCCGCTGCGGTGGCGGCCGCGTGGCGGCCGTAGCGGAAGGCGGCGAGGTTGGCCGCCACCGCCACGCCGTTGAGCTCGATGGCGCGCTCGATGGCACCGGCGCCGATGGGCAGCACGCCGCTCTGGTACGCCGCGCCGACCATGACCATGTTGGCGTACTGCTCGTTACCGAGTTTCTCCCGGGAGATCCCGGCAGCGTCGATGAAGCGCAGGTTCCGCACGGCCGCCGCGAAGACCGGTGCTATCTGCTGCTGGCCCGGATAGCTGGCGGCCACCTCGACGACCATGCGGCCCGTGGGAACCTGCGATGAAGAGATCACCGCGACCGTCTTGCCCGCATCGGCGGCCCGCATGTTCGCCGGGTCCGCCGCCACCAGCGCATCACAGCCCAGGTAGAGATCGCACTCCCCCGCGGCCAGCCGCGGGGACCTGTCCTGGCGGTCCGCCGTGATGGTCAGGTCCGACACCACCGCGCCGCCCTTCTGCGCGAGCCCGGTCTGGTCCAGGGTCCGCACGAAGCGGCCCTCAATGGCGGCGGCGGTCGCCAGCACCTGCGACACGGTGACTACGCCTGTGCCGCCGATGCCGGTGATCCGCATCGAGAAATGGCCGGGGCCGAAGACCTGGTCCGGTTCGGCCGGCGCTGGCACCGTGCCCGCGCCGGCCCGGGCGGCTGCTGGCGGGCCGGGAACGACTGTGAGGAAGGACGGGCAGTCGCCGGCGAGGCAGGAGAAGTCGAGGTTGCAGGAGGACTGGTTGATCCGGGTCTTGCGGCCGAACTCGGTCGCCACCGGCTCCACTGACAGGCAGTTGGACTTGCTGCCGCAGTCCCCGCAGCCTTCGCATACCCGTTCATTGATGTAGACCCGCTGGGCAGGCGGGGCTGCCTTCCCGCGCCGGCGTTTGCGGCGCTTCTCCGCGGCGCACTCTTGATCGTGGATGAGCACGGTCACGCCGCTGATGGCGGCCAGTTCCTGCTGAACAGCCAGCAGGTCGCGACGGTGCCGCACCGGCACCCCGCGCCCCACCTGCCTGCGTACCCGCCGTGGGTCGTCGGTGGTGACGACGACTGCGGCCGCGCCCTCTGCCTGCAGGAGCGCGACCAGTTGGCGCAAGCTCAGCTCACCGACCGGCTGCTGGCCGCCGGTCATCGCGACCGCCGAGTTGCGCAGCAGCTTGAAGGTCACGTTCACGCCCGCGGCGACAGCGGCCCGGACGGCGAGGCTGCCCGAGTGCGCGAACGTGCCGTCCCCGAGATTCTGCACGAAGTGACGCTGGCTAACAAACGGCGCCATGCCGATCCACTGCGCGCCCTCGCCGCCCATCTGCGAGAGGCCCGCGACCTTGCCCGTTCGTTCCCCCGGCATGAGCAGGACCATCGCGTGGCAGCCGATGCCGCCGCCGACCAGGGTGCCGGGCGCCACCTCGGTCGAGGAGTTGTGCGGGCATCCGGAGCAGAAGAACGGCGTGCGCGCGGCCAGTGTCAGGCTGGCCCGCGGCTGCGGCGCGGCCGGGGGTGTCAGGCCTGCCACGCCTGCCTCGGTCAGGCAGCGGTAGAGCCCGCTGGCCACGGCATCGGCGTCCAGTTCGCCGAACGGCTCCAGCAGCGGTGTCCCGTCCTGCCACCGCTTGCCGTGGACGGCGGGGGCGTTCGCCATCCCGTAGAGCACGGATTTCACCGCGTCCTCGAGGAAGGCGCGCTTCTCCTCCACCACCACGATCCGGTCCAGGCCCTGCGCGAACTCCCGCGCGATCGACGGCTCCAGCGGGAAGACCGCACCCAGCTTCAGCAGCCGGATCCCGGCTTGCTCCAGCCGGGTGCCGCTGAGGCCGATGGTGGTCAGCGCCTGGCGCATCGCCAGGTAGGTCGCGCCAGCGGCGGCGATCCCGATCCGCGCCGCCCGGGGGCCGATGACCTGGTTGACGCCGCTGCGGCGGATGTACTCGGTGGCCAGGGGCAGGCGGCTGGAGTGGAGCGAGCGCTCCAGGCCGGCCAGGGTCGCGCCGAGCAGGTGCGCGGTGGGCCGGTGCGCGTACGCGGTGAGCCCCTCGGGCAGGCCGGCCAGATCGGGCGGCGCCCAGCGGCCGACGGTGGCCGTGCACGCGCCGTCGGCCACGATGGTCGCGACCTTCAGGGCCGCCCACAGGCCGCTGGCGCGCGACAACTCCACGGCGTGCAGCCCGCAGGCGGCAATCTCGGCCGGGTCCGCCGGGGAGAAGGTGGGTATCCCGAGGTCGGCCAGGGCTGGCTCGGAGGTACCCGGGACCGTCGATGATTTCGCTCCCGGGTCGTCGCCGGCCAGCGCAAGCGCGCCGCCGGCCGGGTCGGCGCCGATCAGGTTCGCGTGCCGCAGCGCATCGGAGGCCCGGTCGAGGCCCGGGGTCTTGCCGTACCAGACCCCGGTCACTCCCGCGTGTTTGAGGTCGCCGGCCGTGCGCGCCAGCTGGGTGCCGGAGACGGCGGTTGCCGCCAGCTCCTCGTTCAGGCCGGGCTGTGCCCTGATGCCATGCTCGGTGAGCAGCGCGCGCTGACGGCCCAGCTCGAGGTCGAACCCGCCCAGCGGCGAGCCCTCGTACCCGGTCACGTAGATCGCCGTGTCCAGCCCGGCGCGCCGGTCGGTCCGCGCCCGGTCGAGCAGCATCCGCACCAGCGCCTGAATGCCGGTCAGGTAGACGGTGCCCTCTTCGCGGCGGTAGCGATCCTCGAGGGTGAACTGCTCACTGGAGCCGGTGGCCACAGGACCCACTCAGACCTCCTCCACAGTTGCCGGCCAGCGGCCGGCTGTAGCGCGGCATCTATCCATCATCCCCGCTGGCTGCAAACCCGATCAATCACCTTGACTGGAACACGTTCTAATTATGGGCACGCGCCGCCGGGCGGTCCAGACGATCGCGAGCCCGCAGAGGCTGTGAAAGCTGAACCGGCCACGGCCTGCGCGCGGCTGGCTAGCTGGCGAGGAGCCGCTCACAGGTCGGGGATCCCGAGATCCAGGTTAGGCCGCTCGATGCCGCCGTCGACCTCCAGGACCTTCCCGGTGATGTAACCGGAGGCCGGCGAGGCGAGGAACAGGATCGCCGCCGCGACGTCCTCCGGATCACCGATCCGGCCCAGCGGCGTCGCCTGCTCCATCTGCTGCTGCAGCGTGTCATCGGTGAGCACGATGTCGAGTGCCGAGGTGGCTGCGGCGCCGACGGCAATCGCGTTGACCCGGATCCGGGGAGCCAGGTCGGCCGCGGCCAGCCGGGTGTAATGCGCCAGCGCCGCCTTGGCGGTGCCGTAGGCGAGGTATCCCCGCCCAGCGACCCTGCCTACGGCCGAGGAAATGTTGATCACGGCACCGGTCGCGCCATCCTCAGCACTGGCCAGCAGGTGCGGGAGCGCCGCCTGGACCAGGCTGTGCGCGACTGCGACGTTGAACTCGAACGCGGATGCCAGGTGGCGCGGCTTGGTCGCCGTGAACGGGCGCGGCAGCGCGCCGCCGACGTTGTTGACGACGATATCCAGCCGGCCGAACGCGTCCGCTGCCGCGGCCGCCAGGCCCGCTGCCGCGTCGAGGTCACTCAGGTCCGCGGGCACCACGACCGCCCGGCGCCCGGCTGCCTCCACCTCCTGCGCGACCTTGGCCAGCTGCTCCGCGGTGCGCGCCGAGATCACCACGTCGGCCCCGGCCTGGGCCAGCGCCACCGCCGCCGCCGCGCCGATGCCCCGGCCAGCGCCAGTCACCACGGCCCCCCGGCCGGTGATCCGGAAACGATCAAGGATCATGTGCGCACCTTGTCCTCCATGTTCCTGCCCTACTCCCAGAAATGCGGTGATCCCCCGTGGGCAAAGTAGAACAGGTTTCAGTACATGCCCGCAAGCCTCCCGGCGCCACTGTTTGACCAAGCGCTTGATAGATTAGCCAGATGACCGATGACCGCCCGCCGCTGGAGTTCTCCGGCCGCCCGGGTGCCGCCCTGGTACCCGGCGGAATGGCGCAGCGGCTGATCACATCCGGCGACCTGATGGAAGGCAGGGCCACCCACATCGGCCCGCTCACTGCCTGGAAAGCACTCTGCAGATGACCGAGCTTCAGGATCGCCGTGAACTCATCCTGACCAGGGCCGCCGAGATGTTCGCCCGCAAGGGCATCGGCGCCACCACGGTGCGCGAGATCGCCGATGCGGTCGGGATTCTCTCCGGCAGCCTCTACCACTACTTCGAGTCCAAGGACGCGATCGTCGATGAGATCCTCAGTGGCTACCTGGACTCAATCCGCGCCCGCTATGCCGAGGTGCTGGCCAGCGGTAAGCGGCCGCCCGAGTGCCTGCACGACCTGGTGCTCACCTCGCTGCGGGTGACGAACGAGCAGCCGCACGCCACCGCGATCTACCAGAATGAGCTGCATTACCTGCGCGAGCAGCCGCGATTCAAAGATGTGCAGGCCGCTGCCGCCGACGTGCAGCGCACCTGGCTGCGGGTGATCGAAATGGGCGCTGCCGACGGCAGCTTCCGCGACGATATTGCCCCCCGGGTGTTCTACCGGCTGATCCGGGACGCGGTGTGGCTGTCGGTGCGCTGGCACCACCCCAGCAAGGAGTACCCTACCGAGCAGCTCGCCGAGGACGTGACCTCCATCTTCCTGCGGGGCTTCTCCGCGAAGCGGCGCGGCAGCCGGGGACGTGCAGCCGGGGACGTGCAGCCGGAGGCCGTCCCTAATCGCGCAACCGGAACTTGAGCACCTTGCCGGACGCGTTCCGGGGCAGCGCATCGACGATGCGCACCGAGCGCGGCACCTTGAAATTCGCCAGCCGTTCCCGGCAGAACGCGACGATCTCTTCCTCCGTCACGGTGGCCCCGGGGCGCGGTATCACGTATGCGCGCCCCACCTCGCCGAGCCGCTCGTCCGGCACGCCGACCACGGCGGCCTCGGACACGCATCCGTGCCGGGTGATGGCCTGCTCGATCTCTGCCGGATAGGCGTTGAACCCGCCAACCACGAACATGTCCTTGAGCCGGTCGGTGATCCGGAGATTGCCGTCGGCGTCGAGCACGCCGACGTCGCCGGTGTGCAGCCAGCCCTGCGGGTCGATGGCGGCGGCGGTCGCCTCCGGGTCGTCGAAGTAGCCGCGCATCACGTTGTAGCCGCGCACCAGCACCTCGCCGCTCTCGCCGGCCGGCAGCGGGCTGCCGTCCGGCCCGGCGACGATCACCTCGGTTCCCTCGATCGCCTTGCCCACCGTGCGGGCGATCGTCTCGGCGCCGGCGTCAGGACTGCCCACCGTTGCCGTGCCACAGCTCTCGGTCAGCCCGTAGGCGATGACGACCTGCGGGAACAGTTCGGCGCGCAAGCGCTCGACCAGGGACACCGGCACCACGGACGCGCCGGTGACCGCCAGCCGCAGCGAGGCCAGATCCCTTCCGGCACGGGCCGGGTGATCAAGGATCGAGGCATACAAAGTGGGCGGGCCGGGCATGACCGTGATCTTCTCCTCGGCGATCAGCCGCACGGTCTGCTCGGCGTCGAACACCTGCTGCGCCACGATGGTCGCCCCTTGCAGCAGGCAGGCCAGCACCCCGGCCTTGTAGCCGAACGTGTGGAACATGGGGTTGACGATCAGGTAGCGGTCGCCGGGGCGCAGCCCGACGCCGGCGCTCCATGCCCGGTACACGCGGATGTTCTGCCCATGCGCCGTCAGGACGCCTTTCGGGCGGCCGGTGGTCCCGGAGGTGAAGAACATGTCCGACAGGTCGTCCTCGGCCACCTCGGCGGCCCGCGCCAGCACGCTGGACCGCGGCACCGCCGCGGCCCGGTCCAGAAACTGCTGCCACGGCAGCCCGCCCGCGCCGGTCAGCGCTACCACCTCAGCGAGCCCGGGCAGGTCCGGCGCTGCCTTGCGCACCATGCCGAGGTAGTCGTGGCCGAGGAAGCCGTTGCTGACCAGCAGCAGACGGGCGCCGCTCTTGCCCAGGATCCAGCCTGCTTCGTCTCCCCGGAAGCGCGTGTTCACCGGGACAAGTACCGCGCCTGCGGTCAGCGCGCCGAGCGCGGCGACCACGAACTGGTGGCCGTTCGGCGCCCACACCGCCACCCGGTCGCCGCGCCGCACCCCAGAAGCGATCATCGCCCCTGCACAGCGATAGATCTGCTCTCCCAGCTCGGCGAACGTCCAGCGGATGCCGCCGTCGACAATGGCCTCCCGGCCAGGGAACTCCTGGTTGGCGCGGGCTATCAGGGCCGGGATAGTGCAGGGTGCTGGCATCGGCGTCCTACCTAGATTCGGGCTGCCCGTCAGTCTAGTTCTTTGAGCAAGCGCTTGGTAGGGTGATGAAACCATGTCCGAGGCCGCAAAACTGTTACGCTCATACCAAGCAAGCGTTTGTTTAAATTGGGAGGCACCGTGGGCCGGCTTGATGGCAAGGTCGCGCTGATCACCGGCGGCGCCCGGGGCATGGGCAAGTCGCACGTCCGCCACTTCGTCGCCGAAGGCGCGAAGGTGGTCTTCGGGGACGTGATCGATGACAAGGGCGAGGCCGTGGCCGCCAAGCTCGGCAAGGAGTCCTGCCGGTACGTCCATCACGACGTGACCAGCGAGGAGCAGTGGGCGGCTGCGGTCGCCACCGCGGTGGACACCTTCGGCAAGCTCGATGTGCTGGTCAACAACGCGGGCGTGCTGAAGTACGCCACAATCACCGACATGCCGCCCGCCGAGTTCCGCAGCGTCCTGGAGGTGAACGCGGTCGGCTGCTGGCTGGGCATGAAGTCGGTGATCGGGCCGATGACGGCTGCGGGTTCCGGGTCGATCGTCAACATTTCCTCGATCGAGGGCTTCGCCGGGGCGGCCGGGCTGTCGGCCTACAGCGCGAGCAAGTTCGCGGTCCGTGGCATGACCAAGGCGGCCGCCCAGGAACTCGGCCCGCTCGGGATCAGGGTCAACTCGGTGCATCCCGGCAGCGTGCTCACCAGCATGGTCCTGGAGGCGGCCGCGACCTGGAGCGGCGCGCAGGAGACCGGCGACGGCTTCATCACGTCGATGCCGCTGGGGCGGTTCGCCGAGCCTGCCGAGATCTCCCGGCTGGTGGTGTTCCTGGCGTCCGATGAGTCGTCCTACTCCACCGGCAGCGAATTCATCGCCGACGGCGGCATCCTGGCCGGCCCTGGCTACTGACGCAAAGGAGCGGGAGACACAGCATGAGCGACGCACTGGCCCTGGACGGCCGGGCGGCGATCGTGACCGGCGCCGCGAACGGGCTCGGCCGGGCGGAGGCGCTCGCGCTGGCCGCGGCCGGTGCCCGGCTGGTCCTCAACGACCTGCCCGGAGACGTGCTGCAGGCAGTGGCGGACGAGATCACCGCGGCCGGCGGGCAGGCCATCGTGGCCGCCGGGGACATCGGCGAATGGGAGACCGGCCAGCGGCTGGTCGCGGCCGCGCTCGATACCTACGGGCGGCTGGACATCCTGGTCAACAATGCCGGAGTGCTCCGCGACCGGATGATCTTCTCGATGTCCGAACAGGAATGGGACCTGGTCCTGCGGGTGCACCTGCGCGGTCACTTCGTGACCACCCGTTTCGCTACCGCTTACTGGCGCGATCAGAGCAAGCAGGCGGGCGGCCCGGTCTATGGCCGGATCGTCAACACGTCGTCGGAAGCGTTCCTGCTCGGCTCCCCCGGCCAGCCCAACTACGCTGCCGCCAAGGCCGGGATCGCTGCCCTGACCGTGACCACCGCCCGCAGTTGCGGCCGGTACGGCGTGCGCGCCAACGCCATCTGCCCGCGTGCCCGCACCGCGATGACGGCGGACTTGATGGGCGGGCCGCCCGAGGGCGCGGTGGACCCGCTCGCTCCGGCGCACGTCGCGCCGCTGGTGGTCTACCTGGCCAGCCCGGCGGCGGCCGGGATCAACGGCGAGGTGTTCGTGGTGCATGGCGGCGTGGCCGCGGTGATGGCGCCGCCAGCGATCCGGGCGGCCGTGTACGCCGCCGACCACGGCTCGGCGGACGGCATGTGGACGCTGGAGTCGGTGGCGCAGGCGCTGGGCCCGCTGTTCGCTGACGAGCCGTCCGCGGCCGGCTTCGCCTGCGAGGACACCCTCGCGCTGGCGACGGAGACCATCGGCTTCCCCGCCCCGGGCGCCACCTCATGAAGCAGCGCGACCAGGTGGCGATGGCCGCTGGGGAGATCGCGGCCTTCCTGGCCGGCCACCGCAAGCTCCAGCTCGCGACGATCAACCGGGACGGGACGCCGCATCTGGTTGCGATGTACTACGTCATGCTCGGCGGGCGCATTGCGTTCTGGACCTACCGCACCTCGCAGAAGGCCCGCAACCTGGCCCGTGATCCCCGGGTGACCTGCCTGGTGGAAACCGGCGAGGAGTACTTCGACCTGTGCGGGGTGCAGGTGAACGGCATCGCGCAGCGCGTCGAGGACCCGGCCGGCGTGCTGGAGATCGGCCGGGGCGTGGCCGGCGGGCTGGCCGGGGTGCCTGCTGACGCGGTGGCGGACTACGTGGCGCACGCTGCCCGCAAGCGGGACGGCTTCATCGTGGAGCCCCGGCGCACCATCTCCTGGGACCACCGCAAACTGGCGCCAGCCCCAGCGCCAGGGGACTGAGCCGGATCTTCCGGGCAAGCGCCGAGTCGGCCACCGTGATGGCGGACCCGGGGTCTCACATCATTTCGTTGGTGAACGGCAGCAGGACGGTTTTCAGCTCGGTGTAAGACTCGACGGCGGCCCGCCCGCCTTCCCGGCCGAGGCCGGACTGCCGGTAACCGCCGAACGCGGCGTGCGGCTCCACCTGGTAGCCGTTGATGCCGATGGTGCCGGCCCGGATCGCCTTGGCCATCCGCATCGTCCGCCGCACGTCGGTGGTCCAGACGGTGGCCGACAGCCCGTAGTCGGTGTCGTTGGCGATCCGCACCGCCTCGTCCTCGCCGGTGAACGGGATCACCGCCAGCACCGGGCCGAAGATCTCCTCCCGGGCGATGGTCATGTCGTTGGACACATCGGTGAACAGGGTCGGCGCGACGAAGTTGCCCGCCGCCAGGTCGCCGTCGCCGCGGGTGCCGCCCAGCACCAGCCGCGCCCCCTCGTCCCGGCCGCGGGAGATCAGCCCGAGCACCCGGTCCAGCTGGCGGGAGCTGATCAGCGGCGCCGAGGTGGTGGCCGGGTCGAAGGGGTCGCCGTAGCTGACCATCCCGGCGACCATCTCCGCCATCGCGATGAACTCGTCGTGCACGTCCCGGTGCACCAGCGCCCGGGTCTGCGCCACGCAGGCCTGCCCGGACACCCCCAGGGTGACCGTGCCCACGGTCACCGCGGCCGCCGTGCTCACGTCCGCATCGGCGAACACGATCGACGGGCTCTTGCCGCCGAGTTCCAGGCTGACCCGCTTGCACCCGTCAGCCGCAGCGATCTGGATCTTCCTGCCCACGGCCCGGCTGCCGGTGAACGAGAGCTTGTCCAGCATCGGGTGCGTGATCAGCGCATCGCCGGCCGGCTCACCCGGCCCGGTGACGATATTCAGCACACCGGGCGGCAGGCCGCTCTCCTCGGCGATGAGCCTGGCCAGCCGTAGCACCGAGAACGTGCCGTACTCCGACGGCTTGAGCACGATGGTGCAGCCGGCGGCCAGGGCCGGTGCGACCTTCTGGGCGAACAGCATCAGCGGCGCGTTCCAGGGGATCACGGCGCCCACCACGCCGATCGGCTCGCGCAGCGTGAAGACCATATGATCGCCGCCCTGATACGGCGGCAGGGTCTCGCCGGCCAGTTTGTCCACCCAGCCCGCGTGATGGTCGAACACGTCGGCCACGAACGCGGCGGAGGTCGCATAAACCTGGCCGAACGACAGCGGCACGCCGTTGTCCAGCGCCTGCACCCGCAGCAGTTCATCCCCATGCTCGCGCACCAGGTCAGCGATCCGCCGCAGCACCCGCACCCGCTCGCTGGCGCGGGCCCGCGGCCACGGCCCCTCGTCGAACGCCCTGCGCGCCGCGCGGACCGCCCGGTCCACGTCCTGCGGCCCGGCGATGGGGAACGAGGCAACGTGCTCCCCGGTGGCGGGATGGGTGTGTGCCCAGCTTTCGCCGGACCCGGCGGCAGCCCACTCCCCGTCGATCAGCAAGAGGCCGTCACTGACGCTCAGTTCGTCGCGGTACGGCTTGATGGATGCGACCATTGGCGAGCCCCTTAGTAGAACACGTTCTATTCGCTCCGAGCGTACACCGGGCCCTGCGCCGACGCCAGGAAAGTCCGGTGACGAACGTCTCGGCTACCGGGGTTCCTCTCGGTTAGACTGTGTAGAACGTGTTCTAGCTAAGCGCCGGGAAGGGCCGATGCACCTCACCTACACGCCTGAGCAGGAACAGCTCCGCCAGCAGCTGAAGGGCTATTTCGCCGGCCTGATGACACCGGAGGTCCGTGCGGCGCTGCAGGGCGGCGACTACGGGGACGGGCAGGCCTACCGGGAGGTGGTCCGGCAGCTCGGCCGCGACGGCTGGCTGGCCCTCAACTGGCCGGCCGAGTACGGCGGGCATGAGGCGCCCATGATGGACCAGCTCATCTTCCTGGACGAGGCGGCCACCGCCGGGGTGCCGGTCCCGTTCCTGACCATCAACACGGTGGGCCCGACCATCATGCGGTTCGGCACCGCCGAGCAGAAGGCGTACTACCTGCCCCGGATCGCCGCGGGCGAGATCCACTTCGCCATCGGCTACTCCGAGCCTGAGGCAGGCACCGACCTGGCGTCCCTGCGGACCCGCGCCGTCCGGGACGGCGACAGCTACGTCATCAACGGCCAGAAGATGTGGACCAGCCTGATCCAGTACGCGGACTACGTCTGGCTGGCCTGCCGCACCGACCCGGAAGCGCCCCGGCACAAGGGCCTGTCCATCCTCATCGTCCCGACCAGCTCGCCGGGCTTCTCCTGGACGCCGGTGCACACCGTGGCCGGCCCCACGACCAGCGCCACCTACTACTCCGACGTCCAGGTGCCGGTCTCCGCCCTGGTCGGCGCGGAGAACCAGGGCTGGCCGCTGATCACCAACCAGCTCAACCACGAGCGGGTGGCGCTTACCTCCGCCGCCCCGATCCTGACGGCGCTGCGCGAGGTGACCGAGTGGGCCCGCGCCACCAAGCTGGCCAGCGGCCAGCGGATCATCGACGCCGAATGGGTGCAGCTCAACCTGGCCCGGGTGCACGCCAGGGCGGAGTTCCTGAAACTGGTCAACTGGCGGATCGCGACGGAGGCCGGGGTCGGCCCGGCGGCGGCCTCGGCCACCAAGGTATTCGGCACCGAGTTCGCCACCGAGGCTTACCGGCTGCTGATGGAGGTGCTCGGCGCCAGCGCGCAGGTGCGCGACGGGTCCCCCGGGGCGGTGCTGGCCGGGCGGATCGAGCGGATGCACCGCTCGGCGCTGATCCTGACCTTCGGCGGCGGTACCAACGAGGTGCAGCGCGACATCATCGCCGCCGCCGCCCTCGGCCTGCCCATCACCCGGAGGTGACAGACGTGGACTTCACCGAGAACGAGAACCAGGCCGAGCTCGCCGCCCTCAGCCGCAAGATCCTGACCGAGCGGGTCACGCCGCAGCGGCTGCGGGAGGCCGAGGCGGGCGGCGACCGGTTCGATCCGGCGCTGTGGGCCGACCTGGCCGGGGCAGGCATCCTGGCCGCCGCCCTGCCCGAATCACTGGGCGGGGCCGGGCTGGGCCTGCTCGAGCAATGCTCGGTCCTCATCGAGCTGGGCCGCGCCGTGGCGCCCGTCCCCTACCTCGCCTCGATCGTGCTCGGCGCTGGCGCGATCGCCAGGTTCGGTACCGCGGAGCAGCAGCGCCGGTGGGCCGCGCCCGCGGGCCGCGGCGAGCTGATCCTGACCACGGCCCTGGCCGAGGAGGAGGGCGACGACCCGGCGGCGCCCTCGGCTCGCGCCGAGCCGGTGAAGGGGGACAGTGAAGGGGGAATGGGAATGCCGGCGGGGGGTGGGGGCTGGCTGCTGTCCGGGGTGAAGACCACGGTGCCTGCCGCCCCGCTGGCGGCGCTGATGCTGGTGCCGGCGGCGGCTCCGGAAGGGGTCACCGTGTTCCTGGTCGAGCCGGGCGATGCGGGTGTCACGGTGGAGCGGCAGCAGCTCACCAGCGGCGACAGCGCCGGGCGGGTGGTGCTGGACGGCGTGCGCGTCGGCGATGACCGGGTGCTGGGCGGCAGGGCGGTCGCGGGCTGGCTGGTGGCGGCCGGCACGGTGGGGCTGTGCGCGCTGCAGGCCGGGGTGGCCGGGCGGGCGCTGGAGCTGACCGCGGAGTATGCCCGCACCCGGGTGCAGTTCGGCAGGCCGATCGGCGGATTCCAGGCGGTGGCGCAGCGGCTCGCCGACGCCTACATCGACGTGGAGGCGATCCGCCTGACCATGTGGCAGGCCGCCTGGCGGCTATCGGAAGGCCTGCCGTGCGGCACCGAGGTCGCCACCGCCAAATTCTGGGCCGCCGACGCGGGCCACCGGATCGCACACACCGCGGTGCACGTACACGGCGGGGTAGGCATCGACCTGGAGTACCCGCTGCACCGCTACTTCGTGGCGGCCAAGCATAACGAGTTCGCGCTCGGCAGCGCCACCGCCCAGCTGCGCCGCATCGGCGCGGCCCTGGCCAGGTCCGGCTGACCGGGCACGCGCCTGGGCCTCCTCAGGCCCGATCATCTATCCGGACGATTGGCGGAATGAGGATCATGGCAGAGGCTTATATAGCTGGTGCTGTTCGTACCCCGGTGGGCAAGCGGGGCGGGGCGCTGGCCGGGGTGCATCCCGCTGACCTGGGCGCGGCTGCGCTGTCAGCGCTGGTGCGGCGGACCGGGATCGACCCGGGGGCGGTGGAGGATGTGATCTTCGGCTGCGTGGATACGGTCGGCCCGCAGGCCGGTGACATCGCACGGACCGCATGGCTGGCGGCGGGCCTGCCCGATCACGTACCGGGCACCACCGTGGACCGGCAGTGCGGGTCCTCCCAGCAGGCAATCCACTTCGCCGCGCAGGCGGTGGGCAGCGGCACCGCGGATGTGATCGTGGCCGGCGGGGTGCAGAACATGAGCGCGGTGCCGATCGCCTACGCGATGACCGCCGGTCAGGCGCTGGGCTTTGCTGACCCGTTCAGCGGCTCGGCGGGCTGGCGGCAGCGGTACGGGGAGCAGGAAGTGTCCCAGTTCCGCGCCGCGGAGATGATCGCGGAGAAGTGGTCGCTCACCCGGGAGGCGATGGAGGAGTTCGCCGCCGGTTCGCACGAGCGGGCGCTGGTCGCCCGCGCGGAGGGGCGGTTTGACCGGGAGATCGAGCCTGCGTTCGGGCTGGCCATAGACGAGGGGCCGCGCGAGCCCAACTGGGAGAAGATCCGCTCGCTGCCGCCGCTGACCGAGGGCGGGCGGCTGACCGCCGCGGTCTCCAGCCAGATCTCCGACGCCGCGGCCGCGCTGCTGATCGTCAGCGAGCGCGGTCTGCGTGCCTGCGGGCTCACCCCCCGGGCCCGTATCCGTCACCTGTCGGTGCGCGGCGCCGACCCGGTCTGGATGCTGACCGCGCCGATCCCCGCCACCGCGCACGCGCTGGCCAGGGCCGGGCTGGACATCGGCGACATCGACCTCATCGAGATCAACGAGGCGTTCGCTTCGGTGGTACTGGCCTGGCTGGCCGAGACCGGCGCCGACCCGGCGCGGGTGAACGTCAACGGCGGCGCGATCGCGCTCGGCCACCCGCTCGGCGCCACCGGAGCCCGGCTGATGACCACCCTGCTGCACGAACTGGAGCGCACCGGCGGCCGGTACGGCCTGCAGACCATGTGCGAGGGGGGCGGCCAGGCCAACGTCACCATCATCGAACGGCTCGGCTGAACGGGAGCCATGCTTGCTCCGGCGGGCGGGAGCCATGCCCGCTCCGGCGGCGCTTGTTGCGCTGCGTTATATGCCTCGTTCTTTGTCCTGCGTGGCTGGTCTGGGGGGACACCCCCCAGACCCCCCGAGCGCCGCCTCCGGGGCATAGGGCTCCCTGGGCACATCAGCCCAGCAGCCCGGCCCGGCGGCCAACCAGCGTGCGCAGCTCACTGGGGGACCCGTAGAGCAGTTGCGTCGACTTGGCCCGCTTGAGGTACAGGTGCGCCTCGTGCTCCCAGGTGAACCCGATCCCGCCGTGCATCTGGATCATTTCGGCGGCGGAGCGGAAGAACACGTCCGCGCAGTACCGCTTGGCGAGCGGGGCGGCCACCGCGAGCTCATCCGGGCTGGAGGTCGCCGCCCGCACCGCGGCGCGCGCCGTCATCCGCGCCGACTCCACCTCCACCGCCAGGTCGGCGCAGCGGTGCTTGAGCGCCTGGAATGAGCCGACCGGGCGGCCGAACTGCACCCGCGTCTTCAGGTACTCCACCGTCACAGAGAGGCAGTGGCCCGCCGCGCTGGCCGACTCGGCCGCGAGCGCCGTGCGCATCAGTTCCTCGGCACGGCGGGCCAGGGTGCCGCCGTCCCCGTCCGGGCTCACCCGCAGCGCCGGGGTGCCGTCGAATTCGACAGTCGCCTGGCCGCGGGTCTGGTCGAGCGTCGCGGCGGGCGTGACGGTGGCGTCCGCCGTGCGGACGGCGACGAGCGCGTCGTCGGCCCGTACCACGAACACGTCCGCTTGCGGGCCGTCCAGCACGTGCCGGGCGGTACCGGACAGCCGGCCGCCGCGGGAGGTCACGCCGGGCGCCAGCGCGAACGCGCCGATCAGGGAGCCGCCGGCCAGGCCGGGCAGCAACTCTCCCGCTGCCCCGGCGCCGGCGCCGGACGCCGCCGCCTCGGCGAGCACCGCGGCGGCCAGCGCGCTCGACAGGTACGGCACGGGCAGCAGTACCCGGCCGATCTCCTCCACCGCCACAGCGACCTCGGCAAGCGTCGCGCCCATGCCGCCATAGCGTTCGGGGACGGCCAGAGCGGTGAGCCCCAGCTCACCGGCCAGCCGCTTCCAGGCCGCCTCGTCGTATTCGCCTAGATCGCCAGTGCCATCCGTGCCGGATGACGAGCCAGACAGGGCTTTTATGGCTGGGGAGTCTGGCGTATATGGGGCAGGCGGGCCCGCCGGAGAAAGCGGCGCGGCACGTGGCCGGGTGGGTGACCCGTGCCGGGCCAGGAACTGCCGGATCACGTTGCGCAGCTCCGCCTGCTCCGGCGAATCGGTGACGTCCATCAGCCCGGCCCGCGCGGCAGGCCGAGCATCCGCTCGGCGATGACGTTCCGCTGGATCTCGCTGGAGCCGCCGTAGATCGTGTCCGCGCGCGTGAACAGGAAAAGCCGCTGCGCGTCGGAAAGATCGTAGCCCGGCCCGGTCTGCGTGGCGCCGGCCCCGGCCACATCCACGGCGAGCTCGCCGAGCCGCTGGTGCCATGACGCCCATAGCAGCTTGGCGATGTTCGCCTCGGTGCCCGGCCCCTGACCCGCCGGGGGGCCGAGCGTGGCCTGCGCGGTGTAGCGCATGACCCGCAGGCCGGCCCAGGCGTCGACGATGCGCGCGGCGATGTCGGGGTCGGCGATGCTGCCGTTGCGGCGGGCCTCGGCGAGCACCGCCTCGAACTCGCGCTGGAAGCCAAGCTGCTGGCCGAACGTGGAGACACCCCGCTCGACGGCGAGCGTGCCCATCGCGACCCGCCAGCCATCGCCCGGCGCGCCGACGACGTTCCCGGCGGCGGTACGCGCGTCATCGAAGAACACCTCGTTGAACTCGGACGTCCCGGTGAGCTGGACGATGGGCCGGATCTCGATGCCCGGCTGGCGCATCGGCACGAGCAGGTACGACAGGCCCCTGTGGCGTTCGGCTTCCGGGTCGGTGCGGGCGAGCACGAAGCACCAGTCGGCGAACTGGGCGAGAGAGGTCCACACCTTCTGCCCGTCGATATACCACTCGCCGTCGCGCAGCGCGGCCCTGGTCTTCACCGCCGCCAGGTCCGAGCCGGCGTCCGGCTCGGAGTACCCCTGGCACCACATCTCGGTGCCGGCGAGGATGCCGGGCAGGAACCTGGCGCGCTGCTCGGGCGTGCCGAAGATGAGCAGGGTTGGGCCGACGAGCTGCTCGCCGATGTGCCCTACCCGGCCGGGCGCGCCGGCGCGGGCGTACTCCTCGTGGAAAATGACCTGCCGGTCCCAGGAAAGGCCCCGGCCGCCCTCAGATTCCGGCCAGCCCAGGCCGATCCAGCCGCCCTCTCCGAGGCGGCGCTCCCAGGCGAGCCGCTCCTCGGCGAACTCGTGCTCGCGTCCTGGGCCGCCCTTGCCGGTGAGCCCGGCGAACTCGCCGGCCAGGTTCGCCGCCAGCCACGCCCGGACCTCGGCCCGGAACTCCTCGTCGTCCCGATCGGGCACATCTGTCACCGGCAGCTCCTCAGGCCAGAATTCCCTCGAGGACCATCGCTATGTACTGCCTGGCGATCTCCTCCACCGGCAGCGGGCCATCGCGGCGGTACCAGCTCGCAGCCAGCCACACGGTGTCACGGATGAAGCGGTAGACCAGGCCGGTGTCGAGGTCGGCGCGGAAGACCCCGTCCATGACCCCCTGATCCAGCACCGACAGCCACATCTCGCGGAATCGCCGCCGTGAGTCAATGAGGTAGGAGAAGCGGGGGTTCGCCGCCAGATGCTGGAATTCCTTCTGGTAGATCACGACGGCGGCGCGGTACCGGCCGATCGTGCGGAACGAGGAGGTGATCAGCGCCCGGAAGGTCTCCGCGGGGCCGAGGCCGGAACCGGTCACCTTGTCGTAGGCCGCCCACATCTCGCTGAGGAAACCGGAGAGGATCTCGTCGACCATCGATTCCTTGGAATCGAAGTGGTAGTAGAGGCTGCCGCCCAGCATCCCGGCCGCGTCGGCCACCTCGCGCACTGTCGTGGCCGCGTATCCTCGCGACGCGAACATCTCGGCCGCGGTCGCGAGCAGCTCGGCCCGCCGCTCGGCTCGGGCGGCCGCGGTGCCTTCTGGATCCCGCCGTCGTGGGCTCATCGGAAAGGCGGCCTCTCAGGGGTGCTGGCTGGACACCGAGACGATCTCCCCGGTCATGTAGGAGGAGTAGTCGCTCGCGAGGAAGACGATAACGTTGGCGACTTCCCAGGGCTCCGCGTACCGGCCGAAAGCCTCCCTCCTGGTGAGCTCGGCCAGCAGTTCCTCCGTCGTGACCTTCGCCAGATGCGGGTGCATCGCCAGGGAGGGGGCCACCGCGTTGACCCGCACGCCGTACGGCGCCGCCTCGATGGCCGCGCACCTGGTGAGCGCCATGACCCCGGCCTTGGCCGCCGCGTAGTGGGACTGGCCCTCCTGCGCCCGCCAGCCGATCACCGAGGCGTTGTTCACGATCACGCCGCGGCCCCTCGGCTGCATGCGCGACAGCGCGGCCCGGGTACAGCGCATCGTGCCGTTCAGCGTCACGTCCAGCACCCGGCTCCACTGGTCGTCGGTCATCTCGGCAAGCCTGGCCGTGCCGCCGAGGCCGGCGTTGTTGACCGCCACGTCCACCGGGCCGAACCGCTCCTCCGCGGCCGTGAACAGGTTCTGGACCTGTTCGGTGGAGGTGACGTCACATACCACCCCGGTCACCGCGCCCGCGCCGAACTCCTTCTCCAGCGCGGTAAGGCTCTCCCCGAGGCGGCGTTCGTGGGCATCGCTGACCACCACCCGGGCGCCTTCCTCCAGCATGCGCCGGGCGCAGGCGCCCCCGATGCCGGTGCCGGCCGCGGCGGTCACCACCACCACCCGGTCACGCAGCAGGCCGTGGCCGGGGACATAGGGCGGCTTCATGGGCTGCCCCGCACCGCCCGGCCGGAAGGCCGGGCGGTGCGTGTCCTCCGGGTCCTCCCCGCTGAGCTTCACGTAGGTTACCCTATCAAATACTTGTTAGAAGGAATGCGAGGGCCCCATGACAGTGGTGCGCTATGAACGGCGCGGGCCGGTGGCGATGGTTACCCTGAACCGCCCGGAGTACCGCAACGCGCAGAACTCGGCGATGACCTATGCCCTGGATGAGGCCTTCTACCAGGCAGCGGCCGACGACGAGGTCAAGGTGATCGTGCTCGCCGGAGAGGGCAAGCACTTCTCCGCCGGGCACGACATCGGCACTCCGGGACGGGATGCCCACCTCTCGTTCGGGCGCAAGGCGGGCCTGTGGTGGGATCACGTGGGCAAGGAGGGAGCCGAGAGCCGCTACGCCCGCGAGTCCGAGGTCTACCTCGGCATGTGCCGGCGCTGGCGGGAAATCCCCAAGCCGATGATCGCGATGGTGCAGGGCGCCTGCATCGCCGGCGGCCTCATGCTCGCCTGGGTATGCGACCTGATCGTCGCCTCCGACGACGCATTCTTCGCCGACCCGGTGGTGCGGATGGGCATCCCCGGCGTGGAGTACTTCGCCCACCCCTGGGTCATGCCGCCACGGATCGCCAGGGAGTTCCTCTTCACGGGCGACCGGATGACCGCCCGCCGCGCGTACGAGCTGGGGATGGTCAACCGGGTAGTACCCCGCGGCGAGCTGGAGGCCGAGGCCCTCGCGCTGGCCGAGCGGATCGCTGCCATGCCGCGGATGGGCCTGGCGCTGGCCAAGAAGGCCGTCAACCAGGCCGAGGACATGCAGGGCATGCACGCCGGGATGGACTCGGTGTTCGGGCTGCACCATCTCGCCCACGCGCACAACGCCGAGACCTCGGCCGACTCCCTGGCCGGGATGGACCCCAAGAGCATGAAGGCTGCCTCCGGTGGATCTTGACCTGTCGCCCGCGGAACCGTTCCGGGCCGAGGTGCGCGAGTGGCTGCGCGCGCACGTCCCCGCCACGCCCCTGCCGTCGCTGGAGACCGGGAAGGGCTTCGCCGCCCACCGCGCCTGGGAGCGCGAGCTGCATGCGGTGCGCCTGTCGGTGGTGTCCTGGCCGGAGGAGTATGGCGGCAGGAACGCGACCCCGCTGGAGTGGCTGGTCTTCGAGGAGGAGTACTACGCGGCCGGGGCACCGGGGCGGGTCAGCCAGAACGGCATCAACCTGCTCGCGCCCACCTTGTTCCAGCACGGCACGCCCGAGCAGCTCGCCCGCGTCCTCCCGCCGATGGCCTCCGGGGAGGTGATCTGGGCGCAGGCCTGGTCCGAGCCGGGCGCCGGGAGTGACCTGGCCTCCCTGCGCGCCTCCGCGACCCGGGCCGACGGCGGCTGGCTGCTGAACGGCCAGAAGACGTGGAGCTCGCGCGCGGCCTTCGCCGACTGGGGGTTCGGCCTGTTCCGCTCCGACCCGGAGGCGGAACGGCACCGCGGCCTGAGCTATCTCATGTTCCCGCTGAACGCCGAGGGGATCACCCGCCGGCCGATCGGCCGTATCGACGGGAAGCCCGCCTTCGCCGAGCTTTTCTTCGACGACGTGTTCGTGCCCGACCGGGACGTGATCGGCAGGCCGGGCGACGGCTGGCGGGTCGCCATGAGCACTGCGGGTAACGAACGAGGGCTCACTCTGCGCAGCCCCGGCCGGTTCATGGCCGCCGCCAGCAGGCTCGTTGAACTCTGGCGCACCCACGGCGATCCCGCCGATACGGCGCTGCGCGACCGCGTCGCCGACGCATGGATCAAGGCACACGCCTACCGGCTGAAGGGCTTCGAGACGATCTCCCGCACCGCCGGCGTCGGGGCGGAGTCCAGCGTCAACAAGGTCTTCTGGTCGGAACTGGACGTGGCCCTGCACGAGACGGCTCTCGACCTGCTGGGCCCCGACGGCGAGCTGGCCGGCGAGTGGCTGGAGGGATACGTCTTCTCCCTCGCCGGCCCGATCTACGCAGGGACCAACGAGATCCAGCGCAACGTCATCGCCGAGCGTATCCTCGGCCTGCCCAGGGCTCTGAATAGCGCTCACGGGCCTGGGAGGCGGCCGTGAAGTTTGTCCTCGACGCCGAGCAGAAGCTGTTCGGCGAGACCATGGACAAGCTGCTGTCCGGGGCGGGCACGCCCGCCGTGGCCCGTGACTGGGCGGCGGGCACGCAAGAGCCGGGGCTGGCGCTGTGGCGCTCGCTGGCCGATGCGGGGGTCTTCGCGCTCGCCGTGCCCGAGTCCGCCGGCGGCGCCGGCCTGCTCCCCGTCGAGCTGGTCACCGCGTTCGGTGAGATCGGCCGGCACGGCGTGCCCGGGCCGTATGCCGAGACCGTCGCTGTCGCCGTGCTGCTGGCCCGGCTGGGGTCCGGACCTCTCCCGGCCGCGTGGCTTCCCCGGATCGCCGAGGGCAGCGCCATCGCCTCGCTCGCGCTGCCGCCGGCCGTGCCGTACGCGCTGGACGCGGACGTCGCCGACGTGGTGCTGACGGTGGACGGCGGCACGCTGCGCTCCGCCATCCCCGGCGCCATCCGCGCCTCGCTGGACCCGGCCCGCCGCCTGTTTTCCGTCACGGCGGGCGACGTGCCGGCGGGTGTGGCCGCCCCGGCCGGGGCCAGGGTGGCCGCGGCCACCGCCGAGGCGTACGACATGGGCGTGCTGGCGTGCGCCGCCCAGCTCGCCGGGGTGGGACGCCGGCTGCTCGAGGTCACGGTGGACTACGCGAAGACGCGGCGGCAGTTCGGGCGGCCGATCGGCGAGTTCCAGGCGATCAAGCACCACCTCGCGAACGTGCTCGTCGGGCTGGAGTACACCCGGCCACTGGTGCACGGCGCGGCCCTCGCGTACGGCTCGCCGGATTCCCCGCGCGAGGTGTCGGCGGCGAAGGCTGCGGCGTCGGATGCCGCGTACCTGGCGGCCAGGATCGCGCTCCAGGTACACGGGGCGATCGGCTACACCGACGAGTACGATCCCAGCCTGCTGATCCGCAAGGCGCGTGCCCTCTACTCGGCTTGGGGCTCCCCGGCCAGCCACCGCGCCCGCGTCGTCTCTTCCCTTGCAGGCGGCTGACGCCCGCCCGGACCCCGTCGGGCGCGCGGGATCCGGGGAGAGGCGGCTAGGACCGCGGCCGCGATGTCAGCCGCGCAGCGGGCCACCAATCGAGGAGTCACCCCAGTCCGGATGCAGCAGCACGAGCGGCTGGCCGCTGCCGCCCGTGTCGTCGGCCCACAAGTATCCCCCGGCTACCGGGACAGTCAGCTCCATCGCGGAACGACGTGCGATAACGCGGCCGGAGACCGGTTCCCGGCCAGTCGGCAATTCCTGCCGTAACGCACTGAGCATAAGCGTCCGTGCCTGGCCAGCCGCTGCTTACAGGGCACCGAGGTGCTGTACTCGCACTACGAGAATGACGTCGTCCCGGTAGTCCTCGATAAACCAGACCATCACAGGACCTTCGCCGTAGCTCTTCACGTTGGACACCGATTCGCGGACGTCGAACAGTGTGCCGATCCGGCGGACCGCAACCGCATCGGCAATACGGGACGCAAGGCTCTCCGCCTCATCGATCTGAGCCTGAGAGAGACCGCCAACGACATGGGCCGCGTCGGGGGCGTATTCCCACGTCCAGTCGCTCATCCAGTCGCGGCCCCGGCCTGCCGCAGGATCTCACTGATCTCGGCGGCGGCCGCCCGGCGCTCCGCGCGATCTTGAGACTCGGCGACGATACGCTCGCACGCACGCAGACGGGCCGCCAGTTGGGGCCAGCGTTCAACGGCAACCCAGCTGAACCAGTGCTCCACGAAGTACCGCGCCGGAAGAAAGCTGTATTCGTCGCGCGCGCGAGCGGTAGCGGCGGTCCAGTCGGCCTCGAATTTAGCCAGGGCTGCCGGGTCGAGCCGCGCCACAGCCGCACGGAGCGCCGCGGGATCCCGCTCCGGCAGCGGCACAACCGGCTGCTGCCCCTCCACCAGCGTGTGGCTCATGGACAACCATGCTAATCGACGTTCTCGGGGAGTCACCACGGATCGTTCGGGGTAACGGGGAGAGGAGTGACGACGAGCCGAGGGTGCGGAGAACCTCAGCCGCCTGGATGATGATGCCGTCGACCAACTCCCCGGCGGACGGTAGGGTGTCGATGACCGCGACGACCTGGCCGGAGGCCATCACCCCGAGGTCCGGCCGGCCGTCCACCATGGCCGCCTTGAGCAGCATGGGGGCATTGGCGGCCATGAGAACCTGAGACCAGCTCAGTTCCTTGCCGCGCCGCATGGCTATCCCGTCACGGATCATCGCGTACCACGACATCCCCGAGATCTTCCTGAAACGCGCGGCGTTGCGCACCGCGCGGGCCAGCCTGGGCACCGCGCCCGACCGTTCCAGGCCGTCGACGAGCGGGGTGCGCAGCACCCGGTGCGGCATTCCGTCCACCTGGCGGGTGACCACGGTCTCGGAC
>DASQVO010000216.1:0-2431 GCA_035640715.1 Streptosporangiaceae bacterium
ACGTCGCACACCCGGAGTTCGTCCATCCTGATGATGTGGCCCGCTTCGCTGAACTGGGTGTCGTGGCCGACGCCTCACCGGTGCTGTGGTTCCCCAACCCGATGAACGGCATCATCGCGCAGCAGGTCCAGGACCACTACATGGAACGCATCTGGCCATTGCGGGACCTGCACGATGCGGGCACCCTCGTGGCAGCCGGATCCGACTGGCCCGTCGCCATGCCGGTTCCGAATCCGTGGCTGAGCATCGAGACCATGGTCACCCGACGCAGCCCCGACCCCGCGTTCCCCGGCTCACTGGCAGCCGACCAGGCCCTGGACCTCGACACCGCTCTCAAGGCCCACACCGTCAACGCCGCCCAGGCCATGGGCCTGGCCCAGCAGGCCGGGCAGCTCTCACCTGGCATGTCCGCTGACTTCATTGTCCTGGACCGCCACCTCTTCGACACCCCCATCGAGCAGATTCATGACACACAGGTCCAGCAGACCTGGTTCGCCGGCCGTCTCGTCCACGACGGATCATCCGCCAGCTGAACACCGTTCGCCCGTGAGTTGCACGGGCACGTCTTCCAGCCCGGGCTCGGGCGGCTCGCGCGAGCCCGGACTGCAGGAGGGGCTTTCCTTGCTCCGAGTGAGTCGGCAAGTCATGAGCGTGATAGCTGCGCTGCTGAAGCCTGCGTCGGCTCGCGTGCAGGCATAGCCGTACCTCCTAAGAAACGAATGACAATTCGACTGAGCACAGCCTCGATCCCCGCATCCTTCAGGACGGCGTCGAACGGGGCGGGGAATCTCCTGGCCCGGTCCCGGATCAGATATCGCGCCCGGCAGCCCGTGTCCTCGAGGTCCATGACCAAATTCTTGGCGGCCTGCGTCACTCACCAGGCGGCCGGGTGTGCCGTGGCGCCCAGGATCCGGATCCGGCGGCTGGCGAGTTTGATGACGGCGAACACGTACAGCCGCGCATCGGGCAAGGTGACCGTCTCAAAGAGCCGCATGCCGGCAGAGCGTCGGCCTGGGAACGCAGGAAATCCGCCCACGTGCTGCAGGCTCGCTCCGGTGCCGGATCGATCCCGGCCTGCTGCACGATCTCCAGACGGTGGACGACCGGCCGAACCGCAGACGACCGGGGAATCCTTCATCACCGCCGCGCTCCTTGAGATCCCCGATAACATTCCCCTCGTCCGGCTGGTCAGCTGCGGGCACCCTCCGCCGCTGCTGCTGAGCAAGGACAAGGTCACGGCGCTCGACGGCGGTCAACCCGCGCCCCCGCTGGGCCTGAGCGCCCTGGCGGAGGCCGACCATCGCGTCGAGACATTCGCCTTCGAGGCCGGTGACATCCTCCTGCTTTACACCGACGGCGTCATCGAGGCTCGCGACGTCTCCGGGACCTTCTTCCCCCTTGCCGAGCGGCTCACCGGCTGGGCCAAGAATCATCCGGCGCCGCTGGTCCACCACATCCGCGAGGCTCTTCTCGCCTACGTCGGCGGACGCCTGGACGATGACGCAGCGATAGTCGCAATCGAACGCACGTCCGCGCGCGATCCTGCCGATCTACCCCCATCGGCCAGGACACCATCCTCGCCGCGTGAGCGTTGTCTAGCGGCTCACCGGAATCGCCTGAAGAACTCCCGGATATCGGCCACGAGAAGGTCGGGTTCCTCCATCGCGGCGAAGTGACCGCCGCGGTCGAACTCCGACCAGTGCACGATGTTGTTGGACAGTTCCGCGAACCGCCGGATGGATGGTGCGAGATCCCGCGGGAACACCGCCACGCCGGTCGGCGCGGTCGAGGGCCTCGGCGGGCCCCCGGCGGCGCTGCGGGCTGCCTCGTAATAGAGGCGCGCCGACGATCCTGCCGTCGCCGTCAGCCAGTACAGCATGACGTTGGTGAGGAGCTGGTCGCGATCGACCGCCTCATCCGGCAGGTCCCCATCGGTCCATTCGCCGAACTTCTCGACGATCCAGGCGAGCTGGCCGGCCGGCGAGTCGGTGAGGCCGTAGGCCAGCGTCTGGGGCCGGGTGGACTGAATCGCCCCGTATCCCGATCCTATGGCCCGGAATCGCTCGAAGACCGCAACGCGCTCCCGTTCGGCACCGGTCAGAGCGGCCCGCTCTTCCGAGTCTCTGGGCGGCGGGGTGATGAGCATGTTCAGGTGCACGCCGATGATGTGATCTCCCGCGATCAGGCCGAGTTCGCGGGAGATCGATGAACCCCAGTCGCCGCCTTGGGCGCCGTAGCGCCGGTAGCCGAGCTTGCTCATCAGCTCGTCCCAGGCTCGTGCGATCCGGCCGACGTTCCAGCCGGTTTCGCGGGTGGGCCCGGAGAAGCCGTACCCGGGAATTGACGGGACCACCAGATGGAACGCGTCGGCCGGATCGCCGCCGTGCGCCGCTGGGTTGGTCAGCGGGCCGATAACGCGCATGAACTCCAC
>DASQVO010000217.1:0-3144 GCA_035640715.1 Streptosporangiaceae bacterium
GGGAAGCTGCCCGGCGACGTCACCGGGCCGGTGAACGTTGCCGCCACCTCCACCGGCCAGTACGCCATGGCAGCCAGCAAGCTGGGGGATTCACCAGGTAAGTGCAGCGCTCTGCCATAGCTTCGCTGTCCCGCTCTCAGCCCAGGAGCAGATCATTAACACACGTGCCAGCGACATCGAAAGCTCCCGGCCCGCGCCCGGGCCGCTGAACGGCGTCCGCGTGCTGGATATCAGCACGGTGTATGCCGCTCCGATCGCCGCGATGCTGCTGGGCGACTACGGCGCTGATGTCCTCAAGATCGAGCACCCGCGCGGGGACCCGGCCCGCACCCACGGCCACAGCAAGGACGGGCACGGCCTGTGGTGGAAGGTGATCTCGCGCAACAAGCGCGCGGTGACGCTCAACCTCTCGCACCCGGCCGGCCGCGAGCTGCTCGAGCGGCTGGCGGCCGGCGCCGACGTCCTGATCGAGAACTTCCGCCCGGGCGTGCTGGAGAAGTGGGGCCTTGGCCCGCGCCGCTTGCACCAGGTCAACCCGGCGCTGGTGATCTTGCGCGTGACCGGCTTTGGCCAGTTCGGGCCCTACGCCACCCGGCGGGCATTCGGGACGCTCGCCGAGGCGATGACCGGCTTCGCGCACCAGACCGGCCAGCCCGATGGGCCGCCGACGCTGCCGCCGTTCGGGCTGGCGGACGGCGTCGCCGGCCTGGCGGGGGCGATCGCCGTGCTGCTTGCGCTCTACCACCGTGACCGCAACGGCGGCCGTGGCCAGGTGATCGACATCTCGCTGATCGAGCCGCTGCTGACGATCCTGGGCCCCGGCCCGAGCGTGTTCGACCAGCTCCAGATCGTGCCCGGCCGTCGCGGCAACCGCTCGACCAACAACGCCCCGCGCAACACCTACCTCACCCGCGACGGCTGCTGGGTCGCCGTCTCCGCCAGCGCGACTCCGGTCGCCGAGCGGGTGATGCGGCTCGTCGGGCGCCCCGACATCGCAGAGCAGCCATGGTTTGGCTCCGCCGGCGAGCGTGTCCGCCACGGCGATCAGCTCGACAGCATCGTCGCCGCCTGGATCGGCGCGCGCGATTCCGGGGATGTCATGGCGGCTTTCGAACTGGCCGGCGCGGCGATCGCACCCGTCTGCAACGTTGAGCAGCTGATGGGTGACCCGCAGATCAAGGCGCTCGGCGCCATCACGACGATCAAGGACGAGGACCTTGGGCCGCTCCGGATGCAGAACGTCATGTTCCGCCTATCGGAGAGCCCGGGATCTATCCGCTTTGCCGGGCGGCGGCTCGGCCAGGACAACGAGCAGGTCTACCGCGGCCGGCTCGGCCTGGATCCCGCCCGGATCGCCCAGCTGCGGGCGGAGGGAGCGATCTGATGCATCGCAGCTACCTGTTCGCCCCGGGTCACAACGCCAAGCTGCTGCGCCGCGTGTTCGAGGCCGGCGCGGACGCGGTGATCCTCGACCTGGAAGATGCCGTCCCGCCGGACGCCAAGCAGCAGGCACGCGTCATGGTCGCGGCGGTTCTGGCCGAGCGATCCGCATGGGTGCGGATCAATACAGTCCGCACCGGTCTCGCCGCCGCTGACCTGGACGCCGTCGCCGGGCTGGCCGCCGGGATCCGGATCCCCAAGGCCGAGTCCGCCGACGATGTGCAGTGGGCAGCTGACCGCGCCCCTGGCACGCCGCTGATCTGCGTGATCGAGAGCGCCCGGGGACTGCTCGCCGCCCCGGAGATCGCGGCTGTCCCCGGTGTCCGCCACCTGTCCATGGGCGGCGTCGACCTGCGAGGAGACCTCGGCGCCGGCGACGGCAACCTGCCGGCGCTGTACGCGCGCTCGCACATCGTCGTGGCCTCGCGCGCCGCCGGTCTCGGGCCGCCGATCGACAGCGTCTACCCGCGCCTGGATGACGATCTGGGGCTGCGCCATCAGGCCGAGTTCGCCCGCTCGCTCGGCTTCTTCGGCATGTCCGCGATCCATCCACGGCAACTTGAGGTCATCCACGACGTGTTCACGCCATCGGAGCAGGAGCTGACCTGGGCGCGGGCCGTGCTCGACGCGTTCGCCGCCGGCGGCGGCAACGCGGTCAAGCTGCCGGACGGTGAATTCGTCGGCCCTCCCGTCGCCGGCCGCGCCCGGCGCTTGCTGGAACTCGCTGGCCGGCGCCCGGCTGGCGCGGACGCACCGGGGGAGTACGTATCCGGCTGACTCCATCCACGTCAACCTCTCCGGCGCGTTCTACCTGTCCCGCGCGGTGCTGCCGCTTAACAACACGGGTGGGGGTGTCGATGGGCAGCGGGCGGATCGCTGCTCGCAATGGATGGATACGCACGCTTGGCGAACAAGACAGGTTGCGTTATCGCCGCGCTCTACCCGCGCCGCGGGGCGTCCCAGACAGCTGCGACCGGGGCTTCTACCAGCAGCGATCCCCCTGGCTCGCATCCGTTCCCATGTTCCGGGTGCCCCGCTGAAGAGCCGAATCCGCGCTCTCGATACAGCAGCAGGTACTCACCAAGTCCCACAGCGACGGCAACGTCGTCTCAGCGTCCGGTCCACCTTGCCGCCAGGCTCCTGGCCGGACGCTTCAACGCTGGCCCTGCCGGCAAAGCAAGCGGTTCCACGAACCGCTGGCTCGGCCCGGACGCTGTCCGCCGTATGTCCGTAACCACTGCTACGCAGCGCCGTGCAATGGCACACCGTGGCACACTGCGGGACAATGAAAAAACGGCCCGCCAAGCCGCGTTTACGCAGCTAGCAGACTGTTTTCGCAGGTGGTGTAACACATGCGGGGGAACGCCCCTGATGCGTGCTGCCGACATGAGGTCATATGCTCACCGTCGGTGGCGCCTCCGCTGCCAAGTCTCCGCCGGGCACTGTTCCCATTCCCGCCGCCGGGTGGTTACCGCCCACGTCGGCCCTGCCCAGGCGGGCGGGTGTGAAAGGGCCGGGATGATGCTGCCCGGCGGCGGCGGCGTGCGAGCGGGCCCATGCCTGCCCCGGTACCGGGCGGGGGCCGGTCCCCGGCAGGGAACTAATGTCCCAGGCAGCCAGGCCGGTCGGGCCGCATCCGGCGAGCCAGGAGGCCGGGTCGTGCCCGCCGGGCAGGGTCGTCACGTGCACGGGCAGGCCGATACG
>DASQVO010000218.1:0-9755 GCA_035640715.1 Streptosporangiaceae bacterium
GTAGTTCACCGGCCCGTATTCGATACTGCCGAGAACCACCTGATCGTCGAGGGTCTGCGCACCGGTGCGGATCACGAACATATCTCCCAGTCCGCGGTCGAACACGATTTCAGGGGGAACCCGGGAATCGATACAGGACACTACGGTCGCGAAGGGTTCCTGGTGCGCGGCGACATCATGGCGCCGGGCGACCGACTGGTGGGGATGGCAAGGCTGCCCGCGCACCCAGCGCCGGTTGCCTTCTATGAGCAGGCGCAGCGCCTCCGCCGGCCCAGGGGTATCGGAGGGGGTGTCCGCGGCGCTCGCCGTGGCTATTCCTGCGGCGTCCAAGCCGGCAAGCAGGCCGGGCCCTCCTGCGCCCCTGACGGAGTCCCTCCGCGCCACTTTCGCAATACCTTTACCTAGCCCGGTCATGTATGCCCCCCAGCTGGCGCACGGACAGCCCGCCGCCGCATCCCCGTTCATGCGAACATCCCACCAGCCGTCTCCTATCGTGCATCCGCCAGCCATTTCCCATCATGTCCCACGCAGGAATCTGCGCAGCCGTGGCCTACCTGGGCACATCCTCGTTACATAAACGTGACGAACCTATGTATTGGCTGACCTGGCCGGGCTGTGGCCGCGCTCAAGGCCCTGGCCGAAGACCACGACCTGCAGGCCCGAGGTTGGATGCGTCAGGCGGTGCCAGCGGTCCGGCCCCTACCCACCGGAGACGGGAGACTCGCGCCGCGGAACCGTCCTGTTCCTGCTTCTCGCCCTGGCTGCGCTGCTGCAGCTGGCCGCCGGGGTTGGCCTGGCCTACGTGGCTGGCTTCTCCAGCGTGCGTGCGGTGCTGAACCACTTCCATTGGGTATGGCTGGTGGCGCTGTTCGGCGCGTTGTTCATCCACCCTCGGCGGTGGGGGTCGGCGGTCCTTGGCATGGCGCTGTTCTGGGCGGCGGACGCCTTCGCCGTCTGGGCGGGGCTGGCGGCATTCGGCTTCCAGATGAATGCGGCCGCGCTCATTGTCGGGTTCGGGACCGGGATGGTATTCACCCGCCGCACCGGACCGCTGGCCGGCGCCGGCGAGCTGGCCTTGATACTGCCGTTGACTATCTGGTACAGCGGCGCGCCGTTCGCGGTAGCGGTCGTCGGCGTATTCGCCTACCGGGTGCTGGCCCTGTGGCTGCCGATGCCCGTCTCCAGGGCCGTGCTCCCGACTTTGCGCACCATGGGGGAGCGGCAGATTCCCCATGCAGAGGGGATCGCGAAGGCACCGAACGAGCCGGGACTGCAGCGCCGCAGCGCCTGACTGGCCATGCGGCAGGCCATCCGGGGGCCAAGTGCGCTTACGCTGCGAGTATGGGTGATATCCGGGTGGGTACGGCGTCGTGGACGGACAAGACGCTGATCGAGTCGGGGTGGTACCCGCCAGAGGCGAACACGCCGGAGAAGCGGCTGCGGTACTACGCACGGCAGTTCCCGCTGGTGGAGGTGGACTCCTCCTACTACGCGCTGCCCGCGGAACAGACCGCGGCGGCCTGGGCGGACCGGACCCCGGCGGGCTTCACGTTCAATGTGAAAGCGTTCAGCCTGTTCACCCACCATCCGACCCGGATCGCCGCGCTGCCCAAGGACCTGCGGGAGGCCGCGAAGCAGGAGGGGAAGGACAACGTCTATCTGAAGAACGTCGACCCGGAGGTGGCCAGCCAGGCCTGGGACCGGTTCCTGGCCGCGCTGGAGCCGCTGCGGATCGCCAGCAAGCTCGGGGCGATCCTGTTCCAGTTCCCGCAGTGGTTCCCCATCTCCCGGACGCACAAGGACTACATCCTGTTCTGCAAGGAGCGGGTGGCGCCGCGCCGGTTGTGTATTGAATTCCGCAACCACACGTGGATGGACGACCGCAACCGCGAGGAAACGCTGGACTTCCTCTCCTCCTACGGGCTGCCCTACGTCTGCGTGGACATGCCGCAGGGGTACCCCAGTTCCATCCCGCCGGTGGTGGCCGCTACCTCGGACCTGGCCGTCGTCCGCATGCACGGCCACTCGGACAAGTGGGACAGCAAGAACATCCAGGAGAAGTTCCGCTACCGCTACAGCGACTCCGAACTCAAGGAGTGGGTGCCGAAGGTCCGTAAGCTCGCCGAGGAGGCGGACACCACCCACGTCCTGTTCAACAACTGCTACAGCAACGACGCCCAGGTCAATGCCCAGCAACTGATGGCGCTGCTCGGCATCTGACCGGCGCCCCGGGCCGGTTATGCGTGTTCAGCGGCCGGCGGTCAGGTCGCGGTAGAGGGTGGTGAGGCGTTCCGGGAGGGCGGCGATGTCGTTGAGGATCTGGTAGTCGCGGGCGCAGATCTTTGCGAGGTAGTCCTCGCCGCCGTGGTCGACAGTCAGCAGGAACGGCCGGACGCCGCCGCGCCGGGCCTCCTCGATGGCGTGCGCCGTGTCGGCGGCGGCGTAGCCTGCGGCCGCGTCCTCGCCGTACTGCTGGCCGTAATCGACGTCATAGGGACGCCCGTCGGAGACGACGATAAGCAGCTTGGTCGCATGCGGTGCCGCGGCCAGCCGGGCACCGGCATGCCGGATGGCGGCGCCCATGCGCGTGGCGTGCACCGGCTTCACCGCGGCGATGCGGCGGATCACCCGCCCGCTGAACGGCTCGTCGAGGGCCATCAGCACCGGCATGTCGACGGACTCCCGGCCGGTTCCGGAGAACGCCCAGGCGGCGCAGGCGTCACCGACCGCGTCGACGGCGGTCAGGCAGAGCATCGTCGCGACGACCTCGATATCCAGGACGCGTGGCCAGCGGCGGTAGCCGGTCACGGCGGCGCTTTCCGGATCCAGTGGCGGCGCGCCCTCGGCGCGCTCGCCGGTCGACGAGCTCGCATCGAGCAGTATGCCCACCGCGACGTCGCGCTTGCGGCGGCGGAGACGCTGGTAGAGCGTGTCGCCGGGGGCGTGCCCGGCTCGCAGGTCCGTCAGCGCCTCGACCGCAGCGTCGAAGTCGATGTCGTCGCCGTCGGTGGTGCGGCGCTCCGGCTCCAGACCCGCAGGCAGCGCGTTCTGCATGAGACGGCGCAGCCGGGTTAGCAGGAACTGATGCCGGCGCTGAAGCTGATGCACGGCCCGGTCGTCGGTAAGCGCGAAGGGGCGCTCCACGACCCGGCACCATCGCGGCAGGTAGGTCCCGCGCTGGTCGTCCCACTCCGGGTACAGGAACGTGTGGGGGCCGGTCCGGCTGAGCGGTCCGTCCTCACGCCGGCGCAGGTCACGGGTCACGTCGTGATGTTCATGCGGCAGCGGTTCCGGCGGCCCGGCCGCCTTGACCGGTGCCACCGCCACAGCGGAGCCGGCGTCGCCGGCCGGCTCAGGATGCCAGATGTAGACCGACTGTTCGTTTGGCGCCGCCGGGGCGGGTGCGGCCCAGATCCGGCCCGCGAGCTCGTCGCGGAAGCTCACCCGGGCGGCCGACACGTCGAGGACGGCGTCTCCCTCGATGGCCACGCTGGTCTCTTCCGGCCAGCGCCGCGGCCACGGGGGCTCGCTTGCGTCATCCCGGCTGACGAGCACCTGCGCGGCGCTGCCTAGGCGCCCCAGGTTCGGCAGCTGGGTGAGCACGGCGTAGGCGTGGACGGCGGCAGCCGCGGCATCCTCCACGGTCGCGTCCTCGCCGCTCACCATGTCGGCAATGCTGAGCAGGGTGGCGGCGGCTGCGGCCACCGGTGCGGGGACCCGCGCCGGGCGGTCGCCGAGGCTACGGCGCACGAGGATCTCCAGGGCGGCGGCGCGGGGCGCCATGGCACCCAGGTCCGGGCGAGCGGCCCGCTCCGCGGCCAGCATGGCTCCCACGGTCCCGGCCAGCCCGGCATACAGCCGCGCCAGGATGGCGTCGATCCGCAGGTCCTCGAGCGTCTCGAAGACCTGGAGCGCGAGCGCGCGGTCGGCGAACGCCCCGAGGAACACTTCCAGGTCGCTGTGCCCTTCGCCGGTGCCCGCGGCACGCCCGTCGGCGTCCCCGGCGTCCCCAGGGCTGTCGGCGTGACGCGGGCTCCCGGCGGTTCCGGCGTTCCCGGCACCTGCGGCCGTCCCGGTGTCCCCAGGCATCCCGGTGCGGTCGGTGAGCGGCAGCCTGATCCGCGCGTCGGCCCGGGCCAGGCGGAAGCCGAACGTCCCCGCCTCCTGGTGCAGCGCCCGGTGCGCCAGGGCGACCCGGTACCACTCGCGCGGCCGCATGATCGCGCCCAGCCGCGGGCGGGCCGGCAGCCGCAGCGTCGTGGCCGTGTCGGGAAACGGCCGCGGGCCGTCCGCGGGCGTCACCTCGATGGCCGCCGGCCGCCCGCTCAGCGCCTGGTAGTACAGCTCGTATGCCGGAATCGTCGGCTCGCCGTCCGGGTCCGGCTGCCCGGCCGGCACCACGGGTTCGGCCGGCTGGCGGACCGTCGGGTCGTACGCCGGCCGGCGACCGCCCGCGCCGGGCGATCCGGGCGCACCGGCGGTCATCGGCCGGCTGACTCCGGCACGCACGCCGCGACGACATCGTCGATTGCCTGGCGCGTCACCGGGTCGTCCGTGACCACGGCCGAGATCGCCGCCTCGCAGGCCCGGCGGCCCGGAGTGCCGGCACCGATCATCCGCGCGGCGTAGACCAGCAGCCGCGTGCTCGGGCCCTCGATCAGATGCTCCGTGCCGAGCCGCCGCAGCCGCGCTCCGAGCGCGGCCAGCATCTGGGCGACCTCAGCCGGTGCTCCTGCCTCGGCCATCAGGATCTCGGCCTCCGCTGCCTCGTCCGGGTGGCTGAACTCGATGGCGACGAACCGCTGCCGCGTGCTGTGCTTGAGATCCTTGAGGCTGGTCTGGTAGCCCGGGTTGTACGAGACGACCAGGAGGAACGACTCGTGCGCCGCCAGCGTCGTGTCCAGCTTGGCGATCGGCAGGAAGCGACGGTGATCGGTGAGTGAGTGGATCACGACCATGACGTCCTTGCGGGCCTCGACGACCTCGTCCAGGTAGCACAGCCCGCCATGCCGCACGGCCGCCGTCACCGGGCCGTCCACCCACCGGGACCCGCCATGCTCGATCACGAAGCGGCCTACCAGGTCGCCCGCGGTCAGGTCCTCGTGGCAGGCGACCGTGGTGAGCGGCAGCGGCTCGCCGCCGTGCTCGCCATGGTGCGCACCCAGGCGGGCGGCCATGTGCTCGAGGAACCGCGTCTTGCCGGTGCCCGTGGGGCCCTTCAGCAGGACCGGAGTCCGGTCGGCGTAGGACGCCTCGAAAAGCTCCACCTCATCGCCGAGCGGCCGGTAGAAGGGCGCCGTGGACGGTGACGCTGGGGCGGCCGTCGTCACCGAGCGCCTCCCGTTGCTCCTGCCGCGCCCCCCGGGGCCGCCACGTTTCCCGGGCCCGCCGCACCGGCCGGAGTCCCCACGTCCGCCGCGAACTCGCCAGCCTGGTCACGTCTGATCCACGACACCGGGTCGCTCGCATAGTCGGCCGCGTAGTCGCCCGGGTAGTTGATGCCGGGCACCGCGGGGATCCAGTCGTACTCCAGCAGGGCCGGGTCGCCGAGTGCGCTCGCGATGCGGACGATGTCGGGATCGTCGAGCGTGGTCAGGCGGCCGTTGCGGATCAGGTCGAACCACTCGCCGGTGCTGCGGCGGCGGATGCTGTAGGTCGCGAAGATGTTGTGCACATGCGGGAAGTGCATGGTGGGCAGCCGGCTCTCCTTCGCGTACGCGAGGAAGGTCTCGTCCCAGTGCTCGGCGCCGAACCCGAAATGGATGACGCCGGCCTGCGCTCGCTCAGGCAGGTTGGTCCAGGAGTCGTTGTAGCACCACAGCGTCTCGATCTGCCGGTAGCTCTTGGGGTTGGTGCCGATCGAGGCGTCGTTGAAGTAGTGCCAGCCGGGATAGGGGAAGCCGGGGTAGTGGAAGTCCTTGTACCGCTCGACGACCTCCCGCCACAGCTCGCCATAGCGGCCACCGCCGGTAATCTTCGAGATCTGGCCGTGCTCGATCTCGACCTCGATGTGCGGGAAATAGCCGGTGTGGTTACTGACCCCGGCCACGACGCCGTTCAGCGTCGACATCAGGGTGTCCGCTTCCTGGACGAACGTCTCGACGGGATGGCCGAACCGGATGCCCTGGATCGTGGAGCCGATGATGTGCCCGGACTGGAAGGCGCCCTGCACCCACAGCGCGGCCTGCTGCCCGGTGACCTGCCAGCCGATGTCGGTGCCCTCCGGGCTGGTGATGCGTACCTCGGCGGCGTCGCGGAACGCATCCACCACCTTCAGGTCGATTGCCCGCCAGAGCTCGTCCGGGTAGGCGTTCGCCCGGGAGATGAAGTCCTCATACGTCGCGTACATCCAGTTGTTCCGGACCCGCTTGCCAGCCGCGCGCTTCCAGTGTCGGCGTCCGGCCTCGCCGGCCAGCACCGCCGTGTACCCCGGCCGGTCCTCCAGGTAGTGCTTGAGGGTCGCGGCCGCGACGTTGAACTCGACACCGCTTTCCACCATGGGAGGCAGCCGGTCGGTGATCTCCCGCCAGCCGTCGGCGGCGCTGTAGGTCACCACGTCCATGCCGAGGTCGGTGACGTCGATGCGGTCGACGCTCTCCGCGCCCTCCTCGAGGATGGCCCGGCGCAGGACCTCGAAGACCAGATCGTTCTGGTGCGGATAAGTAACGATGAGCACCCGGTCGCCGGGGATGGTGGGGCCGAGCGCCGACCGCCCGTAGCGCCGCCGCGCCAGCATGCGGGCCAGCGGCATCAGTGCCTCTTCGTCGGTGGTGCGCTCCTGGCGCAGGTAGGCGGGATGCCGGGGACCGGGATAGTCCATCCCGGGAAGTGCCCGGGGAACCCCGGGCGCCAGTGCCGAGATCGGCAGTGCCGTGCCGGCCGGCGTATCGGGCTGGCTCAACTGAAGATCTCCTTCACCTCAGTACCGCTGCGGTATCAGGATGAGGCAACATGCGATCGACACGACGATGGTCCCGACGAGCAGCAGGAATCCAGGGGTGTAGGTACCCGTCGCGGCGAGCATCCAGCCCATGAGGGCCGGGGCCCCGGCTCCGGCCAGGTTCGTCAGTGACGAGAAGACGCCGCTGGACCGCTCCACCTCACCGGTCGGCATGAGGCTGTGCAGCAGGCCCCAGTTGGTGACGATGCACCACGCGTTCCCGGCCAGGCCGAGGAAGACGAAGATTCCCACCACCAGGGTGCTGGTGGGAAACAGCACCACGCCGAGGATGCCGACGCCCTCCACCACGAACCCCATCGCGGCCAGTCCGGCGCGCCGCATCCGCTTGTCGGACCTCATCCCCACGATGATCATGACGACGATCGACAGCGCGTTGGCCGCGGTGAGAATCCCGCCCACCATGCCGAAGCTGATGTGCCGCTGCTCCTTCAGGTACAGCGGCAGCCAGGTCACCAGGCCGTAGAACGGGATGTTGGTGCCCAGGTACATGAGCATCGTGACCCAGTAGCGGTAGTTCCGGTACGGCGACTCAGGCCCCTTCTTGGGGATCAGGGTCGTCGTCTCGTACCGGTTCTTCTCGATGTGGGCGACCTCCGTGGACTGGACCGTGGAGGAGGAACGCGGATCATTCCGCACGAGCAGGAGGGTCACGCCGAACGCCAGCACGAGCGCGATGCCCGCCTGGACGTAGAACGTCCCGGTCCAGCCCAGCGAGGTCAGCGTCACCGAGGTGAGGAACGAGGCGACCGTCGAGCCCACGAAGATCCCGGACAGCCAGGACGCGTTGGCCCGGGCCCGCTCCTGGATGGGGAACCACCGCGCGGTCAGCGTGTGCGCGACCGGATAGAAGCAGGCCTCTCCGGCGCCGAGCGCGATCCGGGTGCCGTAGAGCTGGGGGATCGTGTGCACGAACGGCGTCACGGCCAGCGCGATCACCCAGATCGCGCTTCCGGCGAGCATCGCACGCCGTGGCCCGATCCGCTTGACGATGAAACCCCAGGCCAGCAGGGCGGCGCCGTAAGCGTAGAGAAACGAGCTCGAGGCCCAGCCGACCGCCGAGGAATGCGGCCCGACGTGGAACCGGTCAATGAATGCGGGGCTGGCCGCCACGATGCCCATCGACGTCTTCACAAGCTGGGCGACGGCGAAGCTGACGAGCAGGGGGAGGCCCACGTACAGCCACCGGCGGGTGCCGCGCGCGGCTGCGGTGCCTGGCTGTGCGGCTACTGCCGAATCTTCGATCATTCTCACTACGCCTTACTGAGCGCCTTTGCTTATGCCGGGCCGGCTCCGCGTACGCGAGCAGGACCCAGGCCTCCGGGGGAGGCGGCTCAGTTGAGCCCGGTGAGCCATGGGATCTGGCCGGAGCGGCGGCAGGGCATTGTGCCGTATTGAGAAGTTCCGGGTTTGGGTGCCCGGGTGGGACTGAGAGCGGGTGGGCCATTTTCCGGCCGGCCCGCCGCGTTGCTGGCCGGGCCGCCCAGATGGGGGCGGCCCGGCGGCTCTGGGGTTACGCGTTCGCGGGAACGCGTCTTCGGGGCGCGCCACGATGGCCAGACGATACGCCACGTGACGGCGGGGACGGTCTGGCGCGCGGCGGCGAGAAAGGTCCGTCGGCTGCGGCATGAGCTGCGCGCTGTGCGGGGGTAAGACGGCGCGCAGCCACGGCAGGTCAGCTGGCTGCCTGGCCTCGTTTCTCCTGCGCGGCGGCGAGAAGCTTCCCGGCCTCTTCCGGGCTGAGCTGGACGGGGCACCGCTCGATCTGGTGCAGGCGCATGGTGCGGAGCAGGCCGGTGTCCTGGATGGCCAGGTAGCGGGAGGTGTCACCGGTGTCGAGGTTAAAGTGCTGGTGCCATGCCCAGCGGGGCGGCGCGAACAGCGTGCCCTCCGACCACTCGACAACCTGCTCTTCCTCACCCTCGTAGTTCACGACCGTGAACCCGCGTCCCTTGACGCAGTACAGGTACGCCTCGGTGGTGTGGCGGTGCCGGACGGAGCTGCCGCCCGGCTTCAGCTCGGCCAGGTGGGCGTTGAGCACTTCATAGCCCGCCAGGTCGAACCACTGGCCGCGGTTGTTGCGCCACGGGCGCTCGGGCAGGTCCATCTTGCGCAGGTCATGCGGGACGGAAAGGCCCTCGATCGGGGGGTGCTCGCGGTTAAAGGCGTCGCGCGCGGCGAGTTCGGAAGCGGACTTCTGGCTGGGGGCCAGGACGCCGGGCTGGTAGTCCTTGCGCACGGGGGCTCCTTCCGGGGGTCGGGACGGGCGCGGGCCCGTCATGCCATGATGTGCGCTCGATCACTCAAGGGTGGCATAAGGTTATACCATTAGCAAGAAACCTGAATGTAACGCTTAAGTAACGAGCGTCCCATCCGGCGGCCCCGTCTCGAAGCTGAACAGCCAAAACTCCTGCGGTCCCGATCGCGCCCTACGGGCAATCCTCCTGACTGTCGGCCCGACACCCACGTGGCGGGCCGCCGAGGTAGAGCCCGCAGGCACAGTACGCAGTAACAGCGTGCCCGCTGGAGCCCAGCCGCCGCCCTCCTTTTACAACGATGATGCTGGCTAGTTACATCCAGTTTCAACATATTCAGCTACTGTTGCGCAGAACGTGTCACGGGAGCTGATTGATGGGCATTCGGGTAATGGCAACGCGCCGCCGAGCGGTCATGACCGCGTTCACGCTGGCCGCGGCACTGGCCGCCACCGGCGGGGCAGCCGGGGCGGCGCAGGCGGCGACTGGCGGGGCGGCCGGGGCGGCGCAGGCGGCCACTGGCGGCCCGAAGCCGGGCATCG
>DASQVO010000219.1:0-6356 GCA_035640715.1 Streptosporangiaceae bacterium
GGCCATGAGGGGCCGGTCTAGCGGGCCGTTGCCGTATTTCACGATGGTGCCGCCTGGCTGGCGCTTGAGCTCGGCGACGAAATCGGCGACGTCCCCGGGGATGATGGTGGCGTTCCAGGTGGTTTGCGTCAACGTCTTGGACGCTACGAACTTGGGGATCGAGTTCATCCGGTCTACGAACGGGTTGGAGGCCATGGCCGTGTAGCTGGCGGAAAGCCCTTCGTAGGTCCGGCGGCCCAGCAGCAGGGCGTCGGCTTCGGTCAGCAGCCCGGTCGCGTAGCGCATGTGCTCGTCGTCCAGGTAGGGGAACGCCCAGTCTGGCGAGCCGATCTCGCCGCCCAGGGCGACGTGAGTCGACTCGATCAGCTTCGGCATTGTCCTTGCCTTTCCCGTGGTTGTGACGGGAGCGCTGCGAGCAGCTCGTCGAGGAGTTCGTGGCACTCGGCCAGCCCTGCTCCGCGCCGCGGTCGAGGTAGCAGGTCACGCGCTTCGAAGGTGGGGAAGGTCGACCGTCCGGTCACCAGGGTCGTGCCGCCGTTGTCCTCGGCTGTAGTTTGGCTGCTTCGGGCTGATCGCGGAAGACGCAGCCCGGATTGCTGCCCTGCTGTGCCTCTTCTGACCGGGCCGATGCGGTCCTGCCTGCACTTGCACTGGTGTTGATACGACGGATGCGGTAGACGCGGATGCTCTGCTGGGTTGACGACGCGTGCGCAGATCTGCCTTACGCTGCGGGGATGGAGACGAGTCAGCCGAGCGCACGGCCCGGGTGGGTGCGGCGCCGGTGGCGGTGGGGCTGGCCTGCGGAGGTGGCGCTGGCTGTGCTTGTCGGCGTGCTGCAGGCCGCCGGCACCGCGCTGGCCGGGCGGCACCAGCCCGATGCCAGGCCGCTGGATGCGGCCGGCTATCTCCTGCTCGCGGCGGCCGCTGCCGCGCTGATGCTCCGGCGGCGCTGGCCGGTTGCGAGCCTCGTGGTGGCGTTCACGGCCACCTTCGGCTATGCGCTCGCCAACTATCCGGGCGGTCCAATCTGGGCCCCGTTGATCATCACTTTCGGGACGGTCCTGGTGGCCGGTCACCGAGTGGTGTCCTACGTCTCGCTGCTCCTCGGCTACGTTTGCTTCGGGTGGCTGTCGGAGTTGCCGCGGGGCGGGCCATTCCCCTCGGTGTCGGCTGCGGTGGGGATTGCGGCCTGGATGCTGTTCCTGGCCGCGGTAAGCGAGGTGGTCCGCGGTCGGCGGGCATATCTGCACGAGAGCCGCCAGCGGGCGTTCGAGGAACAGCGGTCACGGGAGGAAGAGGCCCGCCATTGGGTGAGTGAACAGCGGCTGAGTATCGCCCGTGAACTGCACGACGTGCTGGCGCACAGCATCTCGCTGATCAACGTGCAGGCCGGCGTCGCCCTCGAACTGATCGACCAGAGACCGGAACAAGCCCGCACCGCGTTGACGGCGATCAAGCAGGCGAGCAAAGAGGCGCTTGTCGAAGTGCAGTCGGTGCTCGGCGCGTTGCGCGAAGACGGCCCGGCTCCCCGCACGCCGGCGCCGAGCCTTACCAACATCGAGGACCTGCTGCGGCGGGCCGGCGCGACCGGGCTCAAGGTCTGCCCCCGGATTACTGGCGACCCGAGGCAGCTGCCCGCCAGTGTGGATGCGGCTGCGTATCGGGTTGTGCAGGAAGCGCTGACCAACGTGGTCCGGCATGCCGCCGCGTCAACTGTGGTCGTCCGGCTGAACTACGGGACGCGCCAGCTCACCGTTGACGTCGACGACAACGGGCACGGACCTCTCGGCGTACCGGCAGCGGATGGCGGCGGTCATGGCATTCCCGGCATGCGGGAGCGGGTCGCGGCGCTGGGCGGCCGGCTGGACGCTGGGGCGAAGGAAGGCGGCGGATTCCGGTTGCATGCCTGGCTGCCCCTTCCCGATAGCCACCCGGACGGTGCGTCCTGATCAAGGTTCTGCTCGCCGATGATCAGGCCCTGGTGCGCGCCGGATTCGCTGCGCTGCTCGATGCCCAGGACGACATCGAGGTGGTGGGGCAGGCCGCTGACGGCGCGGAGGCGGTCCGGCTAGCGCACGGGCTGATCCCCGATGTGGTGCTGATGGACATCCGGATGCCGGGGCTCGACGGCCTGCAGGCAACACTGCAGATCGCCGCCGACGAGCGCCTGGCCGGGGTCCGGGTTGTCATCCTGACCACCTTCGAGCTGGATGAATACGTGTTCGAGGCGCTGCGAGCAGGCGCGACGGGGTTCCTGGTCAAGCACACCGAGCCTGCTGAGCTGGTCCGGGCTGTACGGGTTGTCGCGGCCGGCGATGCGCTGCTGTCCCCGGGTATCACCCGCCGGTTGATCGCGGAGTTCGCCGACCGTGCGAAGGAACCCCCGCCGCCGGCCAGCCTGGGGGCGCTGACCGAGCGGGAACGGGAACTGACCGGGCTCGTGGCCGCAGGCCTGTCGAATGACCAGATCGCCGAACGTCTCGTGCTCAGCCCGGCCACGGTGAAGACCCACGTCAACCGGGCGATGGTCAAACTGGGCGCCCGAGACCGCGCCCAGCTGGTCGTGTTCGCCTACGAGGCCGGACTGGTCCGCCCCGGCTGGGCCGGCTGACCGCAACACGAGGCGGACGCTGTCCGGGACAGGGATGGCTACCCCGATCGCGGTAGCCCCGAAGCCCGCACCGGGATGACGACGCAGCACCGCTCGCCCGGCCACGATCGGTACATGACCACTGCACCTGCCAACACCACACCTACCGCGACAGCCGCTGCCCGGGCCGTGCACGCCACCAAGATCTATGGCAGCGGCGAGACCTTGGTGACCGCCCTGGATGATGTGACAGTCGAATTCCCCGACAGGGAGCTCACGGCGATCATGGGGCCGTCCGGATCGGGCAAATCCACGCTGATGCACTGCCTAGCCGGACTGGACACTTTCAGTTCCGGGCAGGCGTTCCTCGGCGACGTCGAGCTGAGCCGGCTGAACGATCGTCAGCTGACACTGCTGCGCCGGGACCGGGTCGGATTCGTGTTCCAGGCGTTCAACCTGGTTCCCACGCTATCCGCGGGGGAGAACATCACCCTGCCTATGTCTCTGGCGGGCGCCACACCTGATCGCGGCTGGCTGGAGGCGGTCATCGAGACGGTCGGGCTGACCGACCGGCTCGCGCACCGGCCCTCGGAACTGTCCGGCGGCCAGCAGCAACGGGTGGCGGTGGCACGAGCGCTCGCCAGCCAGCCGGAGATAGTCTTCGCCGACGAGCCGACCGGCAACCTGGACTCCCGCAGCGGCACCGAGGTGCTGCAGTTCCTGCGCAAAGCACGTGATGAGTTCGGGCAGACGATCGTGATGGTCACCCACGACCCGGTCGCGGCCAGCTACGCCGACACCGTGGTCTTCCTCGCCGACGGGCAGATCGTCGGAACGCTTGAGCAGCCCACCGCCAAGCGCGTACTGGATCACCTGAAGGACCTGGAGGGCTGACCGGCATGCTGTCCATTACGGCAAAGAACCTGTGGGCGTACCAGCGCCGCCTGGTCGCGACCCTGCTCGCGGTGAGCCTCGGGGTGGCATTCCTGGCCGGCACCCTGTTGCTGAGCGACACGCTGCGCGCCAACTTCGACCGCCTGTTCACCCAAGCCAACGGCAGCACAGACGTCGTGATCCGCGGCATCACGAAAATTGGGGACGGCTCAGGCTCAAACGCCCGCCCCGGGATAAGCGCCGCTCTGCTGCCGACCGTGCGGAAAGTCAGCGGTGTCGCCGACGCGCAGCCATACCTGGAGGGGTACGGGCAGCTACTGGGCAGCACCGGCAAGGGAATCGGCGGCAACGGGCCGCCGACAAGGGCCGCGAACTGGATCAGCGATCCCGCACTGAACCCCTACCGGCTCATTCAGGGCCGGCCCCCGCGCACCGCCGATGAGGTCGTCATCAACCGGGGCGCCGCCAAGACCGGGCACCTGGCCCTCGGTCAGACAACGACGCTGCTCACACCGCAGCCGCTGCGGGTCCACGTCGTCGGCATTGCGACCTTCGGTTCGGCCGACGGGTTCGGGCCGTCGACGTTCACCGGCCTGACATTGAACGCTGCCCAGCTGCATCTGACCGGCACCAGCCCCGGCCGGGTCACCCAGATCCTTATCAAGGCCGCGCCCGGCGTGTCCCCGGCGCAGCTGGCCAGCCGGCTGCGCCCCGTTCTGCCCCCAGGCGTGCAGGCCATCACAGGTGCCCAGCTCGCCGCAGAGAACTTGGATCAGATCAGCAGCGGGTTCCTCGGTTTCCTGTCCAACGGCCTGACCGCATTTGCTGTCGTCGCCCTGCTGGTGGCCGCCTTCAGCATCTACAACACGTTCTCCATCCTCGCCGCCCAGCGCAGCCGCGAATCCGCGCTACTGCGCGCCCTGGGTGCCAGCCGACGTCAGCTGATGACGGCCGGTGCCCTGGAGGCACTCGCCATCGGTTCCATCGGGTCCGCGCTCGGCTTGGCTGGCGGCATCGGTATCGCCGGCTTGCTCAAGGGAGTATTCGACCGCTTCGGGTTCGCGCTGCCCGCCGGAGGGCTGGTGTTCCACGCATCCAGTGCCGTGATCGCGGTCCTTTCCGGCTTGCTCGCTACACTGCTGGCCGGCGTGCTCCCCGCGCTGCGCGCCTCCCGGGTCCCGCCGCTGGCCGCACTACGGGATCTCGCAGCGGAACAGCCGCGCGCCTCCCGCACGCGCGCCGCCCTGGGCGGGGTACTCGTGGCCGCCGGCGCCGGCACGGTCATCGTGGCAGCCAGCGCCACCAGCCAGCCTGGGACAGCCATCGCTGGCGCATTGACCATGGTCGTGGGCGTGGTGGCGCTCGGCCCTGTAGCCGCACGACCAGCCGCGGCAGCGTTGGGCGCGCCGGCCGCCGCACTGCGCGGCATAACGGGACGGCTGTCCCGGCAGAACGCGCTGCGCAACCCGCGGCGCACCGCCGCGACCGCGTCGGCTCTGATGGTTGGCGTCACCGTCGTCGCGCTGTTCACCGTGGTCGGCTCCTCGCTGAAAGCCTCCGCCTCCCGCGGCGTGGACCGCGCCCTCACCGCGGACCTGGTCATCGACCAGGGCGGGTACGGCGGCCGCTCCGGCGGCGGCGGGTTCAGCCCCGAACTGGCCGCTGGTCTCGCCCGGCTACCCCAGGTCCAGGCCGCCGCAGGTATCGGCGCCGGCAGCGCCCTGCTGGACGGGCACATCCGCACCGTCGCCGTCGCCGACCCGCGCACGCTCGGACAGGTCGTCGATCTCGGCCTCGTCCGCGGCTCGCTTACCGGCCTGAACGTCGGCTCCCTGGCCGTCTCCTCCACCGCGGCCGACGACCAGCACTGGCGGCTCGGCGCCACCGTGCCGATCACCTACCCCGACGGTGCCACCAGCCGACTGCGGGTCGCGGCCATCTTCGACCACCCCGACATCACCGGCGACTACCTGCTAGCGCCCGCCGGATGGGCGCCGCACGCCGGGCAGAGCATCGACTCGCAGGTCCTACTCAAACTGCGTCCCGGCAGCGACCTTGATGCCGCCCGGGCAGCAGTCACGGCGGCCGCCGCCCCCTACGGCCAACCCCGGGTCCAGGACCACGCCCAATTCCGGGCAAGCGCCACCAGCGGCGTCAACACCATCCTCGGCCTTGTCTACGTGATGCTCGCCCTGGCCATCATCATCGCCCTGATGGGCATCGCCAACACCCTTGCACTGTCGATCCATGAACGCAGCCGCGAACTCGGACTGCTGCGCGCCCTCGGCCAGACCCGAGCCCAGACCCGATCCATGATCCGATGGGAATCGGCCATCATCTCCGTTTTCGGCACCGCCAGCGGGGTCATCTTGGGCACCTTCCTCGGCTGGGCCCTGGTCACAGCATCGACCACCTCGGCACTGGGCGTGTTTTCCGCACCACCCGAGCAGTTGCTCATCTTCCTCATCGCCGGGGCAATCGCCGGCATCCTGGCCGGGATCCGTCCAGCCCGCCGCGCCGCCCGGCTGGACGCGATCACCGCCCTCGCCGCCACCTGACTGAAAGTAAGCCGCATCCAGTCACCGACAACGCCGACTCGCCAGAGACAGGCTGGAAAGTGATATGTACGGAGATTGGGCTGTATCAGTTTCCTGCTGTCGGGTCGGAGGGCAGGCGATTAGGGGAAACGGAACAGCACGAAACGTGTACGTGCCTCTTCTAGTCCGCAGGGCTGTGGGGAGCGCTCTGAACCTCGAGCATCTACGCGCCGTGCTCGGCGAGGGGGCCAAATTCCCGGTGCCGATGAACCACTCTGGTAGCAGCGGCAGCACGCGGTCCCGGGCCTGAGGGAGGGCCGCGGATCAGATCCGCG
>DASQVO010000220.1:0-9775 GCA_035640715.1 Streptosporangiaceae bacterium
CACGCGAATTCAACCGGCTAAACCGGGTAACCACTATTACTGTGACGCAACGTTCCCGCAGCTTGACCGATAACGGCCGGACCGAGGAGACGGCGCGTACCCAGCGGGGCGGAACAATGTCCGGACGGCTGGGCTGGATAGTAAGCACGGTAGCAGCCGTCATCGTGCTCGCTCTGGTGCTGTCCGCGGTCCACCTGCTGCCGCAGCTCCGCAACCCGTTCGCGGAGACGACCACCGACCGGAGCCAGCCCGTCCTGCTCAAATCAATCACCGCGCTCAGCCGTTATGAGGCGGCGAGCGGCTCTTTTGAAGTCATCGTCGACCTGCAAAAGCACACCGCTTTCCTGCCGTCCTTCATTGCAGGCAGCGGCACGCTGTTCGTCGGCCAGGGCACCGACATCGCATACGTCGACTTCTCGCGGCTGAAGAGCCAGGAAATTCACGTATCAGGGGACCGGACGGCGGTGACCGTCGCGCTACCGCACGCGCAACTCGAGCCCGCTGTGCTGAATGTCCAGCAGTCCTACGTCTACGCCCAGCAGCAGGGCCTGCTGAACAGGATCGGGAACTTCTTCTCCAGCAACCCGAACAGCCAGCAGCAGGTCTACATCCTGGCGCAGCAGAAGATACAGAAGGCCGCCACGCAGAGCCCGCTGATCTCTGAAGCGGAGAAGAACACCCAGGCCATGCTGGACGGGATGCTCCGGTCGCTGGGTTTCCAGCAGGTCACCGTCACATTCGGCACCTCCTGAGGGGTGCCTGCCGGCCGGGCTGCCGCCCAGCCCGAGGGCCCCTGGCCTGGCGGCCTCTCGGCCCGCCCGCTGCGGGCCGGCGTTCTAGATATGTGCGGCGCGGATGGTGATCACCGTCCACGCGCCCAGCTGAATGCTGTCCCCCTCCGCCAGCGGAACCTTGACCCCGACCGGGATCTCACTGCCGTTGACGAGCGTGCCGTTTTCTGACCCGGGATCGATGACCGTCAGGCTGCCATCGGGCTCCAGTATCAGAACAGCATGCATGCGGGAGACGCCCGGATCGGCCGGCGGCCCCGTCAGGTCGATCTCCGGCTCGATCCCCCGCTGGACGCTGCGGCGGCCAATGCGGACCTCAGGCCCGGTGAGCCGGAACCGGCGCCGTGGGCAGTAGGCGGGAAACCGGAGTGTCCCGGCGTCCGCGCCGCCCTGGGCGACCACCTTGTCGAAGTAGGCGCGGTCCGCGGCCACCTCCGCGACCCAGCCCGTCGCGGTGCGGGCGCCTGCGGGGGCACTCCCGGAGCCGGGCACGGCGGCCCCTGTTGCTCCTGGTGACCCGGAGCGCGACTCGAAATCAAACCCGCACACCTCGCAGAACTGCCCCGACCGGCCGGTGCCGCAGCGCGGGCATGGATCAGCGGCCGGCTCTGGCTCCTGCGAGGGAGCCGCCTCCGGCGCCACGGGCGATGCCGCCTCTGGCGCGCCGCCCATCCGCATGCCGCAGACGTCACAGAAATCGCTGCTGGCTGAGTCGTGACCGGCTGGGCAGGTAAGCATCAGGCTCCCCGGCTTCCGTGTAGCTGTTACTTCCTCGTGCGGACCGTCTTGGTCGATCGGGTGTCGAGCGCCATCTCATCGGCGTCTTCGACTTTCTTCCTGAGCCGGACGGTTCCCGTGGCGTCAACCTCGACGACCTTGGCGAGCAGCTTGGCGGTGCCCTCGTTTCCTGCCTCGCTGGCCAGCGCGACGGCCCGGCTGAGCTTGGCGGTCGCGGTGTCCTCGTCACCTTCCTTACGGGCCTGCAGCCCTTCCTGGATGACCTCGGCCAGCTCGGCCTGCCCGGTGTAGTGAGCAACGTGCGGGTTTATCCGGGTCGACAGCGCCTCGTCGTCAGTCCAGAGCGCCCGGACCAGTCCCTGGCCGAGGACCTGCGGGCCGGATGGCGTGGCAGCGACCAGGCTCACCCGGGCCGCCAGCATCTCCTGGCCGACGCCGGCCGGGCTGACCTCGACACACACGTGGTAATCCCGGCTCTCACCCGGAGCCCAGGCTCCGGTTGGGTAGTCCCCCGCCTGCGGGCCTGCCGGGCTGCGCCGGCCGGTCAGGTCCTCAATGGCCGGCGCGACCTGCTTGATGAACCGGATACTCGCATGCTGTGGTGTCCACACGCGCAGCGCGACATCGGCGATCTGCTTGCCCATGGCCGTCTCCATCATCGCCTCGAAATCGGCGGCGAGGCCCCCGGGGTCGGGCACGATGTCCACGGTGCCGAGCAGCGCGGCGGAGATCCGGCGCAGTTCAGCGACCTCCCAGTCGGTGCCGACGCCCCGGCAGTCGCAGCTGAAGACGCCCTCGCACACGGCGATCGCCCCGGCGAGCTGCTCGGGCGTCTCGTGCTGATTCTTGCCGTCGGTGAGCAGGATGGCGTGCCGCACCTGCGTGTGCCCGGGGTGGTGACCAGGGCCGGCCGGATCTTCGGTGAAGATCTGGTGCGCGAGGCGCAGCCACTGACCGATCGCGGTCCCGCCCGCGGGACGCAGCCCGCCGACGGCCTTCTTCGCGGCCTGCCTGGTTTGCGGGCCGGCAATGGCCATGCTGCCGTCCTGGGGGAAGACGGGACGCGCCGTCTCGGTGCCCGCGATCACGGCGAAGGCTACGCCGTCACGGATGACGTCCACGGCCGCGGCGGTCGCCGCACGGGCTTCGGCGATCTTGCCCGGCGGCGCGTTCATCGAACCGGAGCAGTCGATGATGATGATCTCCGCCAGCTCAGAGAGCCCGGAGGGCCCGCCCAGCCCGCCCGGTCCGCCGGGCGGTGCCGACGCTGGATCGGCCACGGATGTCACCGTGACGATTGCGTTCACATCCCGGCTGCCCTCTGGCAGGTACTCGTTCTGGAAGACGTCGACAGTGAAGTCGGCCTGGCTCATCGACGGGTACTCCTCAGCTTTGCCGGGCGGGCTGAACCGGCTGAACGGGCGGAATCGGCTTAACGGGCTGAACAGGCTTAACGGGCGGGTAGGGCACGAGCACCACCGTGATGTTGTCCATGCCGCCGGCATCGACCGCGAACCGCACCAGCGCCGCGGCCGTTCCCAGCGGATCGGTCAGGGCACCGGGCATCGCGAGCGCCGCCAGCTCCGCGGCGTCCGGTGCGTAATTCCACAGCCCGTCCGAGCACAACAGCAGCGTTCCCTGGCCAGGCGGTGAGAATTCCGTGATGTGCGGAACCAGCTCGCTGGAGCCGGCACCGACCCAGCGGGTCACTACGTGGGCCTGCGGCGAGGCGAGCGCCTCGGATTCCGACAGCAGCCCCTGCGCGACCAGCTCCTCGGCCAGGGAGTCGTCCCTGGTGAGCTGACGGCCCGACGGGCCCGATGGGCCCGACGGGCCCGTCGGCGCGGCACCGGCGCACAGCCAGTAGGCGCGGCTGTCGCCCAGCCAGCACAGCGTTACGGTGTCACCGGCCAGCACCGCGGAAACGTACGTCGCCGCCGGTGCTTCCATGCCAGGGCGGGCCAGGGCCGCGACCGCATCCCGGGCCAGCCCGGCCGCCCGCGCGGAAGCCTCGGGGAGGCTGGTGCCCGCCCGCGCCGCCGCGAGCAGCTCATCCGCGGCGGCCTGCGCCGCGGCGAGCGACGCCTCGTCCGGGCGGTCGGCGGTGGAGACCCCGTCGCAGACGACGGCGATCACGACAGGACCACCCGGCGTCTCGGCGGTGGCCAGCGCCAGCGCATCCTCGTTCCGCGGGTGCCTGCGGCCGCGGTCGGTGATGCCCACGGCACGCCCAAGATCCAGTTCCACGTGGTCACGGGGCACACGGTCGCTCACCACGAGCGGAGCCAGCCTGGCTCCGCACGATTCGCAGTAGCTGTCCTGCGCGGCGATCGGCTCTCCGCACGAGGGGCAGCAGAGGTAGTCACCGGCATGCGGTGATGGGCTGGTGTTCATGAAAAGGTCCTCGGCCGGACATCATTAGCCAGGTCAACGAGCTCGACCCGGAGCCTGGGGTCGGGTGCCAGCCTGGCCAGCGCCCGGTAACTCCGTTCCAGGCCGAAGCGTAGCGCCCGCTCGGTCGGCTCGCAGCCGAGCAGGCGGCCACCGCCCACCGCCTGCCCCGCCGCCAGGCAGCCGAGGGCGGCCCGCAGGATCTCGGCGGTGAGCTGGTGCTGGCGAGCAGCATCGAGTTTCATGCGGTTCAGGCGATCGCTCGCCTCCCGCACGTCGTCGCCGGTGACCGCGGCCTGCCTCCGGCCGGCGACCTGGATCCGGATCGCGGCGATCTGCGCCGTCACATAGTGGCTGGACGTTTCGGGAATTGCCGCGAGCGCTGCGATCGCGCCGGTCCGGTCGCCGGCCACCAGGTGCGTCCTGGCCAGGCCGAAGGCCGCGCTGACATAGGAGGGATCGACGGTCGACACAAGCTGGAAGCACCGGGCGGCCAGCACGTGATCTCCGGCCGCCTCCGCGGTGAGCCCGCATGCGAGCTTGGGCGCGAGCTCGCCGGGCAGCGTGTCGCAGACCGCGTTGAACCCGCCGAGTGCGGCACCGGGATTCCCTGCGGCGAGTTCGCTCAGAGCCTCATACCAGGCCACCCGCCAGTCCGCCTGGCCGTCTGCCGCCAGGTCCGCCAGCACCGCCCTGGCCCCGGCGGGATCGCCGCTGACGACAAGGGCCCGGGCGAGCGCCAGGCGGGTCTCGGCAGATGCCGCCACTTCCGGTGGCGTTCCCGGCTCTCCGGCGACGGCGGCAGACAAGGTAGCCGTCCGCTGTGCCGGGTTGAGCGCGCTGAGCGCGGCCAGGTAGCCAACTGCCGGGTCGGTGCTGTCGACGAGCGGCACCGGCAGCCCGGCCACGATCTCCGCTGCCCCGGGCGGGGCAGTGCCTGCCGGGCTCGAGGGGCCGCAGGGCACGGTGGCGCCGTCGCGGCCATCCGCCGCATCCCATCCGCCTGCGCCGACCACCTGCGGTTCCGGGCTGAACAGCGAGGAGATCGCGGGCCGCGGGCGGCCGTCGCCGACGGCGAGTACCTCGCGCAGCACGCCGGTGAGCTGCTCGGCCATCTCACTGGCGGAGGTGAACCGGCGGCCCGGGTCCGGATCGGTGGCCCGGCGCAGGAACCGGTAGAAGGATTCCTGCTGGGCGAGCAGGGGCACCTTGGCCGGATCCGGCAGGCTGCGGGAGTACGTCCCCGTGTAGCCGGAGAACTCGAAGGTGAGTACGGCGAGCGCGCGGCCGACCGTGTACAGGTCGGAGGACGGGGAGGGCCCGCGGTCCGCGATTTCCGGCGCCTGGTAGCCGACAGTCCCGTAGATCGGGCTGTCCACGTCATCGATCCGCCGCACGCCGCCCAGATCGATGAGCTTGAGCTGCTCCTCGGTCTGTATGACGTTGTCGGGCTTGAAGTCGCAGTAGACCAGGCCCCGGTCGTGCAGGTAACCCAGCGCGGGCAGGATCTCGAGCGCGTAGGCAAGCGCGACGGGCAGGGACAGCGACTCCCCGGCCTTTCGGCGTTCGGCCAGGATCTGCTTGAGCGACTGGCCGCCGGCGTACTCCATGACGATGTAGCCGGCACTGCCTCCGGTGCGCCGGTCACCGTGCTGGACGAAGTTGTAGATCCGGACGATGTTGGGATGCTCGACCTCGGCCAGGAACTGCCGTTCGGCAACGGCGGCGGCCATAGCGTCAGCGTCACCGGTGTTGAGCAGTCCCTTGAGCACCACCCAGCGGTCGCTGACGTTGCGGTCCCTGGCCAGGTAGATCCAGCCGAGGCCGCCGTGTGCGAGGCAGCCGAGCACCTCGTACTGCCCGGCCACCAGCTCGCCGGTGGCCAGCTTGGACCGGAACGAGAACGGGGTGCCGCAGTGGCGGCAGAAGCCCTCGGTGAGCCCGGGGCGCCCGTTCGCGCCGCGCCCGACCGGCTGCTCGCAGGCGCCGCAGAACCGCTTGCTCTCCGGCACCTGGGGGTCGGAGAGGACCGCGCTAGCCGGATCGCGGGCGGGGACCGGCGGAACCTGGACGAGCCCGGCGCCCAGGCTCCCCCGCGACGACCGGCTGCTGCCCGGCCGCGAGGCGCGGGTCCCGGCGGAACCGCGGGTCGCGAACGAGACCGATCCCGAGCGCGGAACCGGCGCCGAGCGCGAGCCGGCGCCCGCGGCCGCCGGGCGCGATTCCGCGGCCAGGCCACATACGTTGCAGTAGCCGTCCTCGATCATCCCGCCGCACCCCGGCCGCTGGCATGCGGTCGTGGCGGCGGCCGCCGGGGGCGCCTGCGGTCCCGGGGCCACAGGCGGCGCCGGGGCCAGGCCGCATACGTTGCAGTAGCCGTCCTCGATTATCCCGCCGCACCCCGGCCGCTGGCATGCAGTCGTGGCGGTGGTCATCGCGGCCCCCGTCCGCTGAGCCCGAGGATCGCCTGCTGGTAGGACCGGACCGCTTCGGCCGCCGCGGGCAGGTCGCACGGCGCCGTCCACAGCAGGTTCCGCGCCCGGTCGAAGCGGGCGCTGAGTTCGGGATCCTCGGCCGCGCCGAGGGTGGCGGCCTTGGCCTGGTACGCGCCGAGCAGCCCGCGTAGCTCGTCGCGCCGGGCCAGGGCGCCGGCCGCCATCCGTTCGGCATCCCGGTACAGCTGCGCCGCGGCCGACGCCTGTTTTCCGATGTCATCAAGCTCGGCGGCGAGACGGGTCCACCGGCCCGCCGCCTTCAGCTCCGCTACGACGGCCAGCCGGGCCGTCAGGGCGGGAGCCTCGGGCGGAGGCGGCAGCGCGGACTCGGCGATCTTGGCTGCGGCCCGCTCCCGCGCCCGGCTCGCGTCCTGCCACGCCGCCGTGACGGCCGACACCGCCGTCGTCGCGGCGGCTATCCGGCGCTCCGCGTCGTCGCGAAGCCGGGCCAGCTCGGCGACCTGGGCAGCGACGGAGGCCGCCTGGTCCCGCAGCCGGTCCAGCCGGTCGGCATCGGTCCGGCCGCCCCGCCACAGCGCGAGCGGGTCCGAGTTCAGCACCTCGCGCAGCGCGTTCTTCTCGGCCTCGGCCGCCGCCAGGGCGCCGCCCACGGCGTCGTCGGCGTCGGTGAGGCCGCCGGCCTGCCGCCTCGCCTCGGCCAGCTCGGCGCCGGCATTCTCCAGCGGGCCGGCCAGCTCGTTCCAGACTGTTTCGGCGGCTGTCACCACGTCAGCGACCCCGGCATAGATGCGCTGCATCTCCTGCACGGCCGCGGCGAGGGTGAGTTCCGTCTGCCCGGTGTCGGTGAGGTCCCGGCGAGCCAGCGGTGCGGGCGCCCGGGACAGCCGGACGGAGGGCCCGCTCAGCAGTCCGGTGATCTCGGTCAGCTCCGGGCCAGCCGGGCGGCGGGAACGGGCCAGTAGTTCGGCGGCCCGGTCGACGGCGGCCGAGTAGGCCAGGAAGATCTGCCACAGCGCGGCCAGGCTCCCGCGGGCCTCCTCCCAGCGCTTCCCGGTGACACCGGTGAGGCTCGCCGCGCCTTCGAGGAGGCGCTTGCCGAAGCTGCCGTCGAGGTCCATCAGGTTGGCCTGGATGCCGTCGCGTTCGGCGGCGGCCGCCGCCACGGCTGCCGCGGCCTGGTCCCGGGTCATGGCCGTCATACGTTCACCGGTACTCCGCGAGCCTGCGGGTGATCCCCCAGGCGCATCCGGCGGCCATCACCACGGACGCCGCGATGATGCCTGCCTCGAGGCCCGTGAACGCGTCACGGCCGCCGGCCGCGCTGGAGCGGAAAGCGGCCTGGTCGGCCGCGACCGCCGCGGACAGGTCCGCATTCAGCCTGCCGAACAAGGTCGCGGCCGTACCAGGCCCGGTACCGATCACGAGTTGCGTCTCGGCACTGAAATTGTCCGCGGCGTCGAGGCTGTGCACCCGCTCGTTGACGGCGTACCAGCCCTGTGCGTCACGGGCGGCAGCGGCTGCCCGCTGCGCGCCGGGACCGCCCTGCGACTGGGCGAGCGCCTCGGTCAGCAGCGTCCCGGCTCCCGGGCCGAGCGAGCGCCGCGCGGCCGCAAAGTCCTGCTGGAACACGGCATCACCGCTGTGGGAGATCAGGTTGAGGATCTCGTCGCCGCGGGCACGCTGCGCGAGGATGCCGGCCTGAGCGAGGGTCTCCGCCGGGCGGGCTCCCTGCGCCAGCGCCCGGCCCAGGTCGGCCCGCGCAATTCCGAAGGCGATCACCAGCCAGAGCAGTGACACCACGCCGACGGCGGAGGCCATGAGCAAGCCGACGTTGACGATCCGGTGCGTGCGCCGGGACAGCCACCGCTGCACCCGGTAGAGCACATATCCGGCAACCACGCCGAACGCGACGGCCGCCGCGACGAGCGGCAGCCCGGTCGCCTGCGCGCTCGCACCCGCCAGCTGGGCGTTTTCCTGCGCGTAGATGCTGCGGGCGGCGGGAAGCAGCGTCAGCTGCATTTCCTCCGTGGCCACCTGCGCGTACGAGCTTCCGGCCATATAGCCGAGTGAGTTGTACACCTCGGCGTCGGCGACGTAGCCCGTGTAGACCGGCAGCGCGGCCGAGAGCGTGGCGAGGCTGGCGCCGACCGCTGAGTTGCCGCTGGCAGTGGTCGCCGCCTCCAGGCCGCTGGCGGCGCGTGCGATGTCGGCGTCATAGTGCTCGCGGGCGGCCAGCGGCTCCTGGGTGCCGGACAGGAACGCGGTTGAGAACGTCACCTCGGCGTCGGATAGCGACTGGTAGATCTGCTGGGCATCGAGGCTCAGCGGCTCGCTGCTGCTCACCACGTTGTCTGCGGCGGACGCGTGCAGGCTGACCGTCCAGGCGGCGAACGCGCCCCAGCCCAGGCAACCGATGACGAGGCCGGCGAGGATCAGCCGGAGCTTGCCTGGCGTGGTCGTGGCCCGCAAAGCCAGCAGCGACCTGCCCCCCGCGAGCCGCCCTGGCGCGGACCGGCCTCTCGCGAGCCGTGCTGGCGCAGGCCGCACCGGGTCACCGCCCGGCCGGTTCACGACAGTGGCCATCGCCGACCCACCACGCCCGCTCCCGTTCTCGCGTCAGCGGCCATCGGCGTTCTCCCGCCGGTCAGCCACGTGCCCGCCGCCGCACGACCAAGCCGGCGGCACCGCGCTCGCGCCTATTGTCGCGCATTCTGCGCCGTACATCACCACATAAATCAGGCAGTAGGGAGAAAGGTTTCTCCTCGCCGTAAACGCCAGTTCTCCTGATTGCGGTCGTCGCGGCCCTCCTGTTCTCCGGCTGGGCGCTCGCGGTCACGGCGGCCGTCGCCATCACGGCCGCGTTCGCCAGCCAAAGAGACTTCACGGCGGGACCGGCCCGCACGGCGGCGCATTCCCGGCCGCGCCCGCTGGCATCGCTGTCTGCGTGACGGGGCAGTATAGAGGTGAACATACTCGGGCACCGACGCCGTGAGGGTTACTCGGAATTAGACACAGAGAGGAATGCCAGACAGCATGCCGGTCCTGGTCGGGGTCTGGTTCGCGCTAGCGGGCGGGGTGGCCGCACTGGCCGGCCTGTACGGAATCCACCGTGTGCGACGGCTACGCAGCGACGGCGTGCGCACGTGGGGAATGGCGATGCTCCCGCCGGCGTCGCCGGACAAGGAGCCGGATGGATCGCGCGGCCAGCTCGTGATCCAGTACACGCTCGCGGACGGCCGCGTGATGGAGCGGATCACTCCCCAGCCGGCCCGGAAGCAGCCCGCGCTGCGGCCCGGCCAGCACGTACTCGTCTGGTACAACCCCGGGGATCCGGATGAGGTTCTCATCCACGGCCTCCAGACGCGGCTCGCGGACCGCGTCTTCCTGATCGCCGGGCTG
>DASQVO010000221.1:0-18911 GCA_035640715.1 Streptosporangiaceae bacterium
ATCAAGGCGTCCTTGCCGGCCGGCTGGTACCGACGCCGACCCGCTGGTTGCGGCCGCCAGATGCCGCTCGGCCTCCTCCAGCGATCCCCTGGCCCTGGTCAGCTCGCCGACCCCGATCAGCGCGGTGAGCTCCGCATCGGCCGCGACCACACCGGCCGGGAACCTGGTGAGGAGCTCGTGCGCGGTGGCGGCCTGCCCGTTGAAATAGAGGCCGAGCCAGTGATCCGACAGCAGGCGGGCGGCCAGCCCCCAATCCTGCGCCGCCTGCGCGTGGCGGACCGCCTCCACCGGGAACCCATGCCCGGCAAACCACCCAGCCGCGCTCTCGTGCAGCTCAGGAACCTCACCCGGCGCGGTGCGCCGCAGCTCCAGCTGGAGCAGGTCGGCGAACAGATGGTGGTAGCGGAACCAGCACCGCCGCACATCCACCGAGGTCACGAACGCGTTGGCCTGCTCCAGCTCCTGCAAGATCTGCTCCCCGCCACTGCCCCCGGTCAGCAGGTCGGCGAGTTCGCCATTGACCTGCTCCAGTACCGAGGTGCGCAGCAGCAGCCGCCGGACCTCCTCCGGCTGCCGGTCCAGCACCTCAGCCAGCAGGTAGTCGGCGACCGTGCGCTCGCTGCCGGAGAACTCGTCGGCGAACCGCTCCGGGTCCGGGTGCCCGGCCACCGCCAGCGCGGCCAGTCGCAGCCCGGCCGCCCAGCCCTCGGTCCGCGCATGCAGCAGCTTGACGGCTGAGCCGGACAGCACCACCCCGGCCGCCTCAAACAGCGCCCGCGCCTCCTCCAGGGAAAACCGCAGGTCGTCCGCGCGGATCTCGGTCAGCTCCCCTTCCAGCCGCAGCCGGTGCAGCCCCAGCCGCACATCCCGGCGGGTGGCAAGCACGAACCGCAGCTCCGGCGGCACCCGCATCAGCAGCAATTCCAGCTGGGCCAGCGCCTCCGTCGACCGCAACTCATGCACGTCATCGATCACCAGCCAGATCTGGTTCTCCAGCGAGACCAGATCCTTCAGCAGCCGCTCGACCACCGCCCAGCTGTCCAGGTCCGGCGCCGCGGTCAGCTCCCGCACCAGCTTCGACCCGGCGGCCGTGTCCCGCAGCGCATCAGCCACTGAGATCCAGAACCGCTGTGGATCCCCCTCCTGGCCCTGCACCGGCACCCACGCAGTCTGCTCCGCCAGGCCCGCCGCACCGATCCACGACCGCAGCAGAAACGTCTTCCCGCTCCCCGCCGGCGCCGACACCACGGTCACCCGGCCCGCCTCCCCGAGCCTCCCGAACAGCCCGCGGTGGGCAACGACTCCCCCCCGGACAGCAGGAACGAGGGGAAGGGGAACGCCGGGACCGTCAGCGGTCCCAGGCCACACAGCAGGCTTCACGCCACCCCTCCTTGGCAGTCCCGCTCCTCGCCGTAAGCCCTCACTCACCCCAACGGGCGATCACCGGCTTTGGCCTGCCAGCATGACCAATCATCATAGCCGCCGGAAACAGTCCGGAAAGATCCATAAACGTGCAGTAATTAGGAACTGTAGTGTCAACGGTGTAATTCATGGCAAATGAGACACCAGTGCCGGGTGAACCCGCTAAGCTACGGCATTCTGCAATAGCCCGCAGGCGGCCCAATATGCGCTTGAATCGGGGACCTGGAAGGGCTGCTACCTGCGTTCATGGCTGGCCGGATTCAGCAACGACCTCTGATCAGCGAGTACCGGGACCGGCTGCGATCCCGCACCAACCGGCACGGCCAGCCCATTCCAGGACGAGCGGTTCAAACTCCGAGTCGAACAGGCCGGGGCGCGCCATGTCATCGACGGACTCGACCGGGCGCACGCCCTTCCGCTCCCGCCATGGCCCGGCCGCATGACTGAGTCAAGTCAAGAAGCCGAATCGCCAGCCGATGCCGGCCATGCGGCGTCTTATGCAGCGGATGCGGCGAAGCAGCCGGAACGCTACGACGGTGCTGCCGCTGACAGGGGACAGCCGAGCACGGGCACGAACAGCACCGTGCCGGGAAAGAGAAAGAGGGGTGGCATGACATGAAAGTCAGATGGGTGGCGGCTGCCGGGCACTGCCCGGTACCGCCGCGGAAAAGCAGGCCATCCACGCTGGAATGGACCGCGAGAGGCGTAGGTGCCGACGCTGGAAGAGGACAGGCCCGAGGCCATCAGGGCCACGCCGAAAGCCAGTGCGGCCCCGCCGCCGGCCAGCGCGGCAAGATGGGCGTGGACGGGCCCGAGGTCGCTGATGCCGGTCAGGCCGGTCCTCGAAGCCGCGCCCGGGTCCCGTCCGGCTCGCGGCGGCAGCATTTACCGGGCCCGCATCGTCAAGGTCGCCTCGACAATCGGGCGAGTTGTTCAGGGGCCGCCGATTGCGCAGGTACAACGCGGACTGGGCCACGCCGCTATGCAGTCAAGCGCCTGGCCCGCAGCGGTGCTTGTCGACGAGCGGCCTCGGTATGTTGCCTAGCGCAATTTGAAGCTCGTCAGGCACTCTGCTGCTGAGCCATTTTCTGTATGTTCTGGACTGCCTGCTGCGGGCTCTCCTTACCGGCCTCTGCGGCCTGCTGGATCTCATTCCATGTGATGTTGCGGCTGTCGCCGTGCTCGTCGTTTGGGCTTCCGCAGCCACAGCTCGCGCACATGAGGCAACTCCTCTCACCCATCGTGCTTTCGTCCGCCTTCGGCGATGTGGTCTTCCCCGCACGGCCTCACCTACACCCTTGGTGAGATGACAGTGACGCGTTGGTCACCGGCTCAGGGCGTCCAAGCTGATCTGGCCCACGCTTTCTCGGCGGCGCTTAACGAGGCCACGCGGCGCGAAAGAAGCGATGCAGGCGATAGGAAGGCAGTCACGGCCCTGCTCCAGACGAAGGGTCGCGCCTTGACAAGATCGTGGCCATCCTCGGTCGCTCGCCTAACTGGCAGCGCCCTCAAGCGCTGTCCTGACCGTGTCCGTGCCGGCCATGGAAGCGGCGGAAAATGGGTGCGGTACCGCGTCGGCGGGCAGTACACCCGCCAGGGCGAACCCGAAGGGGGTGATCTGGGTGCAGGCGCCGGTGCTCAGCCCATGCCTGGACCTTCGCAGTGCACTCCTCACCGTTACCCAGGCTGGGGCGGCATTTGTGCCGGACGCTGTGCCGGAGGAGGGGCTTTCCGCGATCCGCCAAGACCTGGCGCCGGCCGCATTCAGGAAGCTCCCCGAATACGAGGGAGTGGCACGCCAGGAAGGCGAGGTCTGCGTCCTAGATGCCGGATCCAGCGGCTATCCGGCCATCAGGCGGCTCCGCGGCGAACTTGCAGCCGCAGTACATGCGGCCAGTGCTGGCATCACAGGACTGGCTTCCTGGGACCCGAGCGAAATATCTATCCAGCGATACCACACAGGCGCCGCCGGGATCACAGCCCACCTTGACCTGAAGAGATACCGCTTCCTCGTGGCCATCGTCACTATCGAAGGCACCGCCGCCTTCACCTTGTGCAAGAACCGGAACGGGGATCCGGCCGTCACCTGGCAGGCCAATCAGGGAAGCCTGGTCCTCCTGCGTGGCCCGGGCCTGGCCGGCACCGCAGATGGCCGCCCCCTGCACGCGGTGAAGGGGCCCGCAACCGGCCAGCGCATCTCCATCGGGTTCCGCATGGACGCCACAGCCGCCGCCTGAACGCAGCGGCGCGTAGCCCCAACTCTGGTGCCCGCGATCCCGCCATCAGCCAGGCCCAAGGCCGTCACTGCCAGCAACAGCAGCGCCGAGCGCCGGTCCAGCCACGCTCGCAGACGGTGAAGACCCGTCATCCCCATAGCAGCACCATGCCTTCATGGCGCCGCTTAACGGCAGGGCCGTAAGTCGCCACACTCCAGGGCCATCCGGCCATCGATCTGACGGCGGCGCCATGAGCACGGGACGGCAGGAGCCGCCAGGTACGCGCGGTGAAATCGCCGTGCCGGCGGGGAAATCGCCGTGCCGGCGGGGAAATGGCGAGGAACACCCGGCGGGCTGTTATCTGGGGTCGTCCGGCCCGGTACGCGGTACTCGCCATATCACTTCGGTACCCGTCCCGTCTGGCAGGGTCCCCAGGCGCAGCTCACCGCCCAGTTCCCCGGCCCGGCGGCGCAGGTTACACAGCCCGCTGCGGCGGCCGCCGGCCTCGATCCCGATCCCGTCGTCGGCGACCCGCACGGTAAGAAAGTCCCCGGCATCGACATCAACGCTGACATCGGCACGGCTGGCTTTGGCGTGCCGGGCGGTGTTGGAAAGCGCCTCACGCAGCGCGGTGAGCATGCCCTCAGCCGCCTGCGGCCGGACCGGACCGGCGAGCTTGCCGCCCAGCCGCACCGACGGCGCAAACCCAAGCAGCGCCGTCATCTCCTCCACCACCCCCACGACCGCCTCCCGCAGATTGGGCTGCTCATCCTGGGCCCGGGACTGCAACGCGAAGATCGCCGCCCGGATGTCCCGGATGGTCTCATCCATCGCATCCACCGCACGCCGGACCCGGGCGGCCACCTCGGGCCGGTCAATCATCGCCACCGTGCCCTCCAGCGACATCCCGGTCGCATACAGCCGCTGCACCACCAGATCATGCAGATCCCGGGCAATCCGCTCCCGGTCCTCCAGCAGCGACAGCCGCTCCGCATCCCGGCGGCGGGCCACCAGCTCCAGCGCAATACCCGCCTGCGCCGCAAACGAGCCCACCACATCGGCGGTCTCCGGCGGGAACGGCAACCCGCCCCGGCGACGGCCCACCGTCAGCACACCCCGCACATCACCGGCCGCCCCCAGCGGGAACAACACCGCCGGCCCGATATGGCCCATCGGCCCCCGCACCGACACCGCCGTGCGCCGGTCCCCGGCAAGATCAGCAATCGTGAGCGGCGAGCCCGTCCCCAGCACCCGCCCCGACAGCGAATGCCCCACCGGCAGCACCAGCCCGCCCACATCACCGGCCCCTTCCCCTTCGGCGAACCTGTTCGTCAGCAGCTGGCCCTCCTGCTCCGGCAGCGCCAGCACCACCAGATCAGCGCCGGCCAGCTCATGCACCCGCCGCGTCACCACCGCCAGCACCTCATCAGGGTCCGCCCCCGACAGCAGGCTCGTCATTACCTCCGCACTGGCCTGCATCCACCGCTGCTGCCGGCGGGACGCCTCATACAGCCGGGCATTCTCAATTGCCACCCCCGCCGCCGCCCCTAGCGCCACCAGCACCGCCTCATCATCCTCAGTAAACTCCCCGCCCCCCCGCTTACCCGTCAGATACAAATTGCCGAACACCTCATCGCGCACGCGCACCGGAACCCCAAGAAAACCCTCCATCGGCGGGTGACCCTCCGGAAACCCCGACGACTCCGGATGCCCCCCAATATCAGCCAGCCGCAACGGCCGCGGATCCCGGATAAGCAGACCAATCAGCCCCCGCCCCTCCGGCCAATGATCAATCTTGGCGATCGCCTCCTCATCCAGCCCCACCGGCACAAACCCAGTCAGCCGCCCCCCCTCCCCCACCAGCCCCAACCCACCGTATGTGGCATCCACCAGCCTGACCGCCGCCTCCACAATCCGCTTCAGCGTCGTCTCAAGATCCAGCCCAGAACCAACCGTGACCACCGCCTCCAGCAGGCCATGCATCCGGTCACGAGCCGCCAGCACCGCCTGCAACCGCCCCTGCAACTCAGCCAGCAACTCATCCAGCCGCAGATGCGGCAGCACCTCCGGACGGCTACCGGCACCAGGTTTCACAATGATCCTTCTCTCCGGAGACGCGGTTCGCATACTTGCGCTGATCCTCCCAGTCCGCAGTGAACTCGTACGCACGTAGCGTAACCACCTGCAGCCCAGGAAAGCCAGATACCTCGCACAGCGGCCACCGGGGATCAAGGCCTGGTCACTGATCGCTATAGCCAGAAACCCGGCGAGACAAAGGTCCCTGGCTTATGTGGAAAAAAGGGTGGCGGGCTTGCCGTGCACGCCGATGTTGGCGATCCGACCGCCCGGGCGGGCAAGCTGGGCGCGCGCACGGTCAAAATGCGAGGGGCTGGCGGGTCTAGTTCTCCAGCGCGGCCAGCCCCGGAAGGGTCTTGCCCTGCAGGTATTCGAGGCTGGCCCCGCCGCCGGTCGAGACGTGCCCGAATGCCTCATCCGTGAAGCCCAGCTCTCGCACAGCGGCCGCGGTGTCGCCGCCGCCGACCACGGTGAAGGCGCCGCTGCCCGCTACCGCGTGGGCAACCTCGCGGGTGCCGTCGGCGAACGCGTCCAGCTCGAAGACACCCATCGGGCCGTTCCAGAACACCGTCCGCGCCTCCGCGATGCCGTCCGCGAAATGCTTGGCCGTCTCGGGGCCGATGTCCAGGCACATCTGGTCGACAGGCACGTCATCGCGCGAGACCGTCAGCCGGGGGACGCCGGCGGCGGGCTCCGGCGCCACTACCGTGTCGATGGGGAGCAGGATGTCGACGTCGGCCTCGTCAGCCAGCATGAGGCAATGAAAGGCCCGGGAAACGTCGGCGCTGGCCAACGGCGACCGGCCGACGGGGTGCCCCAGCGCGGCGAGGAACGGGAACGCCATGGCACCGCCGATCATGATCCGGTCGGCGGTGCCCATCAGGTTCTCGATCACCCCGAGCTTGTCGGAGACCTTCGCGCCGCCGAGCATGAGCACGTACGGCTTCTCGGGGTGCCGCGTCAGCCGCCGCAGCGCGGCCGTCTCGGACTGGATCAGGTACCCATCCGCGTGCGGCAGCCGCGCTGGGACGTCGCAGACACTGGCGTGCCGACGGTGCACGGCACCGAATCCGTCCCCGACGTAGACGTCGCCGAGCGCCGCGAGCTGGTCGGCGAAGGCGCCCCGCTGCGCGCTGTCGGCGGCCGTCTCACCGGGGTTGAACCGCAGGTTCTCCAGCATCACCGCTTCGCTGGGCCGGAGCGCCGCGACCGCGGCGCGCGCGGCCGGCCCCACGGTGTCGGCCGCGAGCGGGACGTGGCAGCCGAGCAGTTCGCTCAGCCGCGCGGCGACCGGCGCCAGCGAGAGCCACGGGTCCGGCGCGCCCTTCGGCCGGCCCAGATGCGCGCAGACCACCACCCCGGCGCCGCGGACCAGCAGCGTTCTCAGCGTCGGCAGGCTGGCCACGATCCGCCGGTCGTCTTCGATCCGGCCCGCCCCGAGGGGCACGTTGAGGTCGGCGCGAAGCAGTACCCGCCGACCTGCCACATTCAGATCATCGATTGTCCTCATTAGCATGCTCCTGCCTGACTCGCATCGAGGATGGGCCGCCCATGCGCGATGGGCTGGCCCGCTTGTCACCCAGGTTCGGCACGCGCCGTCCCGGCGGGCAGGGCCGGGTGGCATGAACACGAGGGACCTGTGTCCCGGCGTACGGGCTTCACACCGGGAGTAGGTCCTCGATGCGGGCAGCGTCAGCTGGAGTATTTGGCGAGGATGTCCCTGAGCTGGGCGATGAAGCGCAGCCTGCGCCTGCGCGCCATCCATTACCCGCTCCGGACTTTGCCCTCCCCCGTTCCCGTTCGGCGGGCCGGGGAATGAGAGTGTGGTCACAAAGGCGCCAGCGACGCTGCGGCGTTCCGGGGGAGGGACAAACCTGATGGCCGATGAGGAGAAGACGTCTGGCGGGACTCCTGGCCCGATACAGGAGTTCGTGAGTCAGCTACGCAGGGTTACCGAAAAGTTTGAGGGCATGATGGGGCTCAGCGGGTCTCTCCCGTTGCAGCCCACCGTGCCTACCCTGCCGGGCCTGCCGCTACCCGGTGCCCTTACGGCAGCGCAACTAGAGTCGATCGCGAGCGGCGTCACCGCGCAGCGGCGCAGCATTCAGGCGCTGCAAGCTCAGCTGACCGCCTTCGATGAGCAGCTTGCGGTGCTGGAGGGGATTCTCGGCCCGCTGGCCCAGTGGAGCAGGACATGGGCGAAGTTTGAGGGGCTGCTGACAAACGTGCACCGCAAGCCGGAGGCTGAGAGCTAGTACGGCGCGGACCCTGTTTCACACAGCGTCCCGGCCACGCTCGCCGGTCCGTACCCGAAGCGCGCTCTCCACCGGGGTCACCCAGACTTTGCCGTCGCCGATCGTCCCGGTGCGCGCGCTCTTCTCGATCACTTCAACCATGGATTCGGCGTCCTCGTCGAGGACAAGGATGTCCAGACGGATCTTCCCCAGCAATACCGCTGCAGGCTCTCCTTTGATCCCGGCAGGTGCCCCGCCCGCCGCAGCCCGGCTGGCTGCGAGCTGGCCGTACTGCCGGCCGAAGCCCCGGATCTCGGTCACCGTCAGTCCCGGAGCACCGTTGCCCACCAATTCATCGACCAGATCGTCGAGCTTCTCAGGCCGCACGATCGCCGTCACCAGTTTCACGTCAACCGTCCCCCTTCGCCGTTTCGCCGACGGCCGCCTCTGATCTGCGCCCACCACATGGAGGGTCGGGCACGGCCCGGTACCGCGCATAGAGGCGAAGGTCAGGTACCGGACCTGCCTCATGGCCGCGCACGTCCAGCAGATCATGACGCAGCACTGCCAATCGTGCGCCCAGCATATTCAGTTCAGAAACAGGGGTCACACTAAGGCGCGGCGCAGGGACCCCGGTCACCGGCCAGCGGGACGTTGGTCTCTAGGGGCAAGCGCCCCCCGCCGCTGTAGTGAAAGGTGACGGGAAGGAACCGAGGGAAGACGCGGAGGAACGGGCCGACCCAGTCGGGCCAGGGCCCGCGCACCGCGCAATCAGAATCCACGAGAGGTGGAGTGCGGCTCCTTCCCGTCCTGCCAGCCCGCGTTCCGGGCTGTTCATATGGGCCCCGCGGGCTGCGTCGGACTGGATATGTGACGAAGGATCAGGAGCCGCGCTAGCCCACCAGCTGCGCTTGGCAAACTGATCGATCGCTTGATATAGTTAGCGCAAGGAGGACAGAATTATGGCCACCAGCCGGACCACAGCACAGAATGTCCAGAATGAGATCCTGAACACCGTCCGCCAGAGTCAGGAGGCGGTGCTTGACGCGATCCGCGCCTGGACTCAAACCGTCCAGTCGCTCACGCCGAAGCTGCCAGCGATGAACCCTCCGTTCGCCGACAAGCTCCCCAAGCCGGAAGAGGTCGTGGCAAGCGCCTACGATTTCGCTGAGCAGCTGCTCGCCAGCCAGCGGAGGTTCGCTGAGGAGGTCGTGAAGGCGACCGCCCCGCTTCGCCAGGGCACGGAGCAGGAGCCTGCGACCACAGCCAAGTAAGCGGTAACGGGAACTACTCAACGCCCGCGGTCACCACATGGCGGGCGGCGGACCGGTACGCCGCCCGCCTGCGTACTATTTCATGCAGAGCATGACATCTTACGCATAGCGCGAGGAAGAGCCGTGACTGACCCGTGGCAGGCGCAGATGGAGGCGCTTGGCGCGTTCATCCGGAGCCAGCGCAAGCTGGCCAACCTCTCGCTGCGCCAGCTGGCGGAGCTGACCACCCTCTCCAACCCTTATCTCAGCCAGATCGAGCGCGGCCTGCACCAGCCTTCCGTCCGCGTTCTCAAGCTGATCGCGGACGCCCTCGGCGTCTCGGCGGAGGTGCTGCTGGCGCAGGCGGGCCTGGTGGACTCCATGGCCGACGGCCAGGACCGCAGCGGGCCGGCCGTCCCGCAGACGGAGGCGGCGATCCGTGCCGACCAGCGCCTCAGCGAAGACCAGAAGACCGCGCTGATCGCGGTGTACCGCAGCATGCTGCCGCCAGGGTAACAGCCGGCCCAGGATCTTCATCGCCTGGCGCAAGCGCGCGGCGGGATCAGGACGATTGGCCCTGTGCTGCGGGCCGATCGCCCCTTATCCTGCGGCGCGCATTCCTGATGGCGTGGAGTCCCGCCAATGGACGGCGTCCCGGCGCAGCCCGCGCCGCCACACATCAGGGGCGGAATTCACGAGCACGCGCGATGAAGGGCAGTGGTCGGCCATGGGCTTTCGGGGCGGGATCTTCGATATCGACGGAGTGCTGGTCGACTCGCCGCACGACCGGGCATGGCGCGATGCGCTCAGGGAGCTGATGGATGGCGAGTGGCGCGACATCCGGGGCCGGACCAGCTATTCCCCCGAACGGTTCACCCGGGCCGTCTATCAGCAGGTGATGGCCGGCATGCCGCGCCTGGCCGGCGCCCGCGCGGCCCTGGAGTACTTCGGTGTGCCAGACGTTGACTGCCGGGCCGAGCGGTACGCTGCGGCCAAGCAGGAACAGGTGGTCAGGCTTATCGAGATGGGCCAGTTCGTCGCCTTCGCCGACGCGCTTCGCCTCATCCTTGCGGTCAAGGCCGCCGGCATCCCGGTCACGGCGGCGTCGTCATCCAAGAACGCCAAGCTGTTCCTGCAGCAGATCCGGCTGGACACCTTCGCCGCCGAGCAGCGGCTGGACTACCCCTTCCTCCGCCCGGGTCTGACGTTGCTCGAGCTGTTCGATGCGGACATCTCCGGGCGCGACTTCCCGCACGGCAAGCCGGACCCGCTGATCTTCCTGACCGCGGCCGAGGAGCTGGGGGTCTCGCCAAGAGGATGCTTCGTGGCGGAGGACGCCGCGGCGGGGGTGCAGGCAGCCAAGGCAGGAAGGATGGCAGCTCTCGGCGTTGCCCGCCTCGGCGACGAGGAGTTGCTCCTCGCGGCGGGCGCGGACCTGGTCGTCACCACTCTGGACGACGTCTCGATGGAGGCCCTGGCCGAGGGCCGGCTCGAGCTGCGGAGGGTGTTCGCGGAGCGCCGCCGACGGCAGCGGGAGCGGCCGCCGGGCGTGTGGTCCCTGGTCTACGACGGGTTTGACCGGGAGCGCCAGGGGCTACGCGAGGCGTTGTGTGCTCTTGGCAACGGATTCTTCGTGACCCGCGGCGCGCTGCCCGAGGCGTGCGCCGACGGGGTCAACTATCCGGGCACGTACGTGGCAGGCCTGTACAACCGGCTGCAGACCCGGATCGCCGGCCGGACGGTCGAGAACGAGGATCTGGTCAACGTGCCGAACTGGCTGCCGCTGTCGTTTCGGGTGGCCGAAGGGCGCTGGTTCGATATCCGGGCCGCCGACGTCCTCGATCATCGCCTGGAACTCGACCTCCGGCGGGGGATGCTCACCAGGCACCTCAGGTGGCAGGAGCCGGATGGGCGCCGGACCCGCATGGTGCAGCGCCGGTTCGTCAGCATGAAGGATCCGCACCTGGCCGGCCTGCAGACCACGTTCACGGCCGAGAACTGGTCGGGAACGCTGGAAGTCCAGTCCGGGCTGGACGGGCGGATCATCAACTCCGGGGTGAAGCGCTACCGCGGCCTCAACAGCCGTCATCTCACCGTCCTGAACGCCGCCGAGACGAACGCCCAGACCATCGACATGCAGGCGGAGACCACTCAGTCCCACATCCGGATCGCGGTCGCAGCACGTACCAGGCTCCTGCTCGACGGCATGCCCGTCGCCGCTGCGCGGCACCTGATGACTGAGCCAGGCGCCATCTCGCACGCTCTGCCGCTCAGCCTCGATCAGGGCCGCCCGGTGACGGTCGAGAAGATCGCCGCACTGTACACCTCGCGAGACCGCGCGATCTCCGAGTGCCTGCTCGAGGCCCGCCAGGCCGCAGGCGACGCGGCTGGATTCGACGACCTTGAGCGGCGGCATGCAGCCGCCTGGCAGGCATTGTGGAACCGCTTCGACATCCGGCTGGACAGCGCCCACCAGTGGACCGAGACGATCCTGCACCTGCACATGTTTCACCTGCTGCAGACCGTCTCGCCGAACTCGATCCACCTCGACGTTGGCGTCCCGGCGCGCGGATGGCATGGCGAGGCCTACCGCGGCCACGTTTTCTGGGATGAGCTCTTCGTCTTCCCCCTGCTGAACTTCCAGCTCGCGGCGCTGGCCGGCACGCTGCTCGACTACCGCCATGAACGCCTCGGCGCGGCCCGCGCCACCGCAACGGCGGCCGGCTACCGGGGCGCGATGTTCCCCTGGCAGAGCGGCAGCGACGGTCGCGAGGAGACGCAGCGGCTGCACCTCAATCCCCAGTCGGGCCGCTGGCTGCCCGACTATTCCCATCTGCAGCGGCATGTCAACATTGCGGTGGCCTACAACGTCTGGCAGCACTACGTCGTTACGGGCAGCATCCCGTTCCTCCGCTTCACCGGAGCCGAGATGCTGATCGAGATCGCGCGGTTCTTGTCCAGCCTCACGACGTACAACCCGCGGCTGGGCCGCTACGAGATCCTCGGCGTGATGGGCCCGGACGAGTACCACGACGCATACCCGGACGTCGGCCGGCCGGGGCTGGACAACAACACGTACACGAATGTCATGACGGTGTGGGTGCTGCTGCGGGCCATGCGGGCGCTCAATGAGCTGCCGCCGCACTACCGCCAGGAGGTGATCACCGAGCTCAGGCTCGGCGCTGAGGAACTGGACCGCTGGCGGGACATCACCAGGAAGATGCGGGTGGTCTTCCACGACGACGGCGTGCTCGCCCAGTTCGAGGGATACGACCGGCTGAGGGAATTCGACTGGGAGGGCTACCGGGCCAAGTACGGCAACGTCCAGCGACTGGACCGGGTACTCGAGGCGGAGGGCGACAGCGCCAACCGGTACCAGGTCTCCAAGCAGGCCGACGCGCTGATGCTGCTGTTCCTGCTCTCCCCCAACGAGCTGCGGGAACTGCTGCACGGCCTGGGATACGAGGTGACCGAGCACCAGCTGGCGCGGACCGTTGAGTACTACCTCCAGCGGACCGCACATGGCTCCACCCTCAGCGGCGTGGTTCACGCCTGGGTACTGGCCCGGCAGAATCCCGAGCAGGGGTGGCACTTCCTCGTCCAGGCGCTGGAAAGCGATGTCGCTGACGTCCAGGGCGGAACGACCGCCGAGGGCATCCACCTCGGGGCCATGGCCGGCACTGTCGACCTCGCGCTGCGCTGCTTCACCGGCATGCGAGCCAGCGGGGATGTGCTCCGGTTCGATCCGATGCTGCCGCCCGAGGTCAAGAACCTCAGCTTCAGCGTCCATTACCGGGAACACCGGGTGGACATCATGCTGACCGGCGATCACATGTCGGTCCGCTGCCGCCCTGGCGGCGCACCGCCCATCAAGATCGGAGTCGGGCCAGAGCTCCGCGAGCTGGCAGGGGGCACGAAGGCGGAGTTCCTGCTCGCCCCCAAGCCGCGCGAGCCGAGCGCCGGCTAGACGACGGCAGACGGACCGTAGGGGATCGTTATGGGACCTTATCAAGAGGCATTCCGCCGGAGCCTCGCGGACCCCGGCGGGTTCTGGGGCGAGGCCGCGAAGCTGATCGACTGGTACCGGGACCCGGCGGCCGTGCTGGACCGCTCGAACCCTCCCTTCTACCGGTGGTTCGCCGCAGGCGTGCTGAACACCTGCTTCAATGCTGTGGACCGCCACGTCCGCGACGGCCGCGGCGATCAGGCCGCGCTCATCTACGACAGCCCGGTGACCGCTACCCAGCGGACAATGACGTACCGGGAACTGCTGGATCAGGTGGCGCGCTTCGCCGGCGTGCTCAACGCCCGCGGCGTGAGCAAGGGTGACCGCGTCGTCATCTACATGCCGATGGTGCCCGAGGCCGTGGTCGCGATGCTCGCCTGTGCCCGGATCGGCGCCGTGCATTCGGTGGTGTTCGGCGGCTTCGCCGCCCCAGAGCTCGCGGCCCGCATCGACGACGCCGCCCCGAAGGTCATCGTTTCGGCGTCCTGCGGCATCGAGGCCAGCCGGGTCGTCGAGTACAAGCCCATTCTCGACCGGGCGATCGAGAAGGCCGGCCACAAGCCGCGCTGGTGCGTGATCATGCAGCGCCCGCAGGCGCAGGCCTCGATGGTGCCCGGGCGCGACCTGGACTGGTCGCAGGAGCTGACCGGTGCCCGGCCGGCGGACTGCGTCCCGGTGGCGTCCACGGACCCGCTGTACATCCTGTACACCTCCGGCACCACCGGGAAGCCGAAGGGCGTGGTCCGGGACAACGGGGGTCACGCGGTCGCGCTGCGCTGGAGCATGGAGTACATCTACGACACCCGCCCCGGCGAGGTGTACTGGGCGGCCTCCGACATCGGCTGGGTCGTCGGGCACTCCTACATCGTCTACGCGCCGCTGCTGGCCGGGTGCACCAGCGTGCTGTATGAGGGCAAGCCGGTCGGCACGCCGGACGCGGGAGCGTTCTGGCGGGTCATCGCCGGGCACCGGGTCAAGGTGCTGTTCACCGCGCCCACGGCATTCCGGGTGATCAGGAAGGAGGACCCGGACGGTGAGCTGGCCCGCCAGCATGACCTGTCCAGCCTGCGGTACCTGTTCCAGGCCGGGGAGCGGCTCGACCCGGAAACCTACCAGTGGGCACGTGACCTGCTGGGTATTCCCGTCATCGACCACTGGTGGCAGACGGAGACCGGCTGGGCGATCGCGGCTGACCTGATCGGGCTGGAGCCGATGGCGACCAAGCCCGGGTCGTCTACGGTGCCCGTGCCCGGCTTCGACGTGCGCATCCTCAATCCGGCTGGCGCGGAGGTGCCGCCGGGCACGAGCGGGGAAATCGCGCTGCGGCTGCCGCTGCCGCCCGGCTGCCTGCTCACGCTATGGGGCGATGACCAGCGCTTCGTCGACTCCTACCTGGCCGAGTACCCCGGCTACTACCTGACCGGCGACGGCGGCTTCATCGACGCGGACGGTTACCTGTTCGTGATGGGCCGGACCGACGACGTGATCAACGTGGCCGGTCACCGGCTGTCCACCGGGGAGATGGAGGAGGTGCTGGCCAGCCATCCCGCCGTGGCCGAATGCGCCGTGATCGGGGTGAGCGACCAGGTCAAGGGCCAGGTGCCGCGCGGCTTCGTGGTCCTCAAGGCCGGCTGCCACGCGGACCCGGGCATCGTCAGCGACGAGCTCGTTCGTCTGATCCGTAACCGGATCGGCCCGGTGGCCGCGCTGCGCCAGGTGGATGTCGTGGCGGCGCTTCCGAAGACCCGCTCCGGGAAGATCCTGCGAAAGACCATGCGCTCAATCGCGGAGGGAAGCGACGAGCAGGCGCCTTCCACCATTGACGACCCGGCCGCGCTGGACGCGTTGCGCCCTCTGCTGCGCGAGGGCGGCTGACCGGCCGCGACTTCGAGGCGAAGGCACCCGCCGCCACGCGGATCGTCCGCCGGCCGCCTCCGGCGTCACTCGTGCACGTACGTGCCGGGAGCCGGGCCAAGCGGCGGGTAGTCGTGGCTGCCGAGCACGCTGGGGGCGTTCTTCTCCTCGCCGGAGCGGGGGACCAGCCACTCGGCCCAGCGCGGCCACCATGATCTCTCGTGCATGGCCGCGGTCTCGAGCCAGCGGTCAGGGTCGGGGCCGGCCGGCGGCCCGGTCCAGTAGCCGTACTTGGCGGTCTTCGCCGGGTTGACGAACGACTGGATGTGCCCGGACTTGACCATCACCATCTCTTTATCGCCGCCTAGCAGCCGAGTGGAGGTGTAGCAGGCCCGCCACGGGCAGATGTGGTCGGTGTAGCCGGCGACATGGAAGCTGTCGCAGTCGACCTTGGCCAGGTCGATGGGCGTGCCGAGGACGGTCATCCCGCCTGGCCGCGCCGGCTTGCGGTCCACGAGCAGTTCGGTGGTCTCGGCAGCGAACCGCACGCTCAGCCCCGTGGCGTCGTCGTTCCAGGCCAGCACATCAAAGGCGGGAGGGTCCTCACCCAGCAGCCACCCGCTGACCAGGTAGTTGAACACAAGGTCGTTCGGGCGCAGCCAGGCGAACGAGGTGCGCAGCATGTTGCCGGGGATGACCTGGCCGGCCGCGGCGAGGCTCCTCATCACGGTGCGGGATGAGGAGCTGTCCGACATGCCGACGATGTTGGGGTAGTCGTTGGTCAGCATCGTCACCATGTACGTCGCCGAGCCAGCCGACCTGTCGCCTTTGGCCGCCAGGTAGCCAAGGAACAGCGCGATCGTGATACCCCCGGCGCAGAGCCCCAGCCAGTTGACGGTGTCACTGTGGGTGATCTTCCGGACGATCTCGGCGGCCCGGGCCTGTGCGGCGAGATAGTCATCCACTCCCCAGCGCCCATGCCCGAGCTCGGGTCGCGGATTCCGCCACACGATCATGAATGTCTGGATGCCCTGCTCCACCGCGAACTCCACCATGCTCCGCCCTGGCGCGAGGTCGAGCACGTAGTAGCGGTTCAGCTCCGGGGGGACCATCAGCAGCGGAACGCTACGGACCGCCGGGGTAGCCGGCGCGTACTGCAGCAACTCGAATATCTCATCCCGGTACACGACGGACCCTGGCGTGCACGCGAGCTTCTCGCCCACACCGAATGCCTGCCGGTCGACCATCCTCGGCATGCCGCCCCCGGCGAGGTCGCGCAGCATGTTCACCCCGCCGCGGACTACGGACTGGCCGCCGGTCTCGAAGGCGCGCTTGAGCGCGAGCGGGTTGGTCCACAGGAAGTTGGCTGGCGAGAGCGAGGCCGTGATGATGTTCGCCAGATAGCGGTTCCGGGCCTGTCGCTGCCACGGGCCGTCCGCGGCTTCGACCATCCGGCTCATCCACTCCTCGTAGAGCCGGTAGCCCTGGCCGAGCAGGTGGTAGAACGGGTTGTCACGCCATGCCACGTCCGTGAACCGCTTGTCCTTCTCGTCGAACCAGATGTCCGACTGGCCAAGAGCGATCTTGACCAGCTCGCCCGCCAGCCACGGCAGCTGCCGGGCTGCCGCGGCGGGATTGACGAGGTCACCGGCCGACTCCAGCATTCCAGCGAGATCTAGTCCCTGGCCAAAGGGACCCGGATAACCGACCCCCGCCGGGACTTCCTCGGGATCTGCCATGATCCCTCCTGAGTGTCACGAGCTGTAGCGTCAATCTGAGCGGGGGCGATGCGGGTTCAATGGCCAAAGGTCCCTTGCCGCTGCCACCGTTGGACTCACTAAGCCAAAGTTCCCCCGAGATGAGCTTTCATGCGTGTTCACCTGGGAAAATGTGTGTGCCCAGCGCCGTCATGGCCATGTCTTGGGCGGGGCGCACCGGTTGATCAGCCGCATCCGGCTGGCCTGCAGCCGGTTGGCCAGCACGGCGAGGAACCGGCGGGTCAGCTGGTAGCCCAGCGCCGGGTTGGCGTCACAGCGCTTCCGCACCGCCTGGGCGTCGAACTGGAACGCCTCGGTCGGCTGGGTAGCCACCGCGCCGAACGCCCACTCATACGGCGGGAACAGCCACGACCAGCCGACCACCTCGCCCAGCCCGAGCGTCTCGATGATCACCCAGCCGTGCCCCGGGACATGCAGGTCCAGGGCGACCGACCCGGACCGGATCAGCCAGAAATGCGCGGCATGACCGCCGTCCTCGAACAGCCGGCGCCCGGCCGGTATCTGCACCAGCGAGGCCGCCGGCACGAGCTCGGCGAGCATCTCCTGGGGCATTCCCCGGAGAAAGCCATGCGCCGCGAGCGAGCACACCGTGACGTCGGAGCTGGCTGCCCGCCGCACGGCTCCCTTGCCAGCGGCGGTACCCGGCCGGCTAGGCGTATCCCCCGGTTCTCGCGATCCTGCGATCATGTTCACTCCCGCCACCTCCCGTCCGGCGTAGGTTTTCCTGCTCTTTCATGCCTACGGTGCATAGGGCATGCCTGCCAGAGCCTTTGGTCCCTGGACAGCCCGGCCAGCGGCAGATATGGACTGGCACCGGCATTGAGCTGCGCCGCGGGCAGAAGGTCCCCCGCCCGGGTGACCGCCGGCCCTGGTCGCGGCTGGCCGTGGCTGGTGATCCTGGGCTTGACCCGATGAGGGGAGGCCGTCATGACCAGCACCGTTCATGGCATTCTGGCCGGATACGACGGGTCGCCCGGGAGCCAGCATGCACTGAGGTGGGCCACGCAGGCGGCCCGGGAGCACGGTGCCGTGCTGACCGTCTGCCACGCGTGGACCGCTGGGTATGCGGGGCCGCCGGCCGAGGCGGAGCGAGAGGCTTTGGCACGGCAGTGCGCTGAACGAGTCCTGGCCCGTGGGCTGCGGTCCGCCCGCAGTGTCATCGAGCCAGGCTCCGTGCGGTCACTGCTGGCCGCGGGCCCGCCCGCCCGTGCGCTGTGCGGGCTGAGCGGCAGCGCGGCCATGGTGGTGCTGGGGTCCCGTGGCGCCGGCGGGCTTCCCCAGCTGCCGCTGGGATCTGTCAGCCTCGAGGTGGCCGCATGTGCGCGCAGCCCGGTGGTCGTGGTGCGCGGGCACTGGCGCCTGGCCGGCAGGTACCTCCCTGGCCCGGTCGTGGCCGGCGCCGACGGATCTGCTGTCTCCGAAGCCGTGCTGGCGTTCGCCGGTGAGGAAGCCGCACTCCGCGGGGCCCCGCTGGTGGCGGTGTGCGCGCTGGCGGATGCCCCCGGCGAACTCGGTGCGGCGCGGCGCATCGAGGAGGAGTTCGAAGACTCGGCCATCAGGTGGGAGAAGAACCACCCGGAGGTGGCGGTACAGCGGCACGTCGTCCTCATGTCGGCGCGTGCGGCATTGCTGGCCGCCGCGCAGGACGCGCAGCTGCTCGTGGTGGGCACCCGCGGCCGGGGCGGCCTCCAGGACATGATGCTGGGCTCGGTCAGCCTGGCGATGCTCTGCCACGCGCCATGCCCGGTCGGCGTGGTCCCCGCGGGATGGGCGCGTCCCCGGCCCTTACCGCGGATCAGCCGGGCGAGCTCTTCCAGCAGCCAAGGTGCGTTAGGGAAGAAAGTCCCTTACCGCCGGCCAGTGTGAGGCGTTAGATACGGGCCAGTCGGGAACCTGGGGGCGGACCTGACGCAGCACGTCCTTGGCTGAGTGAAAGGTACGGAAATGTCAGAGGAGACGCAGCGAGTTGCCATTGTGACCGGAGCTGCCCCGGGGCATCGGGGCAGCCCGCTCGCCGGCTCGCCGCCGATGGGATGCCCGTGGCGGTGCTGGACCTGAACGAGGCAGATTGC
>DASQVO010000222.1:0-31005 GCA_035640715.1 Streptosporangiaceae bacterium
GATGCGGCTGGATTCCTCGCCGCCTTCCTCCTCATCCTGGTCCTCGCCGCAAGCGGCATTGCGGGCCGCAGATTCCTGCTCGAGCGCGGGGGCGGGACCATCGACTGCGGCCTGCGGCGGCCCGTCGGCGAGGGGCCGTGGCGTCTCGGCCTGGCCTCCTACCAGCGTGGCGAGCTGCGCTGGTACCGCCTGTTCAGCGTGCGGCTGCGGCCAGAGGCGGTGCTCGAGCGCCGGACCCTGACTGCGGTGTCCCGGCGGCTTCCCGGCTCTGCCGAGGCCGCGCGTCTCGGCCCCGGGCTCATCGTGGTGGAGTGCAGGATGGGCGGCAGCGGGGACCCCGTGGAGCTCGCGATGTCCGAGGCGGCGCTCACCGGCTTCCTCGCCTGGCTGGAGGCTGCCCCGCCCGGCTCCTACTTGGATCAGATGGCCTGACGCGGGGCGAGCCCCGACGGCGGTCCCGGGGCCAGATAGCGCCGGACGAGCCCCCACGGCGTCCCCGGCCCAGATGGTCTCGGGCGGGGTTCAGCGCTCGCCGCCCGGCCGCCACAGCACGTCACCGCGGTCGGCGTTGGCCCGCCGCCCGAGGATGAAAAGCAAATCCGACAGGCGGTTGAGGTACCGCGCAGTCAGCGGGTTGACCGACTCGCCGTGCTCGTGCACGGCTGCCCAGGCACTCCGCTCGGCCCTGCGCGTGACAGTCCGCGCGGTGTGCAGCAGCGCCGCGCCCGGCGTGCCGCCCGGCAGCACGAAGCTGCGCAGCACCGGCAACCCCGCGTTGCAGGAGTCACAGTCGCGTTCGAGCGCGCTGATGTAGGTCTCGTCGATCCGGAGGGGCGGGTAGGCCGGCGGCTTGCCGGTCACGGGATTGGCGAGATCGGCGCCTACATCAAAGAGCTCATTCTGGATGCGGGACAGCAGTTCGGTGATCTCCGCCCCGAGCTGGCCGATGGCGACAGCCACGCCGATGGCGCAGTTCGCCTCCTCCACGTCGGCATAGGCGGCAAGCCGGCTGTCGGTCTTCGCCGCGCGGGTGCCGTCGGCGAGCGCCGTGGTGCCGTCGTCCCCGGTCCGCGTGTAGATCTGCGACAGCACGACGGGATTGTCCCTGCGGTTAGCTGGCATGATCCCACCTTACGGTCGTCCTTCCCGGCGTACAGGTGCGGCTGGCCTTCCCGGCGTGCAGGTGCGAGCATGCCGGGGCATGCATGCGTGTGAGCAGGCGCGGGAGGCCCCGGTGGCCGCGCCGCTCATGCTGCTATCAAAACGTGATGATCGGACTGGCCTGAGGTGTTCACATCCGGCGCTACGTTGTGGCATTGTTTGAACACACACGGTAATCAAATGACTACAGAGAACCCGCCGAAAATGGCGAGTTTCGGTCATAACCCGTGATCACCGGTCCTGGCCGTAACGGGGAGTGATGGCCGGGGGAGGGCTGGTGAACATCCGGGGTCCGTTGGAATTCGGGGGCCCACCGGACTCCGGAGGCTGGGGGGGAGTGCTCCCGGCCGGCGACAGCCGGCCGGGAGCACACAGTGTTGGCCCGGGGGGGCGACCCCCCGGAACCCCCCGTCAGCTTTCCCAGGTTGCTGTCCGATACGCCGGCCGCTCGCCGGGCCTGAAGGCCCGGACTCGCTGGGCCGGTAACGATCGCCTGTCCGTAGCCTGCGCTGGTGCCGGCCGATACACCGGCCGCTCGCCGGGCCCGAAGGCCCGGACTCGCTAGCCGGTACAAAACCTCTGCCCGTCGCCCCCCGGAACCTCCCGCCTCAGCTATGCCCGCCGCGCCGGCCGTGCAGCAGGGTGATCAGCCCGACGATGCGCTTCAGGTCCGCGTCGGTCCGGCTGAACGAGGTGAGGTTCACCGGCGGCCGCATCCACTGGCTGGTGATGGCCTTGGCGCGAGTGAACTCCCTGAGCCCGTCCGCGCCATGTATCCGGCCGAACCCGGACTCGCCCACGCCGCCGAACGGCAGCGCTGGCACGATCGCGAAGGCGATGACCGAGTTGATCGCGGTCATCCCGCTCCGGAGTTCACGCGCCGCCTGCAGGGCGCGCCGCCTGCTCTTGGCGAAGACCGATGAGCCGAGCCCGTAGCTGCTCGCGTTCGCGAGCCTGATGCCCTCCTCCATGTCCGCCACCCGGCGGACAGTGATGGTGGGCCCGAACGTCTCCTCGGTGACAGCGGCGGCGTCTTCCGGCACGTCGGTCAGGATGACCGGGCGGACATAGGGCGGGTCAACAGCTTCCGGGCCGCCGACCGCGGCGCGGCCGCCCTGCGATACCGCGTCGGTCAGCTGCTTCCTGATCACCTCAATCTGCCGGGGCATGGTCATCGGCCCGTAGTCCGCGCTGTCGTCGCTGCCTGGGCGCAATTGCGAGACACGCTCCGTCAGCTTGCCGAGGAAGGCGTCGTAGGCGGGACCGGCGACGTAGACCCGCTCGATGCCGATACAGGTCTGCCCGGCGTTGGACAGCGCGCCCCAGGCGGCGGCGTCGGCGGCGGCGTCCAGGTCGGCGTCGGCATCGACGATCAGGGCGTCCTTGCCGCCGCACTCCGCGATGACCGGCGTGAGGTTCTCCGCGGCGGTGGCCATCACCTTACGCGCGGTGGGGGCCGAGCCGGTGAACGCGATCTTGTCGGCCTTGCTGGCGGCCAGCGCGGCGCCCGTGTCGCCGAGACCGGTGATGAGCTGCAGCACCGGCTGCGGCGCGCCGTGCCCGGCGGCGGCGGCGAAGGAACGTACCAGCCAGTCGCCGACGGCCGGGGTGAACTCACTCGGCTTGAACACGACCGCGTTTCCCGCCGCGAGCGCGTAGACGATCGAGCCCATGGGGGTGAACACCGGGTAGTTCCACGGCCCGATGACGCCCACGACGCCGAGCGGGTGGTACTCCACTGTCGCCGCGTGGTTCATCGCGGCGATCCCGCTGAACACCCGGTGCGGGCCGAGAACCTTCCGCGCGTGCTTCGCGGCCCAGTCGACGTGCAGAATGGTGAGGATGATCTCGAGCTTGGCGTCGGCAACGGGCTTGCCGTTCTCCTCGTGCACCAGGGCGGCCAGCTCGTCCATGTGCCGGGTGAGGTAGGACTTCCAGTCGAGCAGGCGCGCGCGCCGCTCCCGCCAGCCGAGCCCGGCCCACCAGCGCGCCGCCTCGCGGGCGCGGACGACCGCCTGGTCGGCGTCCTGGCGCCCGCAGACGGGGAAGGACGCGATGACCTGTCCGGTCGCCGGGTTCAGCGTGTCGAAGGTGCCGCGCGGAGGCGCGGTACCGGCGTCGTCTCGCGTCCCTGTCGCGTCCAGCGGCTGGCCAGCCCCGTTGGCCGCTATCGGTTCCTGATCGTGCACAGGCCCTTGCGCCCGTGATGTCGCCATAGAGTCATCACCGCCATCGTTGCCCGGTTAGCTGGCTGAATGTTAAGTAAATCACTGCACGCTTTCCGGGGCTACTGTTGAGTAGCAAGATTCCGCGGACCTGGAGCGCGACCGTTGCCAACCCGCCCGTACGTACTGATCAGCTGTGCCATGTCGGTTGACGGCCGCATCGACGACACGAGCGCGGGCCGGCTGCTACTGTCGGGGGAGGCGGACCTCGACCGGGTCGACGAGCTGCGCGCGGGCTGCGACGCGATCCTGGTGGGCGCGAACACCGTGCGGAGGGACAATCCGCGGCTGCTGATCCGCTCACCGCAGCGTCAGGACGCCCGGGTCGCGGCCGGGAAGCCCGCTCATCCCCTCAGGGTGACCCTGACCGCCAGCGGGGATCTCGATCCGTCCGCCCAGTTCTTCGCCCCGCCTGCCCCTGCCGGTCACCCGGTCCAGCCGGCCCCTCCGGGCCATGTAGCCCCTCCGGGCGCGAAAGCTGACGGCGCCGCCGCGGGCGGCACCCCGCTCGTCTACTGCGCCAGCCCGGTGGCGGCCGCGGCCACGGCCAGGCTCGGGGACAGGTCCGAGATCGTCGACGCGGGCGACCCGCTGTCCGTCTCATGCATGCTCGCGGATCTGGCCGAACGGGGCGTGGCGCGACTTCTCGTCGAAGGCGGCTCGCATCTCCTGCGGCACTTCCTGGCCGGGAGCCTCGCTGATGAGCTGCACCTCGCGGTGGCGCCGTTCTTCGTGGGCGAGGCGCTCGCGCCGCCGTTCGCGCTGCCGGGCCGTTACCCGGCGGGCAAGGACAATCCCATGACCCTCGCAGATATTCGCCGGCTCGACGGCGTGGTGGCGCTGCGCTATCTTCTCGGCCCCGGCGGAACCGACGCCCGTTTCCTCCGCACGGCGATCGAGCTGTCCCGGCAGTGCCCGCCCTCGGACACCGCCTTCTCGGTCGGGGCGGTCATCGTGGCAGCGGACGGGGACGTCATCGCCACCGGCTACTCCCGCGAACAGGAGCCACATGATCACGCGGAGGAGGTCGCACTGCGCAAGGCCGGACGTGATCCGCGGCTGGCGGCCGCCACGATCTACAGTTCGCTGGTCCCCTGCGGGGCGCGGGCATCCCGGCCGGTGACGTGCGCGCAGCACATCATCGCGTCGGGCATCCGCCGGGTCGTCTTCGCCTGGCGGGAACCGCCCATCTTCACCGAGGGCCGCGGCGCCGAGCACCTGCGCGCGGCGGGCATCACGGTCATTGAGCTGCCGGAATTCGCCGCCGCGGCCAGCGAGGTCAACGCGCCCCAGCTGCGCGGCGGCCACAGCGCGCCCGGTTCCCGCGCGTAGGCGCGGTGGGGATCGCGGCCGCCGCGGCCGGGTTGGTTCTGAGTCAGTCTGTGACGACCGTGACCTCGCCGATTCCAAGGGCCTCCACCGGGGCCTTGATCTGGGATGCGTCGCCGACCAGGATCGTGACCAGGCGGCTGCCCGGGAACGCCGCGACGACCGCGGCTGTTGCCTCGGCGGTACCCGTCTCGGCTAGGCGCGCGTACAGCTGAGCCTGGTAGTCGTCCGGCAGGTGCTGCTCCACCTGATCGGCTAGCGTGCCCGCGACCGGCGCTGCCGTCTCGTACTCGAGCGGCGCGACACCCACCAGGTTCTGCACCGCCATGTCGCGCTCTGTCTCGGTCAGCCCTTCCGCGGCCAGCCCGCGCAGCACCGTCCACAGGTCATCCAGCGCGGGACCCGTGGACACCGTGTCCACGGAACCGCTGATGGCGAGCACCGACGCACCCGCCGCACCGTCCACGGCGTGCGGCGCCGTCGACTGCAGCACCTGCTGGAAGGCCCGTACCCCGTACGTGTAGCCCTTCTCCTCGCGCAGAACCCGGTCCAGCCGGGACGTGAGTGTGCCGCCCAGGCAGTACGTGCCGAGCACCAGGGCCGGCCATACCCGGTCGTGCCGATCTGGGCCGATCCGCCCGATGAGCAGCTGTGTCTGGACGGCACCAGGCCGGTCCACGATCACCACACGGCTGGTGTCGTCGGCGGTCACCGGCGGCATGGACAGCGGCACGGCGGCGTCGCCGGCCCATCCGCCGAGCGTGCCGGCGAGCACCGCGTCCAGGTCGACACCTGTCAGGTCGCCCACGACGATCGCGGTCGCCGTGGCAGGCCGCACGTGAGCCTGGTAGAACGCGCGCACGCCCGCCGCGTCGATCCCCGCGACGGTGTCCTCGGTGCCCTTGCGCGGCCGGGACATCCGCGCGGACGCCGGGAACAGCTCCTGTGCCAGCTGCTTGGCCGCACGCCGGCCGGGGCTGGCCATCTCGAGCGGAATTCCGTCAAGACGGTTGCGCACCAGCCGCTCGATCTCGCTGTCCGGGAACGTGGGCGCGTGCAGCGCCTCGGCGAGCAGCCCAAGCGCCTTGGGCAAGCGGGAGACGGGAACCTCCAGCGAGAGGCGGAGGCCCAGGTAGTCGGCGCGTGTGTCGAGTGTCGCGCCGCAGCGCTCCAGCTCGGCGGCGAACTCCTCGGCGGTGTGCTTGCTGGTGCCGCCAGACAGCGCACTTACCATGATCGCGGCGATACCGTCGAGCCCGGCGGGCTCGACGTCGAGCGGTATGCCCAGGCAGATCTTCACGGCCACTACCTGCTGCCCGGGCCGGTCGCAGCGCAGCACGGTCAGCCCGTTGGCGAGGGCGCCACGCTCGGGCACGGGGAACGCCCAGGGCGTCGCCTGCCCGGAGGCCGGCTGCGGGTGGAAGTCCATGGTCACGGCTGCGTCGGTCACCGTCCGGCTCCTTCCCGCTTGCCGTTCCCGGTGGCTGCGCCGGCCGCCTCGCCGGCTACCGTTCCGGCCACCTCTCCGGAGGTCACCGGTTCGTATACCAGCACCGCACGGTTGTCGCGGCGCAGCCGTGCTGCGGCGACTGCGCGGACCTCCTCAGCGGTGACGTCGAAGATCCGGTTGACGGCGGTGAACGCGAGCTGTGGGTCGCCGAACAGCACCGCGTACCGGCACAGTTCGTCGGCCCGGCCGGCGACCGTACCGAGCCGGTCCAGCCATTCGCGTTCCAGCAGGGCCTGCGCCCGCTCCATCTCCTCGGCGGCTGGCGGCTCCGCGCCGAGCCGCGCCAGCTCCTCGCCGACAGCGGCCTCGATCTGCGGGATCTCGGCGCCACCGGAGGCCTTCACGTCCAGCCAGCCCAGCGAGGGGGCGCCAGCGAGCCGCAGCAGCCCGAAGCCGGCGGTGATGGCCGTGCGGTCGCGCCGCACCAGCCGGTTGTAGAGCCGGGACGACATGCCGTCGCCGAGGACGGTGAGCGCCAGCTCGGCCGCGTCGCACTCACGCGTGCCATCGTGCGGCAACCGGTACGCGGCCATCAGCGCACGCGCCGGGACCTTCTCGGCGATCTCCTCGCGCAGTTCCTGGCCGATGATGTCGGGGAGCGTGGCGTCGCGGGGCGGGACCTTGCCGTCGTAGGACGGGATGGAGCCGAAGTACTTCTCGGCCCATCGAAGTGTCTGCTCCGGGTCGATGTCGCCGACGATCGCCAGGACCGCGTTGTTTGGCGCGTAGTTCATGCGGAAGAACGCGCGCGCGTCCTCCAGCGTCACCGCGTCCAGATCGGCCATGGAGCCGATGGGCGTGTGGTGGTAGGGGTGGCCCTCGGGATAGACCAGCGCGGTCACCCGCTCGAACGCGGTGCCGTAGGGCACGTTGTCGTAGCGCTGCCGGCGCTCGTTCTTGACCACGTCACGCTGGTTCTCCAAGGACTCCTCGCTGAGCGCGGCAAGCAGCGAACCCATGCGGTCCGCCTCCAGCCAGAGCGCCAGCTCAAGCTGATGCGCGGGCATGGTCTCGAAGTAGGTAGTGTGCTCGAAGCTCGTCGTCCCGTTGAGGGAGCCGCCTGCTCCCTGGACCAGCTCGAAGTGGCCGTTTCCTTTGACCTGCGCCGAACCCTGGAACATGAGGTGCTCGAAGAGGTGAGCCAGGCCAGTGCGGCCCTTGACCTCATACCGTGAGCCGACGTCATACCAGAGGCAAACCGCCGCGACCGGAGTCAAGTGGTCCTCAGAGAGCACGAGGCGCAGACCGTTGTCCAGACGGTGCTCGGTCGCTGTCAGGCCACCGGAACCGGTCTGCTGCGTGGCCGTGTGGCCCACGGGCATGTATGTCCCTTCGATCGGATGCAGGAGGAGTACAGCCACTGTACGCAAGGAGACGGACGGGGCTGGTGCCCCGGCTCGCGGTCCGGGGAGCGGCGACGTTCAGAACAGGCGGAGCGCGTCGTCTTCGGTACCGCGCATCCGGTCGTAGTCGAGTGTGACGCAGCGGATGCCACGGTCGGTGGCCAGGACCCGGGCCTGCGGCTTGATCTCCTGGGCGGCGAAGATGCCCTGGACGGGCGCGAGCAGAGGATCGCGGTTCAGCAGTTCCAGGTACCTGGTGAGCTGCTCCACGCCGTCGATCTCGCCGCGGCGCTTGATCTCCACTGCGACGCTCCTGCCGTCTGCGTCCTTGCACATCAGGTCGACCGGGCCGATCGGCGTCGGGTACTCGCGCCGGATCAGCCGCCAGCCATCGCCGAGGACCTGAAGCTGCGCGGCGAGCAGTTCCTGCAGGTGCGATTCCACGCCGTCCTTCACGAGACCAGGGTCAACGCCGAGGTCCACCGAGGAGTCGCTGACGACGTCCTCGATGGTGATCGCCAGCGTCTCTCCGGCCCTGTTCGTCACCGTCCATCGTCCCGGCTCCTCGGCGAGCCTGCAGGGCGGCGACATCCAGTTCAGCGCCTTCGTGCCTGTGTCCGAATGGATGAGGATCGAGCCATCGGCCTTGACCATGATCAGCCGAGTAGCCATCGGCAGGTGGGCATCCAGGCGGCCGGAGTAGTCCACGGTGCAACGGGCAACGATCAGACGCACGGTAGTCAACAGTAACCTGCTGCCGGGCGTGATGCGGTACCGCCGTCACGTCGCCCAACTGTCTTCTCTCCCATGTCACATCCGGCCGGGGCTGTCTCGTCTCAGGTCTCAGCGACAGATTCTGGAATCAGGAAGGTGATGGTTGTGCAGGTGTTCGTGGCAGGCGGGACCGGGGTCGTGGGGCGGCGGCTGGTGCCGCAGCTTGTGGCCCGGGGCCACCAGGTGACGGCTACGACGACGAGCGCGGCCAAGCTGGGCTTGCTGGAGCAGCTGGGCGCCGAGGCGGTCGTGATGGATGGGCTGGATGCGGTGTCGGCCGGGGAGGCGGTAGCCAAGGCCCGGCCGGACGCGATCGTGCACCAGATGACCGCAATTTCCGTGGCGCACGCCGGAAAGCCCGATATGAAGCACATGGATCGGTGGTTCGCCACCACCAACCGGCTCCGCAGCGAGGGGACCGACCACCTGCTGGCCGCCGCCGAGGCGACCGGCGTATCCCACTTCGTCGCGCAGAGCCATGCCAGCTGGAACGGAATCCGCAAGGGCGGATGGATCAAGACCGAGGAGACCCGCTGGACCTGCACGCGGGGACGGCGGCGCACGCGGGGATGAAGGTGATCCGCCACCTCGAGGACGTGGTCGTCAGGGCTGGTGGCGCGTTCCTGCGATACGGCGGATTCTACGGGCCCCGCCGGTGTCTTCGGTTCAGCGTGCTTGGGCCGGGTGGGAGGACACCAGCGAGGCGAAGGCCACGATGTTGGAGCTGTAGTGGTGGCTCTGCTCATCGAAACTGCCCCCGCAGGTGATCAGCCGGAGGGCAGCGTAATCGGTGTTGCCGTAGATGATGCGGGTGGGGAAGCGCTCCTTGGAGTAAAGACGGACCCCAGTGATCTTGAATTCGGCCACCTGATGGCTGGCCAGGGTGATGTTCACCAGGTCACCCGGCTTGAGGGCGCCCAAACGAAAGAACACCGACGGCCCGTCGCTAGCCGAGTCCACGTGGCCCTCTATGACGGCCGGGCCCGGCTGGCCCGGGGTCGGCGAATCCTTGTACCAGGCCGCCTCATTGGTGAGCGGGGGGTCGTTGAGGGGCGGCACCTCGATGGTGCCGTCGGGGTTGAGGCCAACGTACAGGAGCTCGGAATCAACGCCTATGGCAGGGATCGAGATCGAGATGGGCAGCGACCTGCCGAGCGTAGGGCCTTGTACAGTGGGGAACCCGGATTCCCGCGCCCTCGGCGGACCGGGGATGGCGCCGCAGTGCCGGGAGGAGCAGAGCCGGCCGGCCGCACGTTCCGGGCTCCTTTGGTGGTTGCCCGCGAACGGGCCGATCGAACCGGCCTGGGCCAGGCCTGGCTGGGGAGCTTGCTGCTGCGCGGCGGCAGCCAGCCCGAGCACGCACCCCCCTGCGGCGATCAGCGCCATCCCGGTAAAGGCCACCACCATCCGGCTCTTCATCCTGTCTCCCGTTCTGGGGCCTGTGGGGTGACCTGTACTCGCGCATCTCCGCCGATCTTGCCGCTGCCTGCTCGCCCCGCAGGCGTATCTGGCCCGGCGCGGGAAAGGCCGAGCACGGTCATGACTAGACGGCCGGTCCTTCCCCGCACCAATACATGTGCTCTTTGCGGTGTGCCACTACTACAGCGCGATCACTAGCGTTGACGGGCGCTGATCCGTGGCCGGTTCCGGCGGCCAAGGCCGAGGGCGCCGATGCCAGCCAGGACAGCGGCTCCACCCAGGCCGAACAGGGCAGGGTCCTGGACACCGGCGGCGCTGCCGCCACCCGTGGCGGGAGCGCCGCTGGGCGGTGCCGCTTGCGCTGCGCAAGCCGCCCCGATGGCGTTGGCGTCCGAAGTCAGCTTGGACACGCTGGCTTTGCCCGAACTGGCCGCCTCGAGATCGGTGATGAAGGTGCTGACGGCGCTCTTGAACGCTGGCGAGCCGGACGACGCCTCACGCTCGAGCTGGCTGGCGTAGGTGCTGATCTTGCTTTTCAGCGCGCTCGGATTGGAGGCCGCGGACGGCAACGTTGACTGAATGCTGGACAACGTCGACTGGACCTGCTGGCAGGCGCTGCTGCTAGCTGGCTGGGCACTGGCGACCCCGGCTCCGGTCAGCATCAGGACGCCGGTCGTCAGTACAAACCCTGCCGTCGTCATGAGGGGTTTTCTCATGATCCCTCCCTTATTAAGGGGTCCGTGCAGTTTTTGCATTCTTAGAGAGTTCTGAGCACATGTGCCCACCTACTTGCCTCATACGCCAATCTGACGGATGTGTCAATGAAACCTGAAGGGAGCATCAGTAGATGCTGACAGGTCCATCAGTGAACATATGTACCGCCAGGAACGCCGAATGTCAGTGGGTGACCACAGGTAAAATCTCCCGGGCACCGTCCGGATCCAGCGCGTCAGCAGCGTGGTGTCAGAGTTGGGTCGTCCACTCGATCACCAGGCGGCGGCCCGGGGCTGGGTTTTGCCATTTGGACTGACACGCCCCCCGGAACCCCCCGCCTGCTCGCGCCGGTTGCTCGCCGATACAGTGCTGGCCCGGGGGGACGACCCCCCCGGAACCCCCCGCCTGCTCGCACCGGTTGCTCGCCGATACACCGGCCGCTCACCCGGGCACAAGGCCCGGGATCGCTAGCCGGTACGAACCATTGTCCGTAGCCGGGCGGCCTGTACCAGTCACAAGCCTGAGCAAACCGCCTGCAGGCAGCACATAAAGTAGCCGGCGTGAGTCCCCGCAGAACCCGTCAATCGCGCCCGGCGGCCCCGAGCTGGCCGCTTGGTCCCGGGCGCATTGAATCGTGGCCGGACGGGGACTGGATCGTCCGGCAGGTCCCGGGCGCTGCGGCGGCCAAGCCATACCGCTGCCCCGGATGCGATCAGGAGATACTGACGGGCATAGCGCACCTGGTCGCATGGCCGGCCGAGTCCCCGGGCGTCGAGGCGCGGCGGCACTGGCACCGGCCCTGCTGGGAACGGCGGATGCACCGGCGGCCCGGCCCCGGGTGGAGCTGAGATACTGCGATATTGCACGGCAGAGCTACATGGCGGAGAAGAGGCATCTGTGACGGAGATCAGGGCTTCCACGGTGCTGCCGGCCAGGCGGTCGCCGATCACGCTGCGCACCTCCGACGGGCTGCGGCTGGTCGGCGAGCTGGCCCTGCCGGAAAGCCGGGACCCCGTCGCGACGCTGATCTGCCTGCACCCGCTGCCGACCCACGGCGGGATGATGGACAGCCACGTGCTGCGCAAGGCCTCGTTCCGGCTCCCGGCCGTGGCCGACCTGGCCGTCCTGAGGTTCAACACCCGGGGCACATCGTCGGAGCAGGGCACGAGTGAGGGCGAATTCGGCGACGGCGACACCGAACGGCACGATGTCGCGGCGGCGATCGAGTACGCGACCGCGCAGAACCTGCCGCGACTGTGGCTGGTCGGCTGGTCGTTCGGTACGGAGCTGGCGCTGAAATGGGGGATCGACCCAGGCGTGGAGGGCGCGATCCTGCTCTCGCCCGCACTCCACCGGGCCACCGATGCCGACCTCGACGCGTGGGCAGCCTCCGGCAAGCCGCTCACCGTGCTGGTCCCCGAACTGGACGACTATCTCCGGCCCGGCGAGGCGCGGCGCCGCTTCGCCCGGGTGCCCCAGGCCAACCTCATCGCGGTGGACCGGGCCAAGCACCTGTGGGTCGGCGAGCCCTATGTCCGTATCGTGCTGACCGAGATCGTGCGCCGGGTCAACCCCGCCGCACTCCCACTGCCCACCGAATGGAAGGACTTACCGTGACGCCGTTCGACCTGACTGGCAAGACTGCCTTCGTCACCGGAGCCTCCCGCGGTATCGGGCGGGTGATCGCCGCCGCCTTCGCCGCCGCCGGCGCCGATGTTGCCCTGGTCGCGCGGAGTGAGGAAGGGCTGAAGGAAACCGCGCGCGAGGTGACCGACCTCGGCCGGAAGGCGGTCGTCATCCCGGCGGACGTGACCCAGGAGGAGGCGGTGTCCAGCGCGGTCGACGAGGCGGTCAGCCGCCTCGGGCACCTGGACATCATCGTGAACAACGCCGGGGGCAACAACTTCTCGGTGCCCGTTCTCGATATGCGGGTGCCGGGCTGGCATAAGATCATGCGGCTGAACGTGGACTCCACTCTGTTTGTCTGCCAGGCGGCCGGCCGGCACCTCACCGAGCGGGGGACCGGATCGGTGATCAACGTCTCTTCCGTGGCCGGGCTCGGCGCGTCGCCGTTCATGGCGCACTACGGCGCGGCCAAGGCCGCCATCGTCTCGCTCACGAAGACGCTGGCTGTGGAATGGGCCGCCCAGGGCGTCCGGGTCAACGCGCTCTGCCCCGGATGGACCGCGACCGAGCTCAACCGCTACCTGTGGGACAACGAGGAGGGCCGGAAAGCCACCGTCGCGAACGTCCCGATGGGCCGCTGGGCCACCCCTGCGGAGATGACCGGGCCGGCCCTCTTCCTGGCCAGCGACGCCTCGTCCTACATGACCGGCCAGGTACTGGTGGTGGACGGCGGGCAGACGGCGATGTGACGTCCGCACCAAGATTCCGCACCAAGACAAGCTGAAGGGCCAGGTCCCCGCTCCGGGGCCTGGCCCTTCACCGTCCGCGGCGGAACCGTCAAGGATGGGGCCGCCGTGTTCCTACTCGGTCCACCAGTTCTCGTCGTCCTCCGCGGCGGCCTTGGCGCCGGCCGACTGCTTGACGCCACTGTCCGCGGAGGCGTTGCGGGCCGCCACGCCGTTAGCGCCGCCGGAGGGAGCCGCCGCCGACCGCTGCGCGGGTGTCTGCGCTGTCGCCGCCCGGGAGGCGCTGTCCCCATCGGAGGATTTCGGAGCGGCGCCCTGCACCGGGGATGCTGCGGACGAAGGCCGTGGCGCGTCCGCGCCGATCGCTGGCCTTGACGGCGACGGCTGCAGGGTGTCGTCCATGCCGCCAACTCCGCCGCCGAGCAGCTGGCGGAGCTGTGCGAGGTGGCCGCTGATGCTGTCCTTCTGCCGGGTCAGGTCGTCCACCTGGCGCTGCGCCGCCGCGCGGACCCGCTCGGCCTCGGCCTTGGTCTCGGCCAGCAGCTGATCCGCCTGGCTCTTCGCCTGGCTGACGATCTGGTCCGCGTTCTTCTTGGCGTTGCTGACAAGCTGCTTCGCGTGCTGGTCGGCATCGCGCCTGGTCTGCTCGGCCTGGGCGCTCGCCTTGGCTGCCCGCTGCTCGGCCGTGGAAGCTCGCTGCTCCGCCTCGGAGACGAGCTTCTGGGTGGCGGACTGCGCGGCCGCCAGACGCTCGGCTTCCTGCCGTTCGGACTCTTCCCGGCGTGCCGCGAGCTGGATCTCGAACTCGGCCTCGGCCTGTGCCCGCTGGGCCTCGCTCTCCTCGAGGATCCGCTGCGCCTGGCTGCGCATCTCGTCCGCCTGGCGCTTCGAGGTGGTGAGGATCTCGTCCCGCTCCCGCTTGGCGGACGCCTTGAGCTGAGCTACCTCGCGCTCGGTGGTGGTCCGGAGCTTGGCGATGTCGCGCTCCACCGCCGCCCGCTTCTCGGCAATCTCGTGATCTGCCGTGGCGCGCAGCTTGGCGACCTCGCGCTCAGTGGTCGAGGTGAGCTCGTCCGCCTCCCGGCGGGCCTTCGTCATGATCGAGTCGGCCTCACGCTCAGCCGCGCTCCGCAGGTCGTCAGTCTCGCGCTTGGCGATCGCGCGCAGCTCGGCCGCCTCGTTCTCCGCTGAGGCGCGTACCTCGGCGCCGTCCACCTTCGCGGCGGCCTTGATCTCGTTGGCCTCGGACCTGGCGGCCTGGACAAGCTCGGTCGCCTGCTCCTCGGCCAGCCTGAGCAGCTGCTCGATTCGCGCGCCCAGGCCGGAGTACGTGGGCCGTTCCTGTTCCTGCAGCTGCCGGTGAGCCTCAGCAAGCTCCCGGTGCATCGCCTGGATTTGGTCTTTGTGCTGGCGCAACTCCCCCTCGATCTGGGCGAGATGCTCGTTGACCTGCTGAGGGTCGTATCCGCGCATCACTTTCGCGAACTCGCGCGGCTGCGTGTCTTCAAAGAAGTTGGTGAGCTGTGCGTCAATATCGGATTGCATGTGGCCTAATCCTGGTTAGACGGAGCGGCAGGCGGGGGGCAGGCGATTATCTCGTTGTCCGCCGGGTAGGCTACACCGTCTGGAACGACAGCGCCTCATCCGGTCGTGGCGGACTTCCGCGATTCTCTTACCCGGTAGCTGGCAGACTACTCCGCCCTGCGGGGCGTTGGCGGTTCCTTCGGACTTCCCCATCGGTGGATTCTGTTGCCCTCTCTCTATAATAGCACCATATCGGACATTAACCATATTTAAGTGGCGGTTTCGTGGTGCAGCGGCTCACCGCCAGCCGGGATCGCCGGGCGGCCCGGGCAGGTCCGCGGGCTGCACCAGCTCGGTGAGGACCCCGCCCACATCCGCCGGATGCAGGAACGCGATCGAGGCACCCATGGATCCGTGCCTGGGCCGCTCATCGATGAGCCGGACCCCCATGGCACCGATCGCCGCGAGCGCGGCCCTGATGTCCGTAACGCCGTAGCCGACGTGATGCAGCCCTTCCCCGCGGCGGGCGAGGAACTTGCCGACCGGGGAATCCGGCCGCAGGGGCTCGAGGAGCTGGATGTAGGAGGCCGCTATGGGTGCGATCCCGGGATCGCCCACCGGGAAGCCCACGCTCCCGGCCGTGGCCGGGCCGACTTCGCCGCGGGCAGCGGGGTCCGCTCCACTGGCGGCCCGCAGGTCCGGGCCCGGGGGCGGGTTCACGCCCGGCCGCGGACCACGGCCTGCTGGCAGGCCAGCGGCCGACCGCAGGTCCGGGGGCCCCGGCGGATAGCCGCCTCCCCCCGGCTCCGCCGCCGCGACCCGCAGCATCGCCTCCCGGACACCCTGCTCCTCGTTGATTTCGCGGGACACCACCGTCAGGCCGAACGTGGAGCAGTAGAAGGCGACTTTTTCCTCCAGGTCGTGGCACGCGATCCCGACGTGATCGATATGGGTCAGCATGGGGCACCTCCATCGCCTCGGCACGCCCGCGCTGGCGGTCGTCCTTCTAGGTATCGTTGCAAACGATGGCGCCCGGGCAAGCGGAGGGGCGCACGAGTGGAGGTCGGGATGAGCGAAGCCCTGCCAGCCGGCACCGGAACGCCCAGCGGGCGTGAACCCGTGATCGTCGGCGGTGCCCGGACAGCCATTGGCCGCCTGCTCGGATCGCTGGCCGGCTACTCGGCGGCCGAGCTTGGCGGCATCGCGATCGCGGCCGCGCTGGACCGCGCCGGCCTGCGCGGCGAGCAGGTCGAATACGTGATCATGGGCCAGGTGCTGCAGGCCGGGGCGGGCCAGATCCCCTCCCGCCAGGCGGCGGTGGCCGCCGGCATCCCCATGACCGTCCCGTCGGTCACCATCAACAAGGTCTGCCTCTCGGGGCTGGACGCGATCAAGTACGCGGCGCAGCTCGTGCGGCTCGGCGAGTACGACATCGTGGTGGCCGGCGGCATGGAGTCGATGACCCAAGCGCCGCACCTGCTGCGGAAGTCCCGCGCGGGTTACCGGTTCGGCCCGGTGGAACTAGCCGACTCGATGGCCCTGGACGGCCTGACCGACGCGTTCGACCACCTGTCGATGGGCGAGTCCACCGAACGGCTCGGCGGCAAGCTGGAGATCAGCCGCGAGGCGCAGGACGCCTTCGCCGCCATGTCGCATCAGCGGGCCGCCGCCGCGATCAAGAACGGCATCCTCGCGGAGGAGATCGTCGGCGTTCGCGTGCCGCAGCGGAAGGGCGATCCGGTGATCTTCGACGAGGACGAGGGGGTGCGGCCGGAGACCACCGCCGAGTCGCTGAGCCGGCTCCGGCCGGCGTTCACCCCGGACGGGACGATCACGGCCGGGTCATCATCGCAAATCTCCGATGGCGCCTGCGCGGTAGTCGTCATGGCGCGTGAGACTGCCGAGTCCCTAGGCGCGGACGTCCTGGCCGAGATCGGCCCCAGCGGATCGGTGGCGGGTCCGGACAACTCGCTGCACTCCCAGCCGTCCAACGCCATCCGCCAGGCACTGGCCAAGGGCGGGCTGGACGTGGCCGACCTCGACCTCATCGAGATCAACGAGGCTTTCGCGGCCGTCGCCATCCAGTCCATGCGCGATCTGGGCATCGGCCCTGACCGGGTCAACGTCAACGGCGGCGCGATCGCGCTCGGCCACCCGATCGGTACCTCCGGTGCCCGTATCGCCTTGCATCTCGCCTATGAGCTGCGCCGGCGTGGCGGCGGCCTCGGTGCGGCCGGGCTCTGCGGGGGCGGCGGCCAGGGTGAGGCGCTGGTCCTCCGCGTCCCCGCGCCGGCCGCTGGTGGCAGCAGCGATGGGCGTGGCTGACACAGGACCGGGCACAGCCAGGGCTGCCGGGCCGGGTGGCGGGGCCAGAGCGGCCAGGGTGGACGACGCGGCGCTGGCCGGGCTGATCGGGCGGGCGCACGATGGCGACCTCAGGGCGCTGGCCAGGCTGGTCTCACTGATCGAGGACGGTTCGCCCGCTCTCCGCTCGCTGATGAGAGAACTCGCACCGCTGGCGGGCAACGCGCGCGTCATCGGACTGACCGGCGCGCCCGGTGCGGGGAAGTCGACCGTGACCAGCGCGCTCGTCGCCGCCTACCGGCGCGCCGGCCGGCGGGTCGGCGTGCTGGCCGTCGATCCGACGTCGCCGTTCACCGGCGGGGCGCTGCTCGGCGACCGGGTCCGGATGCAGGACCACGCCACCGACGACGGCGTGTTCATCAGGTCGATGGCGAGCCGGGGCCATCTCGGTGGCCTCGCCGCCGCCACACCCCAGGTGATCCGGGCACTCGACGCGGCGCGCTTTGACGTCATCCTGATCGAGACGGTCGGCGTCGGGCAGATCGAGGTGGAGATCGCCTCAATGGCCGACACCGTCGCGGTTCTCGTGGTGCCGGGCATGGGTGATGCCATCCAGGCGGCGAAGGCGGGCATCCTCGAGATCGCTGACGTGTTCGTCGTCAACAAGGCGGACCGGCCGCAGGCCCAGGAGACCGTCAGGGACCTGCGCGGCATGATCGCGCTGGCGGACCGGGCCGACGATGACTGGAAGCCGCCCATCGTCACCACCATCGCCGTCAGCGGCGAGGGCATTGATTCCCTTGCCGGGAAGCTGGACGCGCACTGGTCCTGGCTGGACAAATCCGGCGAGCGGGAGCGCCGGCGCCTCGCGCGGGCCCGCGAGGAAATCGCAGCGCTCGCGCTCGCGGCCCTGCGCGGCAAGATGATGCGGCTTCCAGGCGGCAGCGCGCTCGGCCCGCTGGCAGCCCGCGTCGCTGACGGCCAGATCGACCCCTACGCCGCCGCAGACGAGCTCCTCGGCGCACTCATAGAGCCGGCCGAGCCAGATCAGCAGGCGCGCTGACAGGGCAGCTGACCACGGCAGGCTGACCACGGCAAGCTGACGGCGGCAAGCTGACGGCGGCAAGCTGACGGCGGCAAGCTGACTGCGGCAGGCTGACCAGGGCAAACTGACCGGCAAGCTGTAAGCCGGCAGCTATGAATGGCCCGCTGGCCGGTAGAGATACCGGCAGAAGTAATGGCCCTGCTGGCCGCTTCCGGTATGAGCCGGGGCCGGGGCAGGCGGACACGCCGGGCAGGCCGGGCGGTTGCCGGGGCCGCGAGCACAGGCCGTAGTGCCGGCCTGCGGGGAGGCTTGCGTGGACCGGCCCGCTTACCTGCTGCACCGTGGCGACGCGCTGGACGCCTACGCGGCCTGGCCCGCGCCCGCCGCGATCGTCAGCGATGGCGCATATGGCGTGCGGGGCTTTCATGGTGACACGACCGGCGTCGATGGCCTGCCCGACTGGTACCGTCCGCACGTGACGGCATGGAGCTGCCGCGCGGCCCCGTCGGCCACGCTGTGGTTCTGGAACACCGAAGTCGGCTGGGCTACCGTGCACCCGCTGCTCGCCGAGCTTGGCTGGGACTACGTGCAGATCGTCACCTGGGACAAAGGTGCCGCCCACATCGCGGGCAACGTCAACGGCAAGACCATCCGGCGCTTCCCGGTGGTCACCGAGGTGTGCGCCTTCTACCAGCGGCGCTTTGAGATCCGCGGCCCCGGCGGCCCCATGCCCGTCCAGCAGTGGCTGCGCCGGGAATGGCAGCGGACCGGCCTGCCGCTGGCCAGGGCGAATGAGGCCTGCGGCGTGCGGAACGCGGCGACACGCAAGTACCTCACTCAGGACTGGCTCTGGTACTGGCCGCCGGGCGAGATGGTGGAGCACCTTGCCGCTTACGCCGGTGAGCACGGTGCCCGTTCGGGCTGGCCCTACTACTCGCTTGACGGCCAGGCACCGGTGACGGCGAAGGAGTGGGACGCACTGCGCTACAGGTGGCGGCACGCCCACGGGCTCACCAACGTCTGGCGGCTCGCGCCACTGCATGGCGTCGAGCGCATCAAGGGCACAATGAGGCGGGCGGCGCCCCGGGTCCACAACCCGGGCAGCCTGTCCGCGGCGCATCTCAACCAGAAGCCGCTGGCGTTCATGCGGCGTATCCTGGCGGCGGTCACGGTACCGGGCGACGTGATCTGGGAGCCTTTCGGCGGCCTGGCATCGGCCTCGGTCGCCGCCGTGGAGACGGGGCGCCTCGCGTGCGTGGCTGAGGTGGACCATGACTTCGCCGAGATCGCCGCGCAGCGCCTCGACGACGCCCTCGCCGGCCGGGACCCGGGGACCGGCGCCTAGTGCACCGCACCTAAGTTCTTGATGGCGTAGCGCCGCCAGCTCCTGGCCCCGTCGAAGGTGAACCAGACCGCGTGCTCGTCCGGGTCGGCGGGCACGGCGACACCCTGATCGACGCTGGTCATACCGACGTAGCTGAAGCCGCCCGATGGGCCTGCGGCGCCCAGGGTGGCCTGTTGCCAGCTGGCGCCGCCGTCATGTGAGGTGTCGATGCCGCCGGCCGTCGCGATCACGATCTCGCCGCCTGGCTGCGCCGCCACCGAGGTGATGGTCCCGCCGCCCGGTGCGGTGCCGGCCTGCTGCCAGGTGGTGCCTCCGTCGGAGGAGGTGAAGACCTGCGCGCCGCCGGCTCCTGAGCCTGCGGCGCACGCCAGCACCAGGTCAGATGAGCTCGCGGCGGCGAGCATCGCGCCGGAGGGCTGCCCGTCCTGCTGGGCCGCCCCGGTGCTGCAGCCCACGCTGCCCACCGGGCCCACGCTGCTCGCCGGGCTTGCGCTGCTCGCCGGGCTTGCGCTGCCCGCCGGGCTTGCGCTGCCCGACGGGCCCGGGCCGACCTGCTGCCAGGGACCGCTGCCGCGGGCCGGCCCGGCGTAAAGGCTGCCGCCGGGCGCGAGCAGGTAGCCGCGGCCGCTCGTGAGCACCAGCGACACCGATGTAGCCTGACCGCCGTCGCTGAGGCCGGTGACGGGCCCGGGCACAGGCGCCCAGGTGTCGCTTCCCGCCGTGGTCGAGTAGAGGCTGAAGCTCGTGCACTGGGCGGCGAAGCCCGCTCCCGTTCCGCCGCAGCTGGCGAATACCGCGAACGCGCGGTCGCCGGCGGCTTCCAGGTCTGTGACGCGCCGGCCCCCAGTGGGGATCTTGGTCCAGTGCTGGCCGCCGTCGTGGGTCGCGAACAGCTCCGGGCCGAACGCCCAGCCATCGCTGGTGTTGAGGAAGCGTATCTGGCTGACGCCGGATGACCCGTCAGGAGCGCCGGCAAGCGGCGCGGGCACGCCGGACCAGCTCTGCCCGGCATCGTCCGTGCGCGCGACGGACGTGCAGTACTTCGTCGAGCACGGCCGGTGCGGGGCACCGGCCTGGCCGATGACCCATCCGGTCCTGAGCCCGACGAACGTCACCGAGGTGGCGGCGAAGTCCGGCGGCACCGGCGACACCGCGGCGCCGCCCGCGCCGACGGCCGGGCTTCCCCCGCTCGGGGCACCTGCGTCCGGGGTGCTCGAGGCCTTCGGCGCGCGGCCGGCCGCCCCGGCGCCCGCCCCGGCGGCCGGAGTGGGGTTCGCCGCCACGCTTCTCCCGTTGCTCGTGGTGACGTGTAGCACCGAGGTGGCCAGCCGCGGTACCACGATGATGGCGGCGATGACGGCCGCGACCGTGGCGGCGGATGCCGCTGCCCGGCGGTACCGTCGGCGCCGGGCGCGGCGCTTGATCAGCTCGAACGTGCCGGGGGGCGGCGGCAGCGGGTCTATCCGCGCATGCAGCCAGGTATCGACGTCCTCGCGATGGTCATCCATCGGATTCCCCCAGGGTGGCCTTCAGCCGTGTCCGCGCCTGGAAAAGATCCGCCTTGACCGTGCCTTCCGGCCGCCCGAGCAGCGCGGCAACCTCGCGGACGCCGAACCCGCCGTAATAGTGCAGCAGGAACGCGTTCCGCATCCGCTGCGGCAGCGCCTGGATGAGGTTGCGGACGTCCACGTCCTGCGCGGGATGCGATACCGGATCCCGCGAGGTGCCGGCGGTGATGCTGCGGATGGCCCTTCTCTCCCGTTCCGTCCTGCGCCAGTGGTCCCGGATCAGGTTGGTCGCGATCATGTAAAGGTAACTCTGCGGGCTGTCGAGGGTGGACCAGCGGGCGAGGAGCCGCGTGAACGCCTCGGATGCGATCTCGTGCGCGGTCTCGTCGTCGTCAACGAGCCGCCGCACCCATCCGGCCAGCCGGGGATACGTACTGTTGAACAGTTCCTCAGCCGCCGCCCAGTCGGTCTTCCCAAAGCTGCGCACCGGGATCCCCTCGCTGACGGCCGACGTGGGCTGCGGCGCGGTCGGGTGGGACGTCGTTACCGTCGCGGCATCGTGCCCCATTTGGGGATGCCTGACACCATACGTGAGAGTTTCCAAAGTTCTACCACACATTCGCCCGGCCGACGAGGATCCGGTCCAGGCGCACCCCTGTAACGCCCGGGCCGTTCTCTGAGACGACGCACCGGTCGCGGCGGTTGGATGAATCGCTTATTTTCCTGACAAATTCCTGCACACCGGTTCCGGCAGGGCACGGCCCCATGTCAGCCCGAACGAAGTCACGGTGGCAGCCGGGACCCCGCTTAGACTTGACCCGGAGGCGTCGACATGGACAGGCAGGCCGTCCCGGAGCCGGCGGCAGATGCGGTCGCCGGCCAGCTGAGCGAGAGCCGGGAGCGCTGGCAGCGGCGGTATGACGAGGCCCGCAAGCGCGATGAGGACTTCACCACGCTGTCCGGCCTGGATGTCGATCCGGTGTACGGGCCGCCCGACGGCGCGCGGGTGCCGGGCATGGAGCGGATCGGGTGGCCGGGAGAGTACCCGTTCACCCGCGGCCTTTATCCGGCGGGTTACCGCGGCAAACCGTGGACGATCCGTCAGTTTTCCGGATTCGGCAATGCCCGCCAGACCAATGAGCGGTACAAGATGCTGCTCCGCGCGGGCGGCACGGGCCTGTCGGTGGCATTCGACATGCCGACGCTGATGGGCCGGGATTCCGACGACCCGCGCTCACTCGGCGAGGTCGGGCACTGCGGCGTCGCCATCGACTCGGCAGCCGACATGGAGATCCTGTTCTCCGGCATCCCGCTCGGCGACATCACCACCTCCATGACGATCAGCGGCCCGGCGGTTCCGCTGTTCTGCATGTACCTGGTCGCCGCGGAACGCCAGGGCACGGACGTCTCCACGCTGGACGGCACGTTGCAGACCGACATCTTCAAGGAGTACATCGCCCAGAAGGAATGGCTGTTCGCGCCCGAGCCCCACCTGCGGCTGATCGGCGACCTGATGGAGTACTGCGGACGGCACACACCCCAGTACAAGCCCATTTCGGTGTCCGGTTACCACATCAGGGAGGCGGGCTCGACTGCCGCTCAGGAGCTCGCCTTCACGCTGGCGGACGGGTTCGGCTATGTCGAGCTGGGCATGTCGCGGGGCCTTGACGTGGACCAGTTCGGGCCGGCCTTGTCGTTCTTCTTCGACGCGCACATCGACTTCTTCGAGGAGATCGCCAAGTTCCGCGCCGCGCGCCGCATCTGGGCGCGCTGGATGCGTGATGTCTTCGGCGCGCGAACCGAACGGGCTCAGTGGCTGCGGTTCCACACGCAGACGGCTGGCGTGTCGCTGACTGCCCAGCAGCCGGATAACAACATCGTCCGGACGGCGATCGAGGCGCTCGCTGCTGTTCTCGGCGGGACGAATTCCCTGCATACCAACGCCCTTGACGAGGTGCTTGCCCTGCCGAGCGAGAGGGCGGCCGAGATCGCGGTGCGTACTCAGCAGGTGATCATGGAAGAGACCGGCGTGGCGAGCGTGGCGGACCCGCTCGGCGGCTCCTGGTACCTGGAGGCCCTCACCGACCGGCTGGAATCGGCGGCCGAGGGGATCTTCGCGAGGATCCGGGCGATGAGCCCGGACGGTTCGATGACCGCGGGAATTCTGCGGGGAATCGCCGACGGCTGGTTCGTGTCGGAGATTGCCGAGGCGTCATTTGCCTACCAGCAGAAGCTGGAGAAAGGGACGAAGAGGATCGTCGGCGTGAACGCCCACACCGAGACGGTGGGGCAGCCGCTGAAGATCCTGCAGGTGAGCCACGAGGTGGAACGTGCGCAGGTCCGTGACCTGGTCCGTCGCCGCGCCGGGCGGGATCAGCGCGCCGTCGAGCCGGCACTGGCCGCGATGGTCAGCGCGGCACGTTCAGGCGACAACATAGTGCCGCCCATGCTGGACGCGGCGCGTGCCGAGGCAACCCTGGGTGAGATCTGCGGCGCCCTCCGCGATGAGTGGGGCGCCTACTCCGAGCCGCCCGGCTTCTGACGGCCGACCGGGCGCTTACCCCGTTGACAGCCCGCGACGAGAGGGCGCCGCTGCGGGCCGCCGGGTCTGCGACGTCCCGGTGCTGACTCCGCCGGCGGGCCGTTGCGCTGGCCGGGATGCGCCGGATTGTGGTGCGGAACGGTCATTGCCTGAGAATTGGCGCTTCCTTCCGCCGATTCGTCCGGTGTAGGCGTGCAGTCCCGGTCAAGCAGCCGCGGGCATGCGGCAGGATGGAGTCATGCAGCCGCGGGATTTTTCGATTTACGGTGCCGTCGATCTTGGCGCACGGCAGGCAGCCGCACAGCGCAGGCAGCAGGCGGCGGCCCAGACAGGCACGCCAGGCGGCACGGGCAACGCCGTCATCGATGTCACGGAAGAGACCTTCAACAGCCTGGTCGTCGAGCGTTCCCGGACCACGCCGGTCATCGTCGACCTGTGGGCCGATTGGTGCGGCCCCTGCAAGCAGCTCAGCCCGGTGCTTGAGAAGCTTGCGGAGGAAGCGGCCGGGCAGTGGATACTCGCCAAGGTCGATGTCGACGCGAATCCGCGCCTGTCCCAGGCGCTGCAGGTGCAGAGCATCCCCATGGTGGTCGCGGTGATCGGCGGCCAGCTCGCGGACGGCTTCCTCGGCGCTATGCCGGAGGCGCAGGTGCGCCAGTGGCTCGGCCAGCTCATGGCGGCGGCTGAGCAGCTCGGCGTTCGTCCCGGAGGGGGCGGTGGAAAGGCGGAGCCCGACGGGCGGCAGGCCGGCCCGGCGGGCATGCCGCCCGCCGGGCCGGGCAGACGGGGCGGGCCGGGCGCGGCCGGGCCTGGGGCGGTGAACCCGGTATATGCCGAGGCGCAGCAGGCTATGGAACGCGGAGACATGGACGCTGCTGCGGACGCCTTCCGCAAGGTCCTGGCGCAATCGCCGGCGGATCAGGTGGCCAAGGTCGGCCTGGCGCGGGTCGAGTTGTCCCGGCGGCTGGGCTCCTATGACGAGGCCCGCGCCCGGCGGGAGGCAGCCGGGCGCCCGGACGACGTCGACGCGCAGCTTCGCGTCGCCGACATCGACCTGGCGGCAGGCAAGGTCGAGGAGGCCTTCGACCGGCTCCTGGGCGTTGTCAGGCGGACGTCGGAGCAGGAGCGGGACCGCACGCGGGCGCACCTGGTCAGCCTGTTCGACGCCTTCCCGCCGGGGGACCCGCGGGTTAGCAAGGCCCGGGCAGCGCTGTCCAGCCTCCTCTTCTGACCACGCCCGCCAGGGCGGGCGGCGGGTCAGCGCTGGCGGGCGTCGCGGGAGTCCACTTCGGCGAGCTGCTCCAGCGCGGGCAGGGCAGCCGCCAGCGCCTCGATCTGCTCCGGTGGCAGCATCATCAGGCTCTCGGTGAGTATCGCCGTGTTCTCCTGGCGGATGCGCTCGAGCACCTCGTGCCCGCGTGCCGTGATCGCCAGCGTGCTTGCCCGCGCGTCGCCCGGTACCGCGCACCGCTTGACATACGCGCACTCCTCCAGCGCGGTGACGATCCGGGTAAGCGTGGACGGCGCGATCCCCTCGGCCGCGGCGACGTCACCCAGTCGCAGTGGTCCCGCCCGTTCGACGGTGGCGAGCGCCGAGAGCTGCGTAGGGGTCAGCCCGGCAAGCTCGTGGTGGCGGAGCCGCCTGGATAGCCGCGCGATAGCCACCCGGAGCCGCGTCGCGTCGATCGTTGCAGCGTGCGGGGATGCCGTCGGCCCCCGGCCAGCATCTGCCGCCTGCCCGGCTCCCGGCGGCGACTGCTTCATCGCATCGCTGACCGCAGTATTCCGCGCCATCTTTGCAGAGTACGCGCTCGGGGAACCGGATACTGCGGCCGGCCGGCATCGTACCCTTGGTCACAACGCGGTCAGCGGCAGAGCACCACTCGCGGTGCGCGGGCCGGTGGCAACCGCAGCAGGTCGTTTGAATGCCGCGAACTTTTGAATAAGACACTGTGCCGGGGAAGGCGGAACTTATCGTGGCCATGGCGCCGAGCGTCTCGTATTCCATCACCGTGCGGCTGGAGGTTGGCTCGCGCGGGCGCGCCGTCAGCGAGATCACCAGGGCCGTGGAGCACACCGGGGGAGTCGTCACCGCCCTTGACGTCAATGCCGCCGGCCACGAGCGGCTGCGGGTAGACGTGACGTGCGCCGCCAGGGATACCGCCCACGCCGATGCGATCGTCGCCGCGCTGTCGTCGCTGCCCGATGTCGCGGTGCACAAGGTCAGCGACCGGACCTTCCTGCTGCACCTCGGCGGCAAGATCGAGATGCGTTCGAAGGTGCCGCTGCGCACCAGGGACGAGCTTTCCATGGCCTATACGCCTGGCGTGGCGCGGGTCTCGCTCGCGATCGCCAGGAATCCCGATGACGTGCGCCGCCTTACCATCAAGCGGAACAGCGTCGCCGTCGTGACCGACGGATCCGCGGTGCTCGGCCTCGGCAACGTGGGGCCGTACGCCGCGCTGCCCGTGATGGAGGGCAAGGCGGCGCTGTTCAAGCGCTTCGCCGGCATCGACGCGTGGCCGGTCTGCCTCGACACCCAGGACACCGATGAGATCGTCCGGACGGTGCAGGTGATCGCGCCGGCTTTCGGCGGCATCAACCTGGAGGACATCAGCGCACCCCGCTGCTTCGAGGTGGAGCGCAGGCTCCGCAGCCTCCTCGACATCCCGGTCTTCCACGATGACCAGCACGGCACGGCGATCGTCGTGATGGCCGCGCTGACCAATGCGCTGCGTGTGGTGGGCAAGGATCTCGCCGCCGTCCAGATCGCGATGGCGGGCGCCGGCGCCGCCGGATCGGCGGTGCTGCGCCTGCTGCTCGCCGCCGGCGCAAAGGATGTGCTGGTCTGCGATGACAAAGGTGCAGTGCACCGGGGGAGGGGGGACCTGGAGGCGAACGATAACCTCCGCTGGATCGCCGATAACACCAATTCCGCCGGTTATGACGGTGATCTGCGCGGCGCGGTCAGGGGCGCCGACGTGTTCATCGGGGTCTCAGCGCCGGGCATTCTGCACGGCGCCGATATCGCGGCCATGAAGAAGGGCGCCATCGTCTTCGCGCTCGCCAACCCCGATCCCGAGGTGGATCCGGATGAGGCGAGGGAGTACGCGGCGGTGCTCGCCACGGGCCGCAGCGACTACCCTAACCAGATCAACAACGTGCTCGCCTTCCCGGGCGTCTTCCGCGGGCTGCTCGACGCGCAGAGCCGGACGATCACCAATGACATGCTGGTCGCCGCGGCGCGGGCACTCGCGGACGTGGTCTCCGCCGACGAACTCGGGCCGAACTACATCATCCCTTCGGTCTTCCACCCGGACGTGGCGTCGGCGGTTGCGGCGGCGGTCCGTGAGGCGGATCCGGGTGACGGGCGGTAGGCTGACCAGCAAGGAGCGCCTGGGTGAAAGGACACGCCGCCGGGATCACGTGAGCGTCGTTAAGTAGGCACGATGATGGGCACATGAACGAAATGGCCACGGACAGCCTGACAGGTTGCCTGCTCGTCGCTACCCCGGTGCTCGCCGATCCCAACTTCCGCCGCACCGTCATTCTCATCGTGGAGCACGAGCCTGGTGAAGGGACCCTCGGCGTCGTGCTGAACAGGCCAACCGACATCCCGGTGGGCCGGGTACTTGAGCCATGGTCGGACCTAGTGACGGGCCCTTCCGTGGTGTTCAAGGGTGGTCCCGTGGCCCCGAACAGTGCTCTCGCGCTAGCCCTGGTGCCGGGAGACGCCGAGCCACTCGGCTGGCACGCGCTGGACGGCACCCCGGCCATATCCCGGCTCGGTCTCGTCGATCTCGATGCGCCGCCGGACCTGCTCGCGCCCGCGATCAACCGGCTGCGCGTGTACGCCGGCTATGCCGGCTGGGGCCCCGGCCAACTGAAGGCGGAAATCGATGAGGGCGCGTGGTACGTGCTGTCCGCGGAGCCCGCGGACGCCTTCTACGACGAGCCCGATGGGCTCTGGGCATCCGTGCTGCGCCGGCAGGGCGGCGAGACGGCCTTCACGGCGACATATCCCGACGACCCGGGCCTGAACTTACTCACCTCCGGCGTGCGAAGTTTGGCTTGGGTCATCGGCGCGGCCTTAGACTGGGGCAGATGAGTACCGAGGTTCTTCCAGACAGCGGCATCCGCACCGAGACCGATGTCCGGCCGGATCTTTCCCACGGCGACGGGGACCACGAGCGGTTCGCTCACTACGTCGACAAGAACAAGATCGTCGAGAGTGCCGTGACGGGGGAGCCGGTTGTCGCGCTGTGCGGCAAGGTCTGGGTGCCGAGCAGGGACCCGAAGAAGTTTCCTGTCTGCCCCGAGTGCAAGGAAATCTACGAGTCGCTCCCCGAGGGCGGCGAGTGAGCCGCTGCCTGTGCTGGCCCGGAGGTAAGACAACCCCTCGCACCTCCCGGCGGTGAGCGGCCTCGAGGTGGCGTCTCCGGATGGAGACGAGAGTCATCACGCCTTCGTCCGGCATGACCTTCTCGGTTCGCTGCGCACCTGGCAGCGGGAGGCGTACGTCGAGTACTTCCGTCTGCCCCGGCGCGATTTCCTGCTTGTCGCGACGCCTGGGGCCGGGAAGACCGCATACGCACTGACGGTCGCTGCCGAGCTGCTCGCCCGCCGAGAGGTCGCCGCCGTGACAGTGGTCACGCCCACCGAGCACCTCAAGCATCAGTGGGCCGCCGCGGCGCTCCGCTTCGGTATCGCGCTCGACTCCGCTTACCGCAACTCCCAGGGGCGCACCTCCGCCGACTTCGCGGGCGTGGCCGTCACGTACGCGCAGGTGGCCGCGCATCCCGCGCTGCACAGGCAGCGCACGGAGGGCAGGCGCACCCTGGTGATCTTCGACGAGATTCACCACGCAGGCGATGCGCTTTCCTGGGGTGAGGCCGTCCGGGAGGCGTTTGATCCGGCCCGGCGGCGGCTCGCGCTGACTGGCACGCCGTTTCGCAGCGATACCAGCCCCATCCCCTTCGTCACCTACGAAGAGCAGCCGGACGGGTCCAAGCGCAGCTCTTCGGACTATGTGTACGGCTACGCGCCCGCCCTCGAGGACGGAGTCGTCCGGCCAGTGATCTTCCTCGCCTACTCGGGCGAGATGAGCTGGCGTACCCGGGCCGGCGACGAGATCACTGCCACCCTCGGCACCCCGATGACGAAGGAGCAGATCGCGCAGGCGTGGCGGACCGCCCTCGACCCGGCCGGTGAATGGGTCATCCGGGTGCTGGAAGCGGCCGACCGGCGGCTCACCGAGGTGCGCCGGGCCATGCCCGACGCGGCCGGGCTCGTGATCGCCGGTGATCACGAGGATGCCCGGGCCTACGCGGCGCTGCTGCGCCGGATCACCGGGAAGCGCCCGGTGGTGGTGCTGTCCGACGATCCGGCGGCCAGCCGCAAGATCGGGGCGTTCGCCGGGTCGGACGACCGCTGGATGGTAGCCGTCCGCATGGTGTCCGAAGGCGTGGACATCCCCCGTCTCGCGGTCGGCGTCTACGCGACGAGCGTCAGCACCGCTCTGTTCTTCGCGCAGGCCGTCGGGCGTTTCGTCCGCGCGCGCCGCCGCGGCGAGACCGCGTCGGTGTTCCTGCCCTCCGTGCCGGCCCTGCTGGCCTACGCCGCAGAGCTCGAGGCCGAACGGGACCATGTGCTGGCTCGCACGGCCGACGCGCCCGAGGAACAGGAACTGGCCGAGGCGCAGCGCCGGCGTGACACGGCTGAGGCGCTCACGGAGGCGCCTTTCAAGGCACTGCACGCGTCGGCGCATTTCGACCGCGTGCTGTACGACGGCGGTGAGTTCGGCACGGCGACCGCGCCGGGCTCTCCCGAGGAAGAAGACTTCCTCGGCCTGCCCGGGCTCCTCGAGCCGGAGCAGGTGGCGCAGTTGCTGCGCAAGCGCCAGGCGGAGCAGCTGAGGGCGCGGTCCCGGGGTGCCGCGGGCAATGGGCACGCTCACGGGGCGCAGCCGGCCGGTCCGGCCGCCGCCCGCGGGACGAACGTGATCGGCTTTGCTGGTATGGCCGATGGTGGTCAAGCTGCCGCGGGCGGTGAAGGTGCTCTAGGAGCCAGAGAGGGGACGGCTGGTGCCAACGGGGCGGAAGCTGGGGCGCCTCCGGTCAGCCGCGAAGCGCTCGCCGCGCTGCGCAAGGAGCTGAACGGCCTCGTCGGCGCGTGGAATCACCGGACGGGACAGCCGCACGGCGTCATCCATGCGGACCTGCGCCGCGCTTGCGGCGGACCGCCGCTGCCACAGGCCACCGCGGACCAGATCAGCGCCCGGATCGCGATGATCCGCCGCTGGGCCTCATCTGGCCGCTAATCCCGCGGGCGCCGGGGCCCGGCCGGACGCAAGGCTGTGGCGGCCAGGTCATCGTCATCGCGCCCCGGGCCGCGCCGTGCCGAAGGGCTCCGGGCGGCCTGGGCGCGGCGCGGGCGGTTGGCCGCCCGCGCAGCACCCCGTGGAGACGGAGGGGAGCTGGGACGGCGCGGGTCGCGCCTTTGCCGAAGCTCCCGGGCGATGGTTATCGCGATCACCAGCACGGTGGCGGCGGTCATCGCGACAAATCCGCTGGCGATCCACTGGACTGCGCTGAGCGCGAGCGTCGTACGGGACGTATCGGTGGCCTGGTCGTGGATCAGCCCGGCTGCTGCGGCAGATAGCACATAAGTCAGCGCCGGCACCGGGATGAGCAGGAAGACGGCTTGGGGCCGGACGGCGAGGGCAGCGGCTACCGTCCCGGCGACGAGAAAGATGCCGAGCACAAGCCCGGGCTCGCTCCCGGCCAGCATGGTGATAATCGCGCCGAGCGCGGCAGCGCCGATGATCATGTAAGCCCCGAGCCGCCCGGGCAGCGTTCCCCACTGGCCATACGTCAGGCCGGGCGGCGATTGCCGCTTGCGGGCTTGCCCACGCGGGCCGGGATTGCCCGTGCGCGGCGCGGGGCGGCGGCGGGGCGCGGGGTCGGGTTCGGGCGGGGCGCTGTATGGCGTGCGCGGCGCGGGGCGGCGGCGGGGCCCGGGGACAGCAGGTCCCCGCCCGCCGCTGTACGGCGGGCGCGGATCCGCGTCGTGCCATCGTGGCTCGGTCATTATTCCCAGATGTTAGCCGCTGCATCCTGCAAAAGAGAGCATCATAGCTAGCCTCCGCATGGGTGATTAAGCGGACTGGCGGTGGTTATCCCCAACCACCGGCCCGCAGGGCGGCGCCGTCGGCGCGAAGAACGGCATTCCCTGTGTGAACTGAGCTTCGGTGGCGGCGGCGATGCTGGCCGATAGCGGCCGTCAGCTTGCGGGACCGGCATGCGCGGTCGCTCGACGTGTAAAAGGCCCCCGGGGGATGGGGTGGGGTGGGTCCCGGGGGCCAGCTATGTCCATTGTGCGCCTATTCGTTAAGCATTGGCAACGTCACCGCCAGTAGTGCGTGATGGGCGCCTGCCCGGCCGTGCCGGTCACGGTCAGGAGAGGAGGATCGGTGTGCCGATGAGCTCGACACCGGCATCGCGCAGTTCGGTGAGAGCGCGAGCCGTAGTGCCGGGTGCGACGCCCGCCGTGAGACCCAGCAGCACCCGCGTGGCGAACCCGCCGCGTGCCGCGTCCGCCGCAGTCGCGCGCACGCAATGATCGGTGGCGATCCCGGCGATATCGACCTCCGTGACGCCGCGTTCGCGCAGCCAGTCGGCCAGCGGCGTTCCCGCCTCGTCGGCGCCCTCGAAGCCGCTGTACGCGGCGGCGTGCGCGCCCTTGCGGAATACCGCCTCCACCGGTTTCGTGTCCAGGCCGGGGTGGAAGTCCGCGCCGGGCGTCCCCGCGACGCAGTGCGGCGGCCATGTGCGGACGTAATCCGGATGCGCAGAGAAATGCTCGCCGGGATCGATGTGGGCGTCCTGTGTC